>NZ_JBHSFZ010000001.1:0-352352 GCF_042654265.1 Sphingobium tyrosinilyticum | reverse complement strand
GATAGCTGATTGCCGGTCGTGTTGGTGACATCCACCTGCTCGAAATTGGTGAACTGGGCTAGAGCCGCGAGGTTGAACGTGCCCGCCCCGTACAACGCCAGCGTGTCATGGCCCCCGCCGCCATCCAGACTGTCCGCCGGATTGAGGGTGGTGGAAGTCGCATTCACCAGCTCGTCCGAGGCCGTGCCGACGAAGCTATCTGTCTGCGGCGTAAGATCGTTGGACATGTTAATAGCCCCTCAAACACGCGAATATCGCGGAAGGTTATCTAACGATATATACTACACGTTGTTGGCGACTCTCAGTAATGATGGCGTATTTCACGGAAGATTGTAAGAAAGTAAAAATCAAGGGAGGCAACGGGTTGCCCTTTTGAAAACTTTTCGCACCGCAAGTTGGACATTCGCTCGTCTCGCAAGAGAGCGATTGAAGAATGTCAGCGTTTGATATGGATCAGGATGTTAACGGAACCAGGTCGAGCGACATGACCATGGACCAATTCGGTTCCGTTTTTGGGAATCGAATTCCCAGATATCTGAAAATGGGAAAAGGGCTTCCACGCCCAGAGGGGCCGGGCTGTCTGGCTCACCTTGCTCTGCGGCGAGGAACGTTCTTGGCGTTATTCCCAGTAAATTCCCATAAAGACGGGAAAAATGCGGTACAGAGACCATGCAGCTCTGCACTGCGCGGTGCACCACATATTTGTCCTTTAAATTCAATGACTTAGATCATTCGATGGGCGGTGCAAATAGTGCCGACATTGCCGTGCCTTATGGCCTCGACCAACGCCCTACCATGGCGGGTGAGACCATTCTGGCCCGATAGGACGGTGCGCTAAGCCCCGGAATTCTCTGGCGTCCTGTTTGCCAGTCTGCGGAAACGATGCTCTTAAAGTGGGCGATTGCGGCCACTATGCCCCAGTGTCAGTCCTTCAGAGACGAAATCCTAGCGCTAGAACCGGCCGTTTGGATCTCGCCATTCTGCGCTGCAAATACCCACAATTCGGGATCCGCGTGCCAGGGCGATTGGCATCGATCCGTTGGGGTGGAGCGATCGGATGAGGGTGGAAGCGTCATCGCTGCGGCCGGGTTGCCCGCCTATGCCGCTATGGTTCGCGCATGGCTGGAACGGTTCAAGGCTGGGTTGAGTGCATCGGCAGGATGACCGCTACCGGGAATGCGCTCGGCTCAATGGCGTACGACTGTGAGCATCGGTCAATGTTCCAAACGAGCGACGTATTTCTATAAGATGATTGGCCACGATGAGAAGATGTTAGACCGCCACATTCTCAAGATACGCCAAAATCAGTGCTTACGTACGAACTCGGCGCGGAGAACCAGGCCTTTGATGCCTTCATAGCGGCAGTCGATTTCCTGTGGGTCGCCGGTGAGCCTGATCGATTTGATCACGGTGCCCTTGCGCAAGGTCTGGCCGGCGCCCTTGACCTTCAGATCCTTGATCGTGATGACGCTGTCGCCGTCCGCCAGAAGATTACCGGCGGAATCTCGCACTTCGATTCTGCCGGCATCCTGGGCCTTCCCTGCAGCCTCTTCTGCCGATATCCACTCACCCGAAGTTTCATCATAGACATAGTCATCATTCGTTGGAGTCATTTCAAAATCCATCTGGCTGTTGATCAATTGAGCTGTTCGGCTGCCGCTGTTGGCGCGCCCGCGATCGCTCTCGCGACGCGCAGGGCCTCGGGAAAATCACCGCAGAAGATTACACGCCGGTCTGCTGGTCCCAGAGAAACCCGCTCGAGCATCGCCATGGGTTGCGCCTGGATGCCTGAAACTATGATCTGCGTGCTTGCCGACCCGGCTTGCCGAACGATTTCCTCGATCGTCGTCACGCCGCTGGCATCGAGCAGGGGCACCCGCCGCATGCGAAGTATGATGACCTTTGGCGGAAGCCCGATCCGTCGCAGCGTGTCGAGCAATTCGTTCGCGACGCCAAAGAAAACGGGGCCTTCGATACGGAATACTTCGACCCTTGGGGGAAGCGCATCGCGCTGATGAATATCCTCCCCCGCTTCCTCGGATGATAACGCGCCGTTGCCGCTGTCGTTTGCAATCTCCACCATTTGGCTCATGCGCATCATGAAGAGCAGGGAAGCGAGCGTCACGCCAACGCCGATGGCGACCGTGAGATCGACCAGCACGGTAAGGCCGAAAGTTAGCAGCAGTAGGCTGCGATCGCCATTAGGCATGCGCAGCAACTGGATGAAGCGATGATGCTCGCTCATGCCCCACGCGACCATGAACAGGATGGCCGCGAGCGCCGCCAGGGGCACATAGGCCATAAGATCCGAGGCGAACAGGATGAACAGGAGCAGGAACAGGGCATGCATTATACCCGCCACGGGCGTGATCGCACCGGCCTTGATGTTGGTCGCCGTGCGAGCGATTGCCCCTGTCGCGGGCAAGCCGCCGAACAATGCCGACGCGATGTTCGCGACGCCCTGACCTACCAGTTCCTGATTGGATCGATGCCTTGAACCGATCATTCCATCGGCCACGACCGCAGACAGGAGCGCCTCGATCCCGGCGAGAAAGGCGATGGTGAACGCCGACGGTATAACCGCCTGAAGCTTGGCAGGAGAAAAGTCCGGGAACGCTGGGGCGGGAAGGTCGGTGGGCAGGTCCGGAAAGCGCGACCCGATCGTCTCGACCGGAAGATGCAGAAGCGCCACGGCCGCTGCGGCCAATATGACGGCGATCAGGAAGCCGGGCAAGCGTGGTGCCCATTTGCGGAGGGCTATGATCAGCCCCAGCGACCCTGCGCCCACCGCCAGCGGGACGATCCGGACGCTGTCCAGGGCAGCGAAATAGGCTCCCCATTTGGGCAGGAAATCGGCGGGCACGTGGGCCATCGACAGGCCGAGGAAATCTTTCACTTGGCTCGACGCGATGATGACCGCGATGCCTGCGGTGAAACCCGTTACCACCGGCTGCGGAATGAAGCGCACGAGGCTGCCCAGACCTAAATATCCGGCGACGATCAGCATGAGTCCCGCCATCAGTGTCGCGATAAGTAGGCCGTCATAGCCGTGTTGCGCGATCACTCCGAAAACGACGACGACGAAGGCGCCGGTCGGCCCACCGATCTGGACTCGCGAACCGCCAAGGGCCGAAATCAGGAAACCGGCTATGACAGCCGTGACCAGTCCCTTGTCAGGAGAAGCGCCGCTCGCAATCGCGAGCGCCATGGCCAGGGGTAGTGCGACGATCGCGACCGTGAGGCCGGCAACGCAATCGCGCCGCATCCGGTCGATCGAATAGCCCTCGCGCAGGACCGTGATCAACTTCGGTGTGAAAGCGATCAGTCGTCCATCAGCATGCATCATCTTCGGCCGTTTGATCGAACAGGACTGACGGTACGCGTCTGGGCTGTTGACCGGCGGTTGTTTCCTTGAGGCGGACGCCGCGCCCTGCGCCATTGCTCGGGGCATTCTCCCCGATGATCTCAATCCCTGCCGCCTCGAGCGCGTTGATCACCTTCACCAATGTATCAACCACGCTTCGCACCTGCCCATCGGATGCTTCCATCCGCTGGATCGTCGGCAGGGACACGCTCGCCAGTGCGGCGAGTTGGCGTTGATCGATACCGAGCAAGGCTCGCGCAGCCCGCATTTGCTGAGATGTGATCATGGGCATCTGTATGATATATAAAACATCAAATTACAATCTTTCATTGCATATATACGATGTGATAGATGAATAATAGCTCATACATCATCTCCCCTCTGCTCCAGATGCCGCAAAACGGTGCGGCAGATTAGCCAGAGTCTGACCTGCCGAGGGTCTCTTTATCGTGAGCAGGAGGATGGGTCAGGAAATGCGGCGGGAATGAGTGCAGGGGGAATGATGACGACCAATGAGCCCACATTTGCCGAAGCAGCCCTCCGCGACATGGTGTGACGGATCCCGCAATGGTAGTGCGATGCGCTGCTCAAGGTTATCCATGGCGGCGTCGATAGTTCGCCATTCGCATGGGCATAGCGCGCCACCATAGCTAGGGTTTGTGCCCGCTCACCTTTTGGACAGTGGGAAGATCAACGCCAGCTTGCACCAGGTGGGTGATCGCCGTGCGGCGGAAGGTGTGACGCAAAACTTCATCGGGGTTTAAGGGAGTGATGACTTATGCGATTCAGCGCATACCCGGCGTTTATGCCAAATAGAGCATAAGGCAGCGCACGACGTTGCCATTTGGCAGTCATCTATTTATATCATGCCACATGGAGATGCTTTATGGCCATGTTGCAACCCGTTGAGACGATCCCGGCCCCGTTTCGGCCGGAACCGCTCACCCAGGCAGAGGGTGGCGCGATGTTTCGTGCAGCACTCAACCTCTTCGCCAAATGGGGGGTGACGGACGAGCAGGCTGCCGTCCTGACCGATATGCCGGTGCGCAGTTTCCGTCGGTGGAAGGCGGAGGGACCGGGCCGCATCTCCCGCGACGGGCTTGCCCGGCTCTCCAACCTCATGGGTATTCACAAGGCGCTGCGCCTCATCTTTCAGGAGCCGCAACGCGGTTATGACTGGATCAAAGCACCCAATGCGGCCTTCGAGGGAGCGAGTGCGCTGGCGGTCATGCTTGGCGGCGAACTTACCGACATTATGCGGGTGCGGCGCTATCTCGACGCGGAACGGGGCGGCTGGTGACGGGAGTTGCGGTGCCGCCGGTCAACAGGGTCGAATGGGAGGGCGCGGTCAGGATCATCCGCAGCATCTATCCTCCTATCGATCTGTTCGAGGATATTGCAGACCCAGCCGACTGGCCTCTCCTCATTTCGGCCGAGCAGAAGACAAACCCACGCATCATGGCGTCGGTCGGTAACATCGACCTTGTCCCTCCGGGCCGGCGGGTCGGTGGCTTGGGGGCATCCTATCTGATGGCCTCGTTTACTCACGTCAGCCCTGACCGCCCGAGCCGATTCTCGGGCGGAAGCTACGGCGTTCTCTATGTCGCGCGAAGCTATGAAACCGCGCTGTTCGAGACGATCTATCATCATGCACGCTTCATGGCTCGGACGGCCGAGCCGGCCGGGTGGACGTCGCAATTCCGGGAGATCATCCTTAAGGTCGATGCTGCGCTGCATGATCTTCGCGGGGGATCGGATGAGTTTGGCCTTTGGCTTGATCCTCAGACCTACCAGGCGCCCCAGCAACTCGCTGCTAGTCTGCGAGGCGCAGGGTCGGACGGAATTGCCTATCCAAGCGTCCGGCAGGCAGGCGGCGAATGTGTCGCGCTTTTCTATCCAGACTGTGCCTCCAACCCCATTCAAGGCCGGCATCTCGATTATCATTGGGATGGAAAGCGGGTGGATCTTGTTCGGGATGCCGGAAGCGGCGCGGTTTTCAGGGTAGTAGAGGACTGATGGCGGGATTGGCTGTGAAATGAATGCTACCGCATCCGATCGCCATTCTCAGGCGGCCGATCTTTTGAACATGCATCCTGATTACCGCGTGCAGCGCCGCCTTGTTCCTGTCACCCACTTCCATGAGGTGAATCCGCTAACGTCCGGTCGGATCGGCGTGGTAATCGATGTGGAGACGACCGGTCTCGATCGCGAAACCGATTGCATCATCGAGTTGGCTGTGCAGGGCTTCCGGTTCGATGATCGTGGGCGGATCGTACAGGTAGGGTTGCCGCGGGTGTGGCGTGAAGATCCCGGCATCCCGATCGATCCGAAGATCACCAAACTTACCGGCCTCGCAGTAGACGACGTTGCCGGCCAGGCAATTGACGAAGAGATGGCTGTGGAAATTCTTTCGTCCGCCGACATCATCATTGCTCACAATGCCGCGTTCGACAGGCCGTTTATTGATCGGCGTCTGCCGGCCATTGCCGACAAGCCCTGGGCCTGCTCGATGGCTGAACTGGATTGGCTTGAGCTCGGGTTCGAGGGGCGTGCCCTCGCGCATCTCGTCGCGCAATGCGGTTGGTTCTATGAAGGGCACAGGGCCGAAAACGATATTCTTGCGCTTCTGTATCTGCTCTCCCACGGATTATCCGACGGAACGACGATCCTGTCGAAGCTCATCGAGTGCTCAGAACGGCCGACATATCGGGTGAATGCCATCGATGCGCCTTTTGATGCCAAGGATCGGTTGAAGGCACGGGGCTATCGCTGGGACGCAGCCATGCGTTTCTGGTGGAAGAGCGTCGGCCAGGACGAGAGTGATGTCGAACGCGCCTGGCTGAATAGCGATGTCTATGCTGGATATGGTGAGCCAGCATTCATCCCCGTAACGGCCTGCGAACGGCATCGATGAATTTTTCGGCACGCGATCGAATCGCGGCGGCGGCTGCGGTTCAAGGGGGACGCTCCAAAACGCTTACAGAGTTCGATTTCACCTCGCCAAGCGGTCTTGGCGCGAAAAGCAGCAAGGCTCGCGGTTGGCAATTCGATGGCCTGTTCTGACCGGTCAGGCGACCGTCCGGTTCGGGGCCGGGTTGCGGGAAAGCTGACGCTGACTTGGGGTCGGCTGCCGACCAACATCGCCGTTCCGACGACGCATTCGGAACGACAGCTCACGCCGGAAGCGGACGATCGGCAGCTGCGCCGATGCTCGTCACTCGCCACGACCATCGAGGCTGGTGCCCGCTGCGTCAGGCCCCATCAGCGATGATCGCAGCCGCGTTGATGGCCGAGACGCATCGCGGCTCGGCGACCCCGCCGCGAGAGCGCGGTCGTGCGCCCGTCGCACGAGGCGCGGCAATGCCTCTGTCCCGACCGACGAAGGAAAATGGCGGACCGGCCGGCTGGCCGCACCGGTGAACGGCGTACCTTCGCAGGTGCAGCGCCGGCGATCAGGTCAGCAGGACGGGTGCCCCCCATGACAGGATGCTGCCGATCTGAGCGTGTTGGTGCCGGATGCGATCGTGGAGGCCGGATCGCCGCCGAGCAGGGCGACGAGCTCGTCGCACAAGGATCCCGGCTGCGCGAGCCCGCGCACGGAGCTGCGATAGGCATCGGCCACAGGAACTCGGGCCAGTTCGAGCGCCAGCTTCGCGCCGAAGGCAAGGCCCGTGTACATGCCGATCGGCCACAAGTGGGCGATCACCTGCTGTTCGGGCGTGGTCAATTCGTGGGAGAATCCGATCCTTGCGGTGCCGCCGTGGACTTGGATCGCCGCCCCGCTGCAGACGTTGAGCACGAGTAGGCGCCGGCCGCCACCGGCGGGGATCCGGCGCAGCGCCTCGGCGCCGACGAGCCCCTCGCTGATCGCGAGGCCGCTCTCGTCCAGCCGGTAGGGCGAATGCTCGCCGTGGCCGATGACCCACAGCAGGTCTGCCTCCGCCTGCTCATAGAAGCGGACGAACGCCTCGGGGTCATCCCCATCCGTCCCGATCTCCAGGTGCCACCCGGCCTGGGCCGCGACGCGCTCGAGTGCCTCGACCTCGAAGCCCGCGTGCATCGTCGAGCCGGGCCAGATGGCGACGCGCCGGATCGGCCGGTCGGGCGGCGCCTGGCGCAGGCTCACCTCCTGCGCCACGGCTGCGTCCGTCTCCAGTGCGACCAGTGCGCCGATCGGGACCGGGAGCGCGGGGATGGCGAGCAGTGAGCGTGCGGCCGTGCCTTGGGGGAGCGCATTGCGAAGCCTTCCCGGTCCGAAATGGGCGCGGACCGCTGCCTCGAATTCCTGGCCCGCCGCCTCGTTAGGCTGGCCGAGCCGGTCATGGGCGATGGCGGGGAACTGGTCGCCCATGCCGCCGACGCGATGGAAGTCGCGCTGGGCCAACGATGCCGCTGCCATCATCCGGTCGAAGCTACCGATGCCGTCCTCTCGCCGGATGACTAGGCGACCGCCGGGCCATAGATAGCCGACACCATGGCGGTGGGCGGTCGCCACCACGAGGACATCGCCGTCGCAGTCGCGACCGCCGGCGGGTGCATACCAAGCACCTAGGAGATCGAGGAAATCGTCGACGGTGCCATGCTCCGTTAGCGTGTAGGGCGGCCGACACGTCGTTTGGTGCTCGGTTCATCCATCTTTCGCACCGGTGCGCGGCGCAAAATCGGCAGCAAAGCGGATGTCTGTTGACAAATTACACATTGAGATGTAATTCCTTGATAGCGAGTCTACGAACGAGCAAGATTCAAGGAGAGACGGGATGCACGCGCCTGTGCTGGACACCGATTCAAAAATTGACGCCGCCATTGATGCGCTGAATCCTACGATGGCGCTGATGGCGCTAATTCAGATCACTGGCGACCGTACGCTGCTGAACCATTATTGGAACGCCATCGACGGCCGCCAGGAAGAGCTGATCGAGACCTTTGTCGATATCCACGCGCATGAAGAGCGCCCGACGATCGATCCTGCAGTGGCGACTGAGATCCGCGACCGGCTCCGTGCGGCGGTGAAGGCGGAAAAGCCCGCCGTGATGCCGCAGATCGACATGCCGATGTTTCGCAGGATGAGCCGCCTGCTGCTGGGTAATGACCTGCCCGAAATGTCGGTGGACGTTGCCTTCCAGCATGCCGGGTTCACCACCGATACACGCGTGCGCAAGGCTAAGGACGTGCCCCCGGCCGATTTCAAAGTGCTGGTCGTGGGCGCAGGCATGATGGGCATCAACGCCGCGATCAAGCTGCAGCAGGCGGGTTTCGACTTCACGGTGCTGGAGGCGCTGGACAAGGTCGGCGGCAACTGGCTGACCAACACCTATCCGGGCGCTGCGGTCGATACGCCCAGCCGCATCTATTCCTTCTCCTTCGAACCCAATGCGTCCTGGACCCAATTCTATCCGCGCGGTCCTGAATTCCTGTCTTACCTCGACCGCGTCACCGACAAATATAATCTGCGCGACCGTATCCAGTTCGGAACCTGGGTCGAAGGCGCGGAGTGGGACGAGGCGCGCAAGATTTGGACCGTGAAGGCGGTACGGAACGGCAAGGCCGAAACCTATGAGTGCAACGTGCTCATCATGGCAGTGGGACCGAACAACAATCCCAACTATTCCAAGGTCAAGAATCTGGACTCGTTCAAGGGTCCGGTGATCCACTCCGCCGCCTGGGATCATAGCGTCGACCTCACCGGCAAGAAGGTCGTGCTGGTCGGCACCGGCTGTTCGGGCGTGCAGGTCGCGACCGCGATCGCCGACAATGTCGGGGAGCTAATTATCGTCCAGCGCCAGCCCGAACATATCATCCCCAATCCGCAGGCGCATGCGCCCGTGGGCGAACTGGAACGCTGGGCGATGGAGTATATCCCCTTCGTGGCGCAGTGGAAGCGGCTGCAGAGCCTGCACAGCCAGATGCGCGACATGCACGGCATGATCATGAAGGACGAGGAATATGCCGCCAAAACCGGCGGCTTCGGTCCGATCAACGACGGCATGCGGATGATGTGCGAGGGCTATCTGAAGAGCCATTTCCCCGACAATCCGGAGATGGTCGAGCTGCTGACGCCCAATTTCCCGGTCTTCGCCAAGCGCCCGATCCTGGACTGCGGCTTCTACGACACACTAAAGAAGCCCAATGTTTCGATCGTGCGCGGTGAATTGGCGGAAGCCGATGAGAGCGCGGTGATCCTGGCCGACGGCACGCGCATCGAATGCGACGTATTGCTGCTGTCGACCGGCTACAATCTCCATTTCGGACGCCAGTTCGACATTCGTGGAACCGGCGGCAAGACGCTGAAGGACGCGTTCGATCCGCATCCCTTCTCCTATGAAGGCATGCTGATCACGGGCTTTCCGAACTTCGTCTTCATGGGCGCGCCCTACAGCTATCTGGTCGCCAATCATGCGGTCGTCAGTGAGCAGCAGGTCCATTATATCGTCGAACTTCTGCAATGGATGGTGGACGATCATCTGTCGTCCTTCGACGTCTCGCAGCAGGCGACGCAGGCGTTCATCGACGATGTCGATACGAAGCTGGCGAAGACCGCATGGGTTCAGTGCGGCAGCGCCCATGGCTATTATCGCGACAAGGGCGCGCATGGGCAGAAGAAGGTGATCCTGGCCATCCCGCGCCATAATTCGCGCATCTGGCACGATCTGCGTAGTCCACGCGAAGAGGATTTCAACGTCACGCGCAAGGACGGGGACGCCCCGGTTGCGCAGCGCGACATGGAAACGTTGACGATTTGATCCGCTCAGGGTGGCTTTTGGGCCTCTAGGCCGGCCACCCTCCTTCTTTTGCGGTGACAGCTGCAAGATATTGGAGACACAGATTATGCTTCGCGATCTCGCCGAAAATTTCCGTCCGGTTGCTCCGCCCCAGCTGATCGACGACGCCTATAGCAACGATCAGCACGCAAGGCTGTTGCAGGTCGTGCGGGACAACGGCCCATGGCCGCTGATCCTGGCGGAGAATTTCAAGACGCCGGAAGAGGTGATCGCCACCACGTCCGGCACCATTCCCGAAGGCGTCAAGCTGACTTGGGACATGATCGGGCTCAACCCCGTGTTCCGCGGCTATCTGGCGCAAGGCGGCACCTGCTTCTATCCCGAGATCGAGGACTGCTATTATAACAGCCGCTTCCTGGACCTCGTCCGCAAATATTGGAACTGCCAATATGCGGAGCCCGAGACCTTCCTGTTCAACATCCAGGGTCCGACGCCAATCGGCGGCCCGCCGCATCTGGACGGCACCGTTTTTCGGGGCCTCACGATGGAAAATACGCCGCTTTGGCTGCTGCTGACCATGGCCAAGTCCTGCCTGTTCGATCGCTGGCGGTCGAAGAAAGGTCAAGTCATCGCCTGGTATTATAAAGGCAAGGTTGGTGGCGGGTTCAATTGTTGGCCGAACGGCCCAAGCGGCGAGCCATTTCAGATCAACGCACCCATGTGGGGCCGGGCCGTGGTCGTCGAAAATGAGATGATGTTCCACCATGGTCAGGCCACCGGCCCGGCAGCCCTGCGCAAGCCGCAGGGCATGGACATCAGCTCCACTTTCGGCGCGGATCCGCAAGATCCGACTGGCTGGCAGATCGAAACCTTCGGCAAGGTCAATCAGAAGGTGCCGGAGCGGGAAATGCGCTTTCTCGTCCATTGGGGCGCGCGCCTGTTCAAGGACCTGGACGATTTCAAGCTGACCTACGACCACCGCGACGACATCACGCATGAGATGGCGATCAACATGCTGATCGATGACATGAAGAAGCGTGGCGTCGAGTTCGAAGTACCGACGGACCCGTTGCACGACAATGCGTTCGTCGGTCTGCTCGCCAGGGTCTATGACATCGGCGGGCCGGCCAATATCCCGCCAGACGCGCTGGACGAAGCTGCCTGAAGGCGGCTCCGATCCATCATGTCGTTGAAATATTCACGTGAAGAATGACCTTCGACCTGAAGGCTATTTGCAGATGCTGACAATCCGCGGCTTCGATCAGGCGATCACCCGGTAGGGACCCGAGGATAGGTGCCGGACGCGCCAGCATCGGGCAGAAATTGGTGATCGTCGGCGCTTGCATGGCGCTCAAGAGGGGCGACAGTTCAGCGAAGGCGACAATGATCATATTGCGCGAAATTTGAAAAACTGGAGAGTGTAATGGCAAGCCAAATACCGCACGCGAAAACACAAGATACCGACTTCATGTTCACCAAGCTTCAGGTAAAAGACCTCGAAGGCGCAGTTGCGTTTTACAGCTCTGTGATCGGCCTTGTCGAAATGAACCGTGTCGAAGCTGAAATCGTAGGACGCAAAGTCAGTGAAGTCGTGTTCATGCCGACCTATGCTGGCGGTCCCTTGTTCATCCTTGCCCAGTTCCACGACACCGGGACTCCGGCTGCTAACGAACTGATCCTTGGCCTCGCAACTAAGGACATCGCCGGTTTGATCGAACGGGCGGAGGCCGCTGGCGCACGTGTGCTTGAGCCTGCGCGGGAGGTGCCTGGGATGGGCGGAATGCAAGTAGCGTTCATCGCCGATCCAGAGGGGCATGTCCTGCAACTCAGCCAAATAGGCGGCTGACCAGTCAGTCGCAGATCATCGGGAGCCGCAGAGAAACCTATCGACGTCAAGGGGGCGGTAGGGCTCCTGTTCTGGATAGATGGAACAGCCTCTAAACGGCTTGATCCAAAAGCTCCTCCACAACATTCGTGACGATAGAGATCGGCCATAACACCGACGTTTAGGAGAGATAATGTCATGTTCAATCCTATCCACAGCGGCGGAGAGCCTGCCGTCCGCCTGGAAGCTGTCATCGGTGATCTTGACCCGATCGTGGCGTTGCTTAGCTTAATCCACATAACCGGCGATAGGCAGTTGCTTCATCGATATGGTCCGCTCCTCGAAGGAACGGAGGACCAAAAGCGCGCCGCCTTCGTCAATCTCGGCAGTCGCGAGCATAAGCAGGCCGATCCGGCTGTAGTCGCCGAAATTCGCGCTATGCTGGCCCAGGAAATGGCGCGCTCGCCGGAACCGCTGATGAGGGAACCGGATCCCGCGCTATTTCGTGATATGTTGAAGCTGGCCTTGGGTCAGGAGTTGCCCGAAGCGTCGATCGAGCCGGCGCGCCATCATGGCGGATTCGTCACTGATACGCGTGTCCACAAGCCGGAAGTTGCGCCGCCTGCCGATTTCAACGTGTTGGTGATCGGCGGCGGGATGCACGGGATCAACGCTGCAGTAAAGCTGAAGCAAGCCGGTTTTTCCTATACGGTTCTGGAAAGTCGGCATGAGATTGGCGGCACCTGGTCCGTGAACCGCTATCCGGGCGCTGCCGTGGATACACCCAGTGTGCAATATTCCTATTCCTTCGACCCCAATCCGTCCTGGACCAAATTCTACCCGATGAAGGATGAGTTCCTCCAATATCTAGAGCGGGTCGCCGACAAGCATCGTATCCGGCCGCACGTCCACCTCAATACGACAATGCAATCGGCCGACTGGGACGAGGCGCGGCAGCTTTGGATCGTCAAGGCCATCCGGGACGGAGAGGCTGTTACCTATGAGGCGAATGCCGTCATCCTGAGTGTTGGCGTGCTATCCCGCCCGCGCTGGCCGGACGTCCGGGGTCGTGACAGGTTCAATGGGCCGGTGCTCCATTCTGCCGCTTGGGACGAAGACGTTGATCTGACAGGCAAGCGCGTCGTGATCGTGGGTACCGGCTGCAGCGGCGTACAGCTTACCCGCGCCATATCCGAATTTGCGGGTCATGTTACCACGGTACAGCGCCAGCCCGACTATATCATTCCCAATCCGCAGGCGCTCGCGCCCGTGCCCGAGTTGGAACGCTTGGCGATGGAGCGTATTCCTTATGTCACGCAGTGGAAGCGGATGCAGAGCCTTGCCAGCCAGATGATGGACATGCGCGGCATGATGGGATTCGACAAGGAGTGGAACGAGAAGACCGGCGGATTCGGTCCGCTCAACGATGCCGTCACGAAGATGAGCCTCGATTATCTCAAGAGCCATTTCCCCGATGATCCGGAAATGGTACGGAAACTTACCCCTCCTTATCCTCTCTATGCCAAGCGGCCGATCCTCGATTGCGGCTATTATGATGCGCTCAAGCGCCCGAACGTCGATCTTATAGAGGGGCAGCTGGCGGGCTTCGAGGAGGATGCCGTCATATTGGCTGACGGGACACGCATCGAATGTGATGCTGTCGTACTCGCGACAGGCTTCCATCTGGACTGGTATAGCAACATGCATTTCGCAGGACGGGACGGCAGGACGCTGAAGGAAACCTTCACACCCTACCCCTATGCCTATGAAGGCATCACCGTGCCGGGGTTCCCCAACCTGTTCATCACCCATGGGCCGAACTGCAACCTCACCGCTAATGCGGCGGTCATAGGCGAGCAACAGGTGCATTATATCGTTGAGCTGTTGCAGACGATGATCGATGAGGACATCGCGGCTGTAGAACCAGATGTCGAGGCCACACGCGCCTATAATGACTGGACGCAGGAGAAGCTGCTAGACACGGCCTGGTATCGCAAGGGTAGTGCGCACGGCTATTACCGCCACGACGATAGCGGTCGCATCGTCATCGCGACGCCGCGTCACAACTCCACGGTCTGGCATGCGATGCGCCAACCCGAAATGGAGCATTTCGTCCTTACATATCGGCCGAACGTCGAAAAGCGTGCGCCGCGCCCCATGTCGCTGCTGTCAATCTGAACGATCGTAATCCCTTCGCCCTTATTCATGTAGAAGCGCTGCCAGTGGCCCCGAGCCATGGCAGCGGATCG
This sequence comes from Sphingobium tyrosinilyticum, assembly GCF_042654265.1. Lineage (NCBI taxonomy): Bacteria > Pseudomonadati > Pseudomonadota > Alphaproteobacteria > Sphingomonadales > Sphingobiaceae > Sphingobium > Sphingobium tyrosinilyticum. The sequence goes on along the minus strand of NZ_JBHSFZ010000001.1, from coordinate 338,195 downwards.
TTGCTGAGCACTTCAAGTCGCCCGAAGAGGTGAATGGTATCCGCCTCTGACGCCGTGCCAGAAGGCTTTAAACCGACGGGGATATGTCCCTGAGTTCTATATATTGGGGATGTCCGCGAAGCGCGGCGTTGTGCTCTATTCCGAGATCTAAGATTGTTTCTATAACAAGAATTCCTGGATCTGGTTCGCCCTATTGGGGCGCGATATGCCAGTCCTAAGCAGAATGGTGTTCAATAGCGTCGGCATCATATCCATGCTGGGCGCCGATCCTGACGGCACTCGCCGATGACAGATCGCGACCGATGCAAGGTTATCCAGAAATTCTTGCGAATGTTCTGCGTGTCCTCATTCGTTAGGGGCTGTGACGTCTTCATGGACGATGAGGACTGAAAACGGTTCCGGACCATCGCGATGAACCCTCTGGTGCCACACCCTCTCAAAATAATCCGCTTTACCGCAATAAATGCACATTGTACTGTAATATAAGCGCCTGCCAGGTAAGGCTGCGTGTAGGAGTTTGGAGAGATGACGGCCCATGATTGAAGACCTCGCATTGTCGCCCGGTACGCGATACCGGATTGTCGCGCCCAACGGTGCCGTCGTGCGGGCGGGCGTGGCTAGCGATAGCCGGCAACTTCATCATCTGCCCAGCGGAGTGCTGGTGGTGTGTGCGGAACGCGGGAGGGACGTCGGCGGCCGCCAGTGCGTCCGCATCGCCAGCCCCGCCGGCTGGGTGAATGCTGACGCGCTCGGCCCTGTTCCGGCGGTGGTGAAGGCCACGCTGGATTACGACACCTTCACCGCGCGACATTGGCAGGTCTCACCGGGCGACCATTATGGACTTGAATTTCCAATCGATCTTGCGGGACTCCGGGAAGCGGGGCCGGCCTTCCTAACCGCCGCATTTCGGGCATCTGGCGCGCTCTCGGCAGACAATCGCGTTACGCAGATCGTTTCCCTCAACAAGCTGGACATTCGCGGGGCGTCGGAAAACGGCCTGCTCACCTTGGCCTATGCACGGGACGAGCCTGGATTGCAGACGCACCTGTTCGTAAAGTTCCCGCCGGCCGACGCTCATCACAAATATGGGCTTCTCCGCCTGTCCGATGGCGAGATTCGAATGGCTCGTTTGTCGCGCGAACGGCAACTCCCCGTCACCGTCAGCCGCTATTATTTCGGCGACCATAGTTCGCATACGGGAAATTATATCCTCATAACGGAACGGGTTCCATTCGGCGTCGGCACCGTCGAGCCCGCTTATCGCAAGGGCTACGATCATGAGGTGCCCTGCGTAGAAGAACATTATGCGGTACTTACGCGCAACCTTGCCCGCTTGGTGGCGGCGCATAAGCGCGGCGACCTCGGCCATGATCTGGAAGAGATTTTTCCCTTCGCCGCCGCTGCGCGCGATTTCGAGCCGATCGCGCACCCCGAGCCCGCGCTCGATCGGCTGATCGACTTTATCGGCCGGGTCGCGCCGCACCTATTCGCACCAGAGGTGACCCGCCCGCAGTTCCTCGCGAGATGGCGCGAGGATGTGCTGTTCGGGTTGGAGCACAAGGATGCGGTGCTCGCCTACCTGCTGTCAGATGTCGATTATACCGGCTTGTGTCACATCAATTTAAATGTCGATAATGCCTGGTTCTGGCGGGACGAGGGGGGCCAACTTCACGCTGGGTTACTCGACTGGGGCGGCGCGGGTCAGGCGAGCCTCGCCCAGGCGCTCAGTGGCATGATGATGATGCCTGAGCCGGAAAAGCATATCGAGCTGGTGAACCGCATGATCGATCTCTTCATTGAGGAGTGCAGCGCACAGGGTGGTCCCTCACTGGACCGAGCGGAACTGCATTTCCAATATAAGGCGTCTGTCTATTCCACCGCCATTTTCATGTTCATCACCATTTTATCGGAAGCCCTGAAGGATTTCCCTGAAGACTATTTCACTTCGATGGAACACCGGATGGATCCCCGCTTGCTGGAAGGCGGCTTCTACAGCGCGATAGTCTGGATCGACAACATGTTGCGCGAGTGGCTCGACCCGTTGACACCGGGAGAGGCATGCCGTCGGATCGTCGCCGTCTGTCGGCTATTCCCTGTCGTCGCGTAGCATCGCGAAATTGAAGGAGGCGTTTCCTGAACCCTTCGCCATGTGTGAGGCGATCGGAACCACGCCCTCGTCCACGGTTGCTGCTCCGGTCATGCTGAAGGAAAGGCCCCTGTCTTTTTCGATGCCAAACCAGCGGCAAATCCCGATTTACGCGGCATCGCTCCTGTTTCCTGCCGAGGAGAGCCTGTCGTTGGCAGGCGAGCTGGAGATTTGGGAAGGCGATCTGGCCCGGCCCGCGGCCTTCATGTCGCCTCCGTTCGCCCTGGGGGATGCAAACCGCTATTTCGCTATCTACATTCCCAGCGAAGCGATGGAACCGCGTTTCCGGGCAGGAGAGCGCATCATTCTCGACAGGGTAAAGCCTGCCTCGATAGGCGCTGACGTGTTGGTGCAGTTGCAGGACGATGGCGCGCTGTCGCTTTGGACGATAGGCAGGCTGAGCGCGCGAGACTGCAATCTCATTAGCCTGACCCAGCATCGCGACAAGGTTACTGCGTCCATCCACCGCAGCAGGATCAGACATATCTTCCCAGCCATCGGGATGATCGACGACGACGCTTGAGTTGATCGAAGGTTAGGCCCTGGCTCTACCTGGCGTTGCGGGCACCTATACCATTGGATATCATCCTTGTTTGCAATCGGTCGGCAACCCGCGGGGTGGTAGCGTTCGCCATTCGAGTGTCGCAGGAGTTTGTCATGACCGAGGATGATGCCCCCGTTGGTGTGAAAGAAGATCGACGCCGTTTTCTTCAGAGCTGCGGGCGTTTCGCAGTGACCGTGCCGCCTGCGATGACGATCATGCTTTCGACCTCGCTGACGTCCGCAGCGATTGCGGCCTCAAGTGGCGGCGGCGGGGGCGGTGGCGCTGACGGCGGCCGCGATGGCAAGGGCCATGATGGCGTCGATTCGCTACAAACCCGCATCAACCCGCCTGACGTCCCTGGCTCTGCTCATCCAGAGAGGCACTGAATCGGCCGCCCGGCTGGCGGCAGGCACCCGTTCGGCACTCGCTACGACCAAGCAATGCTGCCTAGTGCATAATTGTTGATCTCGGGCCGCCCGTTTCAGAGCGGCCCGATTACTTTTGCGAAAACAGGTTCAGGCGAAAAGAAAATCGCTTGATGAAAAATTCTGCGCCGACAGCGTGGCCGTAGGGTCTGCAATGTCGATGCTGAACTTAACCCCGGCCGATGTGACCACGTCCAGCAGCACGTTGCCCGATGCGCCATTCCGCGCGAATATGGTGCCCGGTGCCCCGCCCGCTGCATATTTGCTGACGCCCAGCTTCTCCAGCACGATGCGATCCACGCCGTCCTCGAAATCCTGGATCTGGTCGCCGCCGTCCAATGCTCCAGCGCCCTTGAAGACGAACCAGTCAGCGCCCGCGCCGCCCCACAGCTTGTCCGCGCCAAGTTCGCCCGTCAGCTTGTCGAACCCGGCATCGCCGTGCAGCTCGTCCGCGCCGTCGCCGCCCAGCAGCAGGTCATCGCCGTCACCACCATAGAGGATATCGACACCCGCCTCGCCGTTCAGCGAGTCCGCGTCCGCTCCGCCGTCGAGAAAGTCATTGCCTGCTCCGGCTTCCATCGTATCGCGGCCTGTGCCGCCATAGAGACGATCCATGCCCCATTCGGAATCGAGAATGTCATCGCCTGCGTCGCCGTAGAGGAAATTATTGCCGTCACCGCCATCAACGCGATCATTGCCGTTGCCGCCGAAGACATGGTCGTCGCCTGACTGGCCCTTCAACTTGTCGTTGCCGTCCTCGCCGTAGATCCAGTCATTACCAGCGCCGCCGCCTACAGCCTGAGACGTCATCAGTCCGGTCGCCGGGTTGATCTCGTTCAGGAAGCCATCGTCGCCCGCGCCGGCATAGATGATATCGTCGCCAGCACCACCGTCGATATAATCGCGACCGCCTCCGGCATAGATGGTGTCGTTGCCGATATCGCCCAGGATCTGGTCATGGCCGTCGCCCCCCTCGATCCAGTCATTTCCTGTGCCGCCCGACATGATGTTGTTGCCGATACCGCCATAGAGCCGGTCATTGCCATCGCCGCCGTCGAGCTTGTCGTTTCCGTCTTCGCCCCAGATCTGATCATCGCCTAGGCCGCCCTTGATATAATCGACGCCGCCCTGGCCGTGCAGAATGTCGTGGCCGTCGCCGCCTTCAATATAATCGTCGCCCAGATCACCCCAGATTTGATCGTCGCCTGCGCCGCCATAGATGCTGTCGGCTAACGTCGTTCCCTTCAGCAGGTCATTTATGACCGTTCCGTTTATGCGCCCCATTCCGCTTCTCCCAAAATCTGCGTGCAGCCCTCCCCGGGCGGACCGGACGAATGACCACAGATTTATGAACGCTATATTTACAGGCTGAATCGAAGATGCTGCTGAAGCATGTCCATCGCAAGATAACGGCAAATCGTTACGAAATCGCATCGGAAAATTGTCTTTTATTATCAATGAGCGGAGCTTCGGTTCCTGAGGGATTTTTCCGTTCGTCTGATCAGCAAGCCGAATGGACGCACCTTCATCCATCCGGTTGCTCACAAAATGTGCAGAAAACCTGTCCTATTGCATCAGGGACTCGATCGGTGCGTCGCCATCTTCCAAGCAGTTCGTTGTTTTTAGTAGATAAATCATATTTTATTTAAAGTGCGTGCGGAAAAATCAGTGGTTCCAGGCTCATTGACTGAATGTTATTCCGTGCATCATCTGGAACGCGCTGCACTTAACTGTTGAGCAGTTCACCGTAAATTTATGGTCTTCTGTCATTTCAACGGCTCCATCAACTTGACGCTAGCTGGAGCAGGAATGACAGCGCTGTTTGACCGATCGGAAATGCACGGCTGCGTCAGTTATTCTGCGCGCATGCTGACAGGCGTTCTGGCCGGTCCTCGGGGTGGGAAATTTCAGAAAATGCCTCTGTGCGGCTCGGGTCTGCATGCCCCATGCGGTGAGCCAAAACCAGCGATCGGCGGGCGCTGGGCCAGTATCTTTGCGACTCCGTCCGCTGCGGAGCTGAACGATGGACGATGAACGCACAAGCCGCTGATCGACAAGGTAAGCGCGTGCCGCCTGCAGATAGCGGGCCGGCCGCTTTGGCGGCCTTGCTTGGCATGCACGGCATTTCCGCCGACCCAAAGCTATTGCGGCACGAATTGGGTCATTCCGATCCGCTCGATACGCGCGACATGCTTCGCCTGGCCAAGCGTCACGAAGGGGTTCGCGCCCGCGCCGTGGAGCCCGGCGGGGACCGTCTGAAGCGCGCTGCCTTGCCTGCCTTGGCGCGCGGAACGGACGAGTGGTTCATCATGGGCCGGGTCACGGACGACGGCGTCATGATCCACCGTCCCGGCGAAGGCGTGCAAAAGATGACGCACGACGCGCTTGGCGATATCTGGTCCGGCGAACTCGTGCTGATCGCCACGCGCGCCGGCGTCGTTGGCGCCAAGCCGCGCTTCGACCTGCGCTGGTTCATTCCCCAGATCGTGCGCTATCGCCGCCTTATCGGTGAAGTGCTGCTCATCACCTTGTGCCTCAATTTGCTGGGCCTTGCGGCGCCGCTTTTCTTCCAGAATGTGATCGACAAGGTGCTGGTCTATAACAGCATGGCGACCCTGCAGGTCCTCATGCTCGGCTTTGTGATCGTGTCCTGCTGGGAGGTCGCCTTCGGCTGGCTGCGGACGCGCATCTATTCCGAAACGAGCCAGAAGATCGATGTTGAGCTTGGATCCCGGCTGTTCCGCCATCTGATGCGCCTGCCGCTCGCTTATTTCGAAGGGCGGCGCGTCGGCGATACCGTGACGCGGGCAAGGCAGCTTGAATCCATCCGCGAGTTCCTGACCAACGCGTCCTTGTCGGTCCTGGTCGATCCGCCATTCACCATCGTCTTCCTGATCGCGATGTGGCTCTATTCCCCGATGCTCGCCTGCGTCGCGATGCTGACGCTGCCTGCCTATGTCGCCGTGTCCTTCATGGTCACCGGGCCGTTGCGCCAGAGGTTGAGCGAGAAGTTCGAACGCAGCGCGGCGACCAACGCCCTCCTTATCGAGAGCGTCTCGGGCATGCAGACGATCAAAGCGGCGGCTGTCGAGCCGCAATGGCAGCGTCGCTGGGAGATGCAGCTGGCCTCCTACAGCGCCGCCAGCCAGCGGGCGATCAATCTCGGCAACGGCAGCAGCCAGATGGTGCAGCTGATCTCGAAGCTCAGTCTTGCTGCCATTCTCTATTTCGGTGCGAAGGAGGTCATCGCCGGAACCTTGTCGGTGGGCGGGCTGGTGGCGTTCAACATGTTCGCGCAGCGCGTGTCTGGCCCCGTGATCCGCATGGCTCAGCTGTGGCAGGATTTTCAGCAGGTGCGGCTCTCCGTCGATCGGCTGGGGGAGGTGCTGAACGCGCAGCCGGAGCCCAGCTCGACGTCCCGCCTGGCGCTCCCGTCCATGAAGGGCGAAGTCCGGTTCGAAGGCGTCCGCTTTCGTTATTCGGACGACGGCCCGTGGATCCTGCGCGACATCAATCTCGCCATTCCCGCCGGTGGGTCGGTCGGCATTGTCGGCTCCTCGGGATCGGGCAAATCGACGCTTGCCAAGCTGCTGCAGCGCATGTACCTGCCCGCCGGCGGCCGCATCCTCGTCGATGATATCGACATTGCGCAGGTGGAGCCCGCATGGCTGCGGCGGCAGATCGGCGTGGTCCTTCAGGAAAATCTGCTTTTCAATCGCAGCCTGCGGGAAAATATCGCACTGGCCGACCCGGCGACGCCCCTGCCGCAGGTCATCGCGGCGGCGAAATTGGCGGGCGCGCACGACTTTATCATGGCGCTGCCGCACGGCTATGACACGATGATCGAGGAACGGGGCGTCAACCTGTCGGGAGGGCAGCGGCAGCGCATCGCAATCGCCCGCGCGCTCGTCACCAAGCCCCGCATCCTGGTCTTCGACGAAGCCACATCGGCCCTCGACGCAGAGAGCGAGGCGATCATCCAGAACAATCTTCAGGCCATCGCCCGGAGCCGAACCGTCCTCATCATCGCCCACCGCCTGTCTGCGGTGAGGACCTGCGAGACGATCATCGCGATGGAGAAGGGGCGGATAGTCGAGCGTGGAACCCATGAGGAGCTGATGGCGCTCAATGGCCGCTACGCCTTGCTCTTCCGCTTGCAAAATGGGCTGACGGAAGAATGACGAGCCTTGCGAACCACTGGGCGATGGCGCGCCAGCTGATAAAGGAAGAGAAGGCGCGCAGCCGGTCGATGACGCAGGTCGATGATGTCGATTTCCTGCCCGCCGCTCTCGAGATCATCGAACGCCCGGTATCTCCAACAGCCCGCTATACCGCCATGATCCTTGCCGCAGGGGTGGCGATCGCCATTTTATGGCTGATCCTCGGGCGGCTGGACATCGTCGTATCGGCGGCGGGACGCCTGGCGCCGACGGATGCCGTGAAGGTCATCCAGGCTGCAGACGGCGGGGTCGTGCGCGCGATTCTGGTGCGGGAGAGCCAGCCTGTCAAAAAGGGGCAGGTGCTGGTGGAGCTGGACCCCACCTTGTCTTCAGCAGATACGGCGCAAGCGCAAAAGGCGCTGGAGACCGCGGAATTGCAGGCGGCGCGGAGCAGGGCGGTCCTGTCATCGCTCGATGGAAAGGGCCTCGTCTTTCTCCCACCGCCGGGCACGCCTCAGTCCGTTGTCGATGTTCAGACGGCGCTTGCGCGGGCGGAGCTGGAAAATATCCAGGGGAGTTCCTCGATGCACGACGCAGAGCGGCAGGCGGCAAGTTCAGCCTATTCCGAAGCGATGCTGCAGACTGCCAAGATCAGCGAAACGCTTCCCCTTGTGGAACAGCAGATCGAAGCCAACCAGAAGCTGCTCGCCAAGGGCTATGTCTCCAAACTGCGTCTGATCGAGATGAACCGGCAGCGGCTTGCCCTGATCAAGGACAGGGAGATCGCGCAAGAGACGGCGCGAAAGGCGCGCGCCCAGATAGCGTCGGTCAGCGGTAATATCCGCCAGTCGGACGGCGCAGCGCGGGCGAAGCTGTTGCAGGACCTGGCCCAGGCGGAAGCGGAGGTGCGCCTGCGGCGGGAAGAGCTGGTGAAGGCGAGCCGCAGGTCCACCTTCCAGCGGCTGGTGAGCCCAGTTGATGGCACGGTGGCGCAGCTTTCCCTGCATACCGTGGGCGGCATAGTGGATGTGGGTAAGCCATTGATGGTGATCGTCCCTGCCAAAGGGCAGCTCGTGGCGGAGGTCAAGATGCTCAACAAGGATGTGGGCTTCGTGCGCACCGGCCAGGACGTAGCGGTGAAGGTCGCCGCCTTCCCCTTCACCCGCTTCGGAGTCGTGTCGGGCAGAGTCGAAACCATAAGCACTGATGCTATTCCGGATGAGAAGCTGGGGCTGGTCTATGTGGCGAGGGTCGCTTTGGATCGGACATGGCGCACGCGCGACGGTGGCGAGATTTCCTTGATCCCCGGTATGGAGGTAACTGCCGATATCCGCACGGGAAGGCGGAGCATCGCAAGCTATCTGATCAGCCCGCTGCAAGCGACGGCGGCCGAGGCTGGACGGGAACGCTGACGCGGCTTTGGGCGCGTTATACCTTCTGATATACCCCGCCATAGCACTGCGCCCCGCGCCGGGCAGGTGGTAGTTTCAGCCAACCCTGCATTAAAGGAGGCTACCCTTGGCTGAGGAACCTACCATCCTGTCCGCGGTCGAAGACCGGCGCCGTTTTCTCATGAACTGCGGCCGCTTCGCAGCGACTGTTCCACCGGCGATGACGATCATGTTATCGACCTCCCTTTCCTCTGCTGCGATCGCGAAGTCGAGCGGCGGCGGCGGTGGCGGCCATGGTCATGGACCCAAGGGCAATAACGGCGTCGGCAACGGCCCGGACCCGCAGCCTCCGGGCAATCCGCCGATCAACGACGGCCCCGGCACCGGCCCCGGCAATCCGGGGAACAAGGGCGGCGCGCATAAACCCTGACCTTGTACCTCAGCGACGAAATGGCAGATGGGCGGAGCGCCCGTGACGGGGCTGAACTGATGCTGCGCCTTACTCCGGGGACCTCGATGACTTTCATCGACGACCAGCCGATTATCGTGTCGCGGTCCCGCCATGCCCTTTTCGAGCTGAACCAGATCGCCGGCTATATTGGGTGCCGCCTGGAAGAGGGTGTGAGCCTGCCGCAGCTTGCGCAGGAGGTTGTCGAGCGCGGGTTCACGCCCGCATCGGCGATGCTCAAGACCGTGTTGGCGGACTGGTCCCAATCAGGGCTGGTGCATGCCACCAACCGTCCGCCCGTCTCTTCTCCCCTCCTGCTCCAGCAAATATCGCTCGGCGGGCGCAGCGTCGTACTCCGGTATCATGACGAAGCGCTGGTTCGGCATGTCGCCCCGCTGTTCACTCATTTGCAGGCGCAGGTATCCGACCGCCCGATCGACGCGACCTATCATCTCTGGTCAGCCCATGACTTGTGCCTGTTCAGCCGCGATGAGGGCCATGCTTCGGTCTTGCAGCTCAATCAGGCGGCAACCATCGTCAAGGCGCAACTCACACAGGACATCATCAACGATCCCCGCTGGAGCTTGGCCCTTCATGCAGGCTGTGTGAGCCGCAACGGGCAGGCGTTGCTGCTGACCGGCCATCCCGGCGCTGGAAAGACCACGCTGATCTCCTGGCTGCTCAAATGCGACTTCGCCTATCATGGCGACGATATCGTCATGCTGGACTCGCGCGGAAGGGTGCAGGGCCTGCCTTTCCTCCCAACGATCAAATCCGGTGCCTGGCCCATGATGGGGTTGCGTTATCCGGGCCAGCTTGAGACCCAGGTTCACTGGCGGCCTGACCGCCGGCGGGTGCGCTACCTCTCTGTGCCCGCCATGGCAGAGCAGAGTCCGGTGCCGGTCGGCTGGATCGTCAAGCTACGGCGGGTAAGAGGCGCGCGCGCGCAATTGGTGCCGCAGCATCCCGCCGCGCTCATCAAACATCTTCTCTCGGAAGCCGCCTCCGCCAGCGGTGAGGCCGATCCGCTCGCACTCGACACGCTGATCCGGACCGTAAGCGCGGCACGGACCTGCGAACTTCATTATGATGATCTGGACGAGGCGGCAGCGCTGCTTGGCACTTTCTGTGGCGCGGCTTGATCCCCTTCACGGGCTGCTCGCCTGCCTGCGCGGAGAGATGCCTGCCGTTGCCGATTGGCCTGCGATCATCGCTCTTGCCAACAAAACGCTGTGCAGTCCCACCGTCGCGACGCGGCTGCGCGACGCCGGACGCCTGGCGGACGTGCCACCCGACGTTCACCTGTTCCTGGGCGAGATGGAGAGCCGTAATGCCGAGCGCAACGATCGGCTCCTGGCCCAATTGGATGAAGCGGCTGCGGTGATGAACGCCCATGGCGTTCGCCCGATCTTGCTGAAGGGCACCGCCTGGCTCGCCCACAGCCCGCCACAGCAGCGATCGGGCCGGATGCTGGCGGACATCGATCTTATGGTTGCGGCGGATCGCTTCAGCGCCATGATCGAGCAGCTTTGCAGCATTGGCTATCAGCCGGAGTCGCTGGATCTTCCGCCGGGCGTCCCTGCCGTCCTTTCACGGCCACAGGATGCCGCGACGATCGATCTCCACTCCGAATATGGCAGCCCTAGCACGCTCTTCTACCGCTACGACGATCTCGCAAGCGCGGCGAGTGAAGTGGATCTGCCCGGCAGCATGGTCCTGCTGCCGTCTCCCGTCGCTTGCACCGCCATCCTGCTGCTGCACGACCAGCTCAAAGGCCGCGATTATCTGCGGGGCCGGATCGATCTGCGCCACCTTCTCGACATGCAATCCTATACCGCGCACTTTGAAGAGGCGGATTGGACGGAATTGAACCGGCTGTTCGGCTCGGCCTATGCGCGCAACGCGATGCGGACGCAGCTGCTCACCGCCCGTAAATTATTGGGACTGAAGGTGCCCCGCTCCCTTACGCGCGGCGTCCGCGCGCGGCTGCAATATGGGCGGCGGCTGATCCAGCTGCGGTGGCCCGGCACAGCGCCGCTCCTCACGCTGCTGTCGCTGCTTGACCCCTGCTACCTCGCGGCGCGGCGCGCTTCGCGGCGAAAGGGTGGGGACGGGACATCCTTGGAAGGCGCGGGGCTGCCCCGGCGCGACAGCCTTGAGCGGCTTTTCATCCGCAATGAGTTGGGGAAAATCTAGGAAGCGGCACTGTCCGGCGCTTCAGCCAAGAACAATCGGTCATAAACGACCAAGCGGCATCTCCAACGCGACGCCGGTTCTTTCCGCTTCTCCCGAGAGAAGAAATGGTGCGGTCGAGAAGACTCGAACTTCCACGGCCTTTCGGCCACAACGACCTCAACGTTGCGCGTCTACCAATTCCGCCACGACCGCACATTTTCCGGGGAACCGGCGGGGCCGGTGCCTTGGTAGGAGGCGGCCCTTAGCAAAGGCTTTGGCCCCATGCAACAACCGATCTTCATGCGCGTTTCTTTTGCCGGTGGTGATGACGAACAGGGCGCCGGGCGCAAAAGGAGAAGGTCGCATGTCTGCCCGTTTCTGGTTGTTCAGCATGGCGAGTGCAGGAGCGGCGCTGGCGGGCGGTCTGGCGCTTGGCCTTTATGCGACGACGCCGCCGCGCATCGCCTTCACCGACGCGGAAATACCCTATTCCGCGCAGCAGGAGAGCGCCTCACAGCCGGACGTCACGGGTTTGAGCGGGCCGACCGATATTAAGTGCCAAGGCTGCGGCCCGACTTTGGCGGACCGGCAGATGGCGGTGATGATGGGCGGGGGATGGAGCGGCTATGACGATCCTGCCGTACGCGACTATATGGCGCAGGAATATTCCGCCGACGACGATGCGCCACTGCCGCAAGATTATGAACAGCCGACGCCGGTCCGGCTACCCGCGAATATCGAGCGGTTTGCAGCAGGCGAGAGTGACGGGTCCCAGCCGGTTCAAATCGCCCAAGGCAGCGTAGCTACGGCTTCGCCTGTGACCGCCACCTCTTATTGAAGGGTAGGGTCGGAAAGGGGGCCTTATCCCACAAGCGAAGCACGAAAAGGGGGGCGAGACATCCGCCTCGCTCCCCCATTGTCCCTTATTCCGCGGCGACCACCTCAGCAGACGCATCGCTCAACGGGTGGGTCAGCCGGTGCACCATTTCCTTCGGGCAGACCTGCCAGACATAGCGCCTCCAGCGGTCCCAATCGTCCAAGATGGTGTTCGACCACTTGCTGTCGGTCGTCACCGCATGCTCGGCGATCAACGCCTTCAACTGGGCTTCCCAATGGGCGCTTTCCAGTCGCTGCCAGACAATGCTTTCCGGGTTGGCGCGCCGCTCGAAGCTGCCGTCCTCGTCCAGGATGAAGGCCATGCCGCCGGTCATGCCCGCGCCGAAGTTAGCGCCGGTGCGGCCCAGGATCACAGCCGTACCGCCGGTCATATATTCGCAGCCATTGGCCCCGCAGCCTTCCACGACGACCTGCGCGCCCGAGTTGCGGACGGCGAAGCGTTCGCCCGCCTGACCCGCCGCGAACAGCTTACCCGCGGTCGCGCCGTATAGCACGGTGTTGCCGATGATCGTGTTGTCCTTGCTCGACAGCGGCGATGACACGGTCGTGCGCACGACGATCGTGCCGCCCGACAGGCCCTTGCCCACATAGTCGTTGGCGTCGCCAAAGACTTCCAGCGTAATGCCCTTGCACAGGAACGCACCCAGCGACTGGCCAGCCGACCCGCGCAAACGCACGGTCAGATGCCCGTCCGCCAGCGTGGACATGCCGAACCGCTCGGTCACGGCGGCGGAAAGCCTGGTGCCGACCGCGCGATGCGTGTTGCGGACCGTATAGGTCAGCTGCATCTTCTCGCCACGCTCGAACACGGCCTTGGCGTCACGCATCATCTGCGCATCCAGGCTGTCGGGCACCTCGTTGCGCCATTCGGTGAGGGAGAAGCGCCGCTGATCGTCGGGCGCATCCACCTTGGCCAGGATGGGATTGAGGTCGAGATCGTCGAGATGCTCGGCGCCGCGATTGACCTGCTTCAGCAGTTCGGTGCGGCCGATCACCTCATCCAGGCTGCGATAGCCCAGCCGCGCCAATATCTCGCGCACTTCCTCGGCGATGAAGGTCATGAGGTTAATGACCTTTTCTGGCGTGCCGGTGAACTTCTGCCGCAGCTTTTCATCCTGCACGCAGACGCCGACAGGGCAGGTGTTCGAGTGGCACTGGCGCACCATGATGCAGCCCATGGCCACAAGGCTCAGCGTACCGATGCCAAACTCTTCCGCGCCCAGGATCGCCGCGATCACGATGTCGCGCCCGGTCTTTAGGCCGCCGTCGGTGCGCAGCTTCACCCGATGGCGCAGGCCATTGAGGGTGAGCACTTGGTTCGCTTCCGACAGGCCCATTTCCCATGGCGTGCCAGCATATTTGATCGAGGTCTGGGGCGACGCGCCCGTGCCGCCGACATGGCCCGCGACCAGGATGACGTCGGCATGCGCCTTGGCCACGCCCGCCGCGACCGTGCCGATGCCGGCCTGGCTCACCAGCTTGACGCACACCCGCGCGCGGGGGTTGATCATCTTGCAGTCGTAGATGAGCTGCGCGAGATCCTCGATCGAGTAGATATCATGGTGGGGCGGCGGCGAGATCAGCATCACGCCGGGCGTCGAATGGCGCAGCTTGGCGATGAACTCGGTCACCTTGAAGCCGGGCAGCTGGCCGCCTTCGCCGGGCTTGGCGCCTTGCGCGACCTTGATCTCGATTTCTTCAGCCGAACCCAGATATTCCGCGTGAACACCAAAACGGCCCGACGCGATCTGCTTGATCACGCTGTTCGCATTATCGCCATTCTCATAGGGCTTGAAGCGGGTCGCATCCTCGCCGCCCTCGCCCGACACAGCCTTTGCGCCGATGCGGTTCATCGCGATCGCCAGCGTCTCGTGCGCCTCGGGAGAGAGCGCGCCCAACGACATGCCCGGCGTCACGAAGCGCTTGCGGATCTCGGTGGTCGCCTCGACCTCGTCGATCGGCACCGCCTCGCGAGCGAAGTTGAACTCCAACAGGTCGCGCAGATAGACCGGCGGCAGGTCGCGCACGCCGCGCGCGAACTGCAGATAGGTCGAATAGCTGTCGGTCCCGACCGCCGTCTGCAGCAGGTGCATCAACTGCGCGGAATAGGCATGGCTCTCGCCGCCGTTCCGCTGGCGATAGAAGCCGCCGACGGGCAAACGCACCGCCGCGCTGTCATAGGCCGCCTCATGCCGCAGCTTGGCGTTATGGTGCAGCGAGGCATAGCCTTCGCCCGAAATCTTCGCAGGCATGCCGGGGAAGAGGTCGTTCACCAGCGCGCGGGACAGACCCACCGCCTCGAAATTATAGCCGCCGCGATAGCTGCTGACGACCGCGATGCCCATCTTGGACATGATCTTCAGCAGGCCCTCGTTGATCGCGACCCGGAACCGCTCGAAACACTGGTCGAGGTCCAAGTCGCCGAATAGGCCGCGTCCATGGCGGTCGGCGATGCTGGCTTCAGCCAGATAGGCGTTCACCGTGGTCGCGCCGACGCCGATCAGCACCGCGAAATAATGAGTGTCGAGCGCTTCGGCGCAGCGCACGTTGATCGATGCGTAGCTCCGCAGCCCCTTGCGGACGAGATGCGTATGCACCGCCGCCGCCGCCAGCACGCCAGCGATGGCGACCCGGTCCTCATTCACATATTCGTCGGTCAGGAAGATTTCGGTGCGGCCTTCGCGCACCGCCTGCTCGGCTTCCTCGCGAATGCGGGCGATCGCCGCGCGCAGTTGCTCTTGCCCGCCCTCGGCCGGGAAGGTGCAGTCGATTTCCGCGACGGCCGGGCCGAAATGCGCCTTCAACCGCGCCCATTCGGACGAGGTCAGAACGGGCGAGTCCAGCACCAGCACATGGCTGTTCTGCGCGTCCTGCTCCAGAATGTTGTGGAGGTTGGAAAAGCGCGTCTTCAGGCTCATCACATGCCGTTCGCGCAAGCTGTCGATCGGCGGATTGGTGACCTGGCTGAAATTCTGGCGGAAGAAGTGGCTGACCGTGCGCGGCTTGTCGGAAATGACCGCCAGCGGCGTGTCGTCGCCCATCGATCCCACGGCTTCCTTCGCGTCCTCGACCATCGGGGCGAGGATCAGCTCCATATCCTCCAGCGTCAGGTTCGCCGCGACCTGGCGGCGCGTCAGCTCCGCCTTGTCCCAGTCGGGCAGCGCGCGCCCCGCGTCCGGCAGATCGCCGATCGTCATGAAGTCCTTGATCAGTTCGGCATAGGGCCGCTCGCTCGCGATCTGGTCCTTGATCGCGCGATCGTCATAGATTTCGCCTTCCTGCAGATCGACGGCGATCATCTGGCCGGGGCCCATGCGGCCCTTCTTGACGATGGTGGTTTCGGGAACGACCACCATGCCGGTTTCCGAACCCACGATCAGCAGATTGTCGCCGGTCAGCGTGTAGCGCAGCGGACGCAGCGCGTTGCGATCGACGCCCGCCACGGCCCAGCGGCCGTCGGTCATCGCGAGCGCGGCGGGGCCGTCCCATGGCTCCATCACGGACGCGAGATATTCATACATATCGACATGCGACTGCGGCGTTTCGTTCGCCGCCGCCTGCCAGGCTTCGGGCACCAGCATCAGCTTCGCGGTCGGCGCATCGCGGCCCGAGCGGCAGATCGCCTCGAACACGGCATCGAGCGCGGCGGTGTCGGACGCACCGGCCGGAATCACCGGCTTGATGTCCTCCGAATGATCGCCGAAGGCCAGCGAGGCCATCTTGATCTCGTGGCTCTTCATCCAGTTCTTGTTACCGCGGATCGTGTTGATCTCGCCATTATGCGCCAGCGTGCGGAAGGGCTGGGCCAGCCACCATTGCGGGAAGGTGTTGGTCGAATAGCGCTGGTGGAAGATCGCCACCCGGCTCTCGAACCGCTCATCCTGCAGGTCGGGATAGAAGACCGACAACGATTCAGCGAGGAACAGGCCCTTGTAGATGATCGAGCGGCACGACAGCGAGCAGATGTAGAAATCCTGGATCTGCGCGGCGATCACCTTCTTCTCGATCCGGCGGCGGATGAGGTAAAGGTCCTTCTCGAACTCGGCGATGTCGCGTTCTTCGGGCATCGGCCCGGCGATCATGATCTGCTCGATCTCGGGGCGCGTGCGCTGCGCCTTCTCACCGATGACCGACACGTCCACCGGCACCTGGCGCCAGCCATAGATGGTGTAGCCCGCGTCGATGATCTCGCTCTCGACGATCGTGCGGCAGGTTTCCTGCGCGGAAAGGTCCGTGCGCGGCAGGAAGATCATGCCGACGGCAAGGCGGTTGGGCAGGGGCTTGTGCCCCGAATCCGCGATCGCGTCGTCAAAGAAGCGCACCGGCAGATCGACATGGATGCCCGCGCCGTCGCCGGTCTTGCCATCCGCATCGACCGCGCCACGGTGCCACACCGCCTTCAGCGCATCGATCGCCGAAGCGACCACACGGCGGCTCGGCCGGCCATCGGTCGCCGCGACCAGGCCCACGCCGCAGGCGTCGCCTTCCATCTCCGGATGATACATGCCCTCGGCGGCAAGGCGCGCGCGCGCTTCGGGGCTCGCCATATAGGGGGTGTTGGCCATAATGCCTCCTCGTCATTCCGTTCGGTTCAAGCCCTTCGACGGGCTCAGGACATGCTTGTCTTCAAAATCTCTGTGCCACGTTCTCGACAAGCGCGAACCGAACGGGCTGAATATGCGGTTTAGGCGGCGACTTTCTCGCCCACCGCTGCCTTGGCCTTGGCCTTCAGGTAGCGGTGCATATGCTCGGTCACGTCCCGACCGTCGCGGATGGCCCAGACGACCAGCGAAGCGCCGCGCACGATGTCGCCCGCCGCGAATACGCCATCGACGCTGGTCATCATCGTCTTGTGATCGACGCGCAGCGTGCCCCAGCGCGTGACCGACAGGTCGTCCGCGCCGAACAGCTTGGGCAGTTCTTCCGGATCATAGCCCAGCGCCTTGATGACGAGGTCGGCTTCCATCGAATATTCGCTGCCCGGATCGGGCTCGGGCGCACGGCGGCCCGACGCGTCGGGCTGGCCCAGGCGCATCTTGGTGACCTTGACGCCCGTCACATGCTCCGTGCCCTCGAACGCGATCGGCGCGGAAAGCCAGACGAACTCGACGCCTTCTTCCTCGGCGTTCTGCACTTCACGCTGCGATCCGGGCATATTGTCCCGGTCGCGGCGGTAGAGGCACTTCACCGAAGTCGCGCCCTGGCGGATCGCCGTGCGGACGCAGTCCATCGCCGTGTCGCCGCCGCCGATGACGACGACCTTCTTGCCGTTCGCATGCAGCGTGCCGTCTTCATGCTCGGGCACGGAATCGCCGAAACCCGCGCGGTTGGAGGCGGTCAGGAAGTCTAGCGCCTTGACCACGCCCGCTGCGCCCACACCGGGCGCCTTGATGTCGCGCGGCTTGTAAACGCCGGTCGCAATCAGGATCGCGTCATGGCGGGCGCGCAATTCCTCAAGGGTTGCCTCGCGGCCGACCTCGAAACCTTCATGGAAGATGATGCCGCCATCCTTCAGCCGCTGGACGCGGCGCATGACGACGTCCTTCTCCAGCTTGAAGCCTGGGATGCCGTAGGTCAGCAGCCCGCCCGCGCGGTCGTGCCGGTCATAGACATGCACCTCATAACCAGCGACGCGCAGATATTCCGCGGTGGTGAGGCCCGCCGGGCCCGAACCGATGACGCCCACCGACTGGCCCAGCGGCTTGCCGGGGACCAGCGGCTCGACCCAGCCTTCCTTCCAGGCGGTGTCGGTGATGTATTTTTCGACCGAGCCGATGGTGACAGCGCCATGGCCGGAGAATTCGATGACGCAATTGCCTTCGCACAGGCGGTCCTGCGGGCAGATGCGGCCGCAGATTTCCGGCATGGTGCTCGTCAGGTTCGACAGCTCATAGGCTTCGCGCAGCCGCCCCTCGGCCGTCAGGCGCAGCCAATCCGGAATATGGTTGTGCAGCGGGCAATGCGTCGAGCAATAGGGGACGCCGCATTGCGAGCAGCGCGACGCCTGCTCTTCCGCGCGCTCCAGCAGGAAGCTGCGGCTGATTTCCAGGAAGTCGTCGGCGCGATCATCGGCCGAACGCTTCTCGGGATAGGCTTGGCCCGTTCCCACGAATTTCAGCATCGGATTGTCAGCCATGATGAGTCCCTAAAATGAGTCAGGGGCGCACATAGCAGAAAAACCCGCAGAGTCACGCGGATTTTGAAAAGTAAGGCAGCTATTGTGACCTAAATTCGAGGGATTTTTGGCTCATTTCGCCGATAGGGGCAAAATACGCTCTAAGTTTAGTTCCAAGTCGGCCCTATCGCAAGGCCAGCCACATCAGCGCCGCGATTCCCACAACGATTCGATACCAAGCGAAGGGCGCAAAACCATGGCGCGAAACCAGCCCGACGAACCAGCGGATCACCAGCAGCGCAACGATAAAGGATACGACAAAGCCCAAGGCGATGCTGTCCCATCCTACCGCCGCCGACGTGATCTTCTCGCCCTTCTTCAGCAGTTCCAGCGTCGTTGCGCCCAACATCGTGGGGATGGCGAGGAAGAAGCTGAACTCAGCCGCTGTCCGCCGCTCCACGCCCAGCGCCAGCGCGCCCATGATCGTCGCGCCCGACCGGCTGACCCCTGGGATCATCGAGATACATTGGATCAAGCCGATGCCCAGCACGCGCACCAGCGGAATGTCGGCAATGCCATGGAAGCGCCCGGCCTGGATCATCCGCTCGATCAGCAGGATCGCAACGCCGCCCGCGATCAGCGCCCAAGCGACCACGTGGGGCGCGCCCAGCAGCATCTCGATATAATCGTGTAACGCCAGCCCAATGACCGCAGAGGGGATGAAGGCAAGCACCAGATTGCGCAGGAAACGCCAGCTGGTCGGTTCGCGCCGCAGCAGTCCCATGCCGACCGCCCAGAATGTGCGCCAATACAGCACCACCACCGCCAGGATCGCGCCCAGCTGAATGACGACATTGAACATCGCCCAGACCGACGCGTCATAACCCAGCAGTTCGCTCGCCAAAATCAGGTGCCCGGTGGAGGAAACCGGCAGGAACTCGGTGAGCCCTTCGACGATGCCAAGCAGGATGACCGTCAGATAATGCAGGTCCATGGGCGGCGCTGGTCCTTGAACTGAAAGGGGAAATCCGCCCCGGACGGGACGGATGCAAGATCGGTGTGCCTATTGTGCAGAAGCAACGGGCGCACGCAATGGCCGCGCGGGCATATCGGCCGCGCCAGCCTGTCGTCCCGCCGACAGTAGGGCAGGGCGGGGGGCAGGGGCGGCCTGTCCGTCAGACCTTGGCGCGTCCGGCGAAGCGTCCGTGCCGGCGATAGCGGACCAACCAATTTTCGGCCACCGCCTCCATCGGAGTTGGCGAAACGCCCAATTCGGTCAGGCCAGCAGCGCCCGCCGTTACGACATTGTCCCTCTGCAGCATTGCATATTGATCGCGCGTGATTGGCGCGCCCGGAAGCCAGCCAAAGCTCGCGATGGTCGATGCGATCGAAGGCGGCACGGCGACCAGGCTGCGATCGCGGCCGATTGCCTTGGCGATCCAGCGGTTGAGGTCGATCATGCTGATTTGCCGCGGCCCGCCCAGCTCGAATGTCTTGCCGCCATGAAGGCCGGGGTTGGCGGCCGCATTGGCGATCGCCTGCGCGACATCGGCGACATAAACGGGCTGGAATTTCGTGTCCGCGCCGATCACCGGGACGACCGGCAGGCGGCTGATAAGGTCGGCGAAGCGGTTGAGGAACTGATCCTCGGGGCCGAAGATGATCGATGGGCGGATGATCGTCGCCTGCGGGAAGGCGGCCTTCACCGCCGCCTCGCCAGCCGCTTTCGACCGGCCATATTCGGATGGGCTTTGCGGATCGGCGCCGATCGCCGAGACATGGACCAACGCCTGCACGCCCGCTTCCGCCGCCGCCTTGGCGACATTGGCCGCGCCGTCATGATGCGATCCTTCGAGGTCGCCGCTCAACACGCCCACCAGGTTGATGACAATGTCGCTGCCCGCAATCGCGCGCGCGACGCTTTGCGGCTTGCGAATGTCGGCTGCGACGAACTGTTTCTGGCCTAGCGCCCCCAGCGGCTGCACGCGCATCGCCCCTGCCAGGTCCCGCTGCGCCACGCGCACGCGCGCGCCGCGCTCCATCAGCGCCTGGGCGACCTGACGGCCGAGGAAGCCGCCGCCGCCGAACACCGTAACCAGACTGTTCTTCATCACGCGTTCCATGCCTGTCCTGCTTGGGGGAATGACTGCAAGCGCTCCCCTTGCAACAGCCGCCGCCCGCTGACAACAGGCGGGCGGCCGGGCATGTTCCTTTTTTAGGCGATCCAGCCCTGAAGACCCGCAATCATCCACAGGCCGAGCGCAAGGAACAGCAGCGCCGCGCCGATCTGCAGCGCGCGCATCGGCACCATTTTCGCCAACGCTTCGCCGAACAGGACGGCCGGGACATTGGCGATCATCATGCCCAGCGTCGTGCCAGCCGTCACCGCGAAGACATTCTCGAACCGCGCGCCCAGCGCCACCGTGGCCACCTGCGTCTTGTCGCCCATCTCGACCAGGAAAAAGGCGATCAGCGTGGTCAGGAACACGCCTGCCTTGGATGGGGCCTTCAGCGGCTCATCCTCATCGATCTTGTCCGGGATCAGCGTCCAGGCCGCCATCACGATAAAGCTCGCCGCGACGGCGTAGCGGAACCAATCCTGCGTCAGCACGCCCGCGATCGAATGACCGACCAGCGCCGCCAGGAAATGATTGGCCAGTGTCGCGAATAATATGCCCATAATGATCGGCACCGGCTTTCTGAAGCGGGTGGCGAGCAGCATGGCGAGCAGCTGCGTCTTGTCGCCCATTTCCGCAAGCGCGACCAGGGCAGTGGAGGTGAAGAGAGCTTCCATAAGGTTCGATCCGGGCCGGGCGAAGGGTTGAAGACGCAATGCCACCGCCTCCTCCCGCCCGGCCGGACAGGGAAGAGCCGATGCCATTGGTCTCGCCCGATACGGCCGGCCCGAGCCTTCGCCCGTCCACCCCGCATCCCGCATGCCACGGCCTCTCGGCCAAATATGTTGACATACGGCCCGCTCGCTTCTGCGAACGGCTGGCTACTCCCCAGATGACAAGGGGCCTTTAGGGAAGATTGGCGGCGGAAACAAGATGTTCGGCGGTTCCGGCATTTTGCCCCGAAGTTCACGCGCTGTTGGGGCGTTCGTGCTTACGACCGCTTCTGGGAGAGGTGCGATTAATCGAACGATTCAATGAGGAATGCGGGATCAGCTGTTCGGCGCGAAATAGAATATGGTGAAGCGACCGTGTCGGGACATGGGATTTTTAGGAAGAATCTGTAGCCATTGGGTCACCCATCATTCTGAGCAGCTATTCCGGCCCAAAGGCCGGTTGGCGATGCGGACCTTGCAAAGTCCGTCGTTACACCAAGGCTTAACGGGCGGCGCGTTGGCATCTACGCCGACGAGCGCACCTTCAAGAAGGCTCCCCGCCGACCGACACCCTTCACCGTTGTTGGATCTACGCATCCTGCAAGACGGAGTGGCCTGGCGCGATGATGGTGCTCGGCTATTGCCATTTTTCAGATGGGCCATTCTTGAAGGTGTCGCAAACGCGGCCTGCGCATCGACGCGACGTCCGCTAATCGAGTTCCCAACAGTGGCCGGTCGCTAACCACCCTCACGGAACCAACTATCGCCCTCCCTACTCCGCCGCGTCCGCCACCACCTCCGGCAGGGCGCGCACCGCCTCGGCGGACGCCGGTTCGCGCACCAGCGCCTCGACCGGTTCCAGCGCCTCCAATTCCCGTCCGCCCGTCTCGATATTGAGGTCGCGCAGCTTGCGGCCCGTCACCAGCACCCGGCTCTCAAAGCTGCCGATGAAACTGTTATAATCGCTTACCGCCCCGGTCAGCCGGTTGCCCAGCTTCTTGAGCGATCCCGCCGCACCTGCAAGCCGCTCATACAGTTCCTTGCCCAGCGCGCCGATCCGCTTGGCTTCGTCCGCCATCTTCTCCTGCCGCCATACCGCCGCAACGGTGCGGGCGATGGCGATGAGGTTGGTCGGTGTCGCCAGCAGCACGCGCTTGCCGAACGCATGGTCCCATAGTTGCGGATCATGTTCCAGCGCGGCGGAGAGGAAATGTTCGCCCGGCACGAACATGATCACATAGTCGGGCGCCTCATCGAACTGGTCGGCATAGCTTTTGCGCCCCAGCGTATCGACATGCGCGCGCATCGCCGCGGCATGGGCGGAGAGCAGTCGCTTCCTTTCATCCTCGCCATCGGCCCCGTAGGCGTCCTGGTAGGAGTTCAGCGACACCTTGGCATCGATCACCAGTGCGCGGCCGCCCGGCACGCGCAGGATCGCGTCGGGCCGCAGCCGCCCGTCCTCGCCCTCGACGCTCACCTCGGTGTGGAAATCGACATACTCGGACAGCCCGCACGTCTCCAGCACATTGCGCAACTGCTGCTCACCCCAGCGGCCCCGCGCCTTGGGCGCATGACGAAGCGAATCGACGAGCCGCTGCGCTTCGGCGCGCACGGCTTCCTGCCCCGACTTCATCGATTCGATCTCGCCGCGCAGGATGCCGTATGCCTCCGTCCGCTGCTGCTCGATCTGGCTGATCTTCTGATCGTAGCGCTGGATCGTCTCGTTGACGGGGTGCAGCAACTGCTTGAGCTGCGCCTCGCTCTTCTCATGCGCCTGCGCCAGCCGCTGGTCGGCACGCTCTAGAAAATGGCTCTGCGCCTGATGGAGCAGTTTGCCGCCGATCTCGCTGAACTGCGCCGACAACTGCTCCTTCGCATCCTTCAGCGCCGCGATCTGCGCTTCGAACGCCTCGGCTCGCGCCTGTGCCTCGGACCGCAGCGCCGCCAGTTCGCGTTCGACAAGGCCCCGCGCCGCCCGCTCATCGTCTAGCCGCCGCGCCAGGTCGCCCGCCTGCACCGCCCGTTCCTGCGCCACCACCAACTCCTGCAGCGCGCCGTTCCGCTGCGCCTCGGCTTGGCCCAGCTTACCCGCAAGCTCCACCTTCTCCGCAGCCAGCGGCGCCACCGCCTTGCCACGCAGCAGCCAGCCGAGCCCCAGCCCGGCAACGAGCGCCGCGAGGCATAAGATAACGGCCAGGCTGTCCATGATGATCCCCCTTATGGAACGAAAGGTGAACCTAGCGACCCAGGCCGGTCCCCGCAAGTCTTGTTGCGGTCAGCCGATCGACGCCCGGAACCTGCCCAGCCGCGCGACCGCCCCATCGATCACCGCGTCGCTCTTGGAAAAGCACAGACGCACCAGATGGGTGACGGCAGCGTCGGGATAGAAGGCCGAAATCGGGATCGCCGCGACCCCCGCCTCGCCGATGATCCGCTCGCAAAAGCTGACATCGTCCAGGCCGATGCCCGACGCCGTCAGGTCGAGCGTCACGAACCATGTCGCCGCGCTCTCCTTAACGGCATAGCCTGCGCCGCGCAGCCCGTTCACCAGCCGGTCGCGCGACGCCTGATAATCCGCGCGCATCGCGGCGAACCACGCGTCCGGCTTGCCCAGCCCCTCGGCCACCGCCCATTGCAGGCTCGGTGCGCTGGTGAAGGTCAGGAACTGATGCGCCCGACCTAGCAGCGTGGCGAGGGGCGCCGCGGCGCACATCCAGCCGATCTTCCAGCCCGTAAGCGAAAAAATCTTGCCCGCCGATCCGATCTTCACGGTCCGCTCGCGCATGCCGGGGAACGCCATCAAGGGCTGATGCCGGATGCCGTCGAACGTCACATGCTCCCAAACCTCGTCGCAGATCGCGATCAGATCATGATCCACGCAAAAGGACGCCAGCATCGCCAACTCCTCCTGCGTCGCCACGCTGCCACTGGGATTGAGCGGATTGTTGAAGATCAGCAGGCGCGTGCGCGGCCCGACCGCCGCCTCCAGCGCCTCTCGCCTGATCCGCCAGTCGGGAGGCATGAGCCGCACCACCCGCGCGACGCCGCCCGCGCGCTCCACCAGCGGGAGATAGGCGTCATATAGCGGCGCGAGCAGCAGCACCTCATCGCCCGGCTGCACCAGCGCGAACAGGCTCGCCGCGATCGCCTCCGTCGCGCCGGACGTCACGATCACCTCCTCCGTGCGCAAATCCAGGTCCTGGTGCCGCCCATAATGGGCCGCCACCGCTTGCCGCAATTCGGGCAGGCCGGCGCTCGGCGGATATTGGTTGGATCGGTTGAGCAGCGCATCGGCAGCGGCGCTGAGGATATCGTCCGGCCCCTGCGCGTCGGGGAAACCTTGGCCCAGATTGATCGCGCCCGTCTCCCGCGCGCGTGCCGACATTTTCTCGAAGATGGTCGCTGGCATGTCCCGATAGACGGGATGGCCGATGGGAGCGCTGGTCATGGGGTGAGAGGTAATGGCTCTCAAGCCCGGAGTATAGCATCCCGAACATATCCCCGTTCGGGATCAGCCTGTCGAAGCCTTTCGTCAGCGTACGAGGCTGCGGCACCTTACGGTGCCGAATAAACCGGATGACCGTCCCCCGGACGGTCACTTAATCCGGTTTATTCCCACTCGATCGTGCCCGGTGGCTTGGATGTGAAGTCATAGCACACCCTGTTGATGCCCTTGACCTCGTTGATGATCCGCGTCGCCACGCGGCTGAGGAAGGAGGCGTCGAACGGATAGATGTCTGCCGTCATGCCGTCCGTCGATGTCACCGCCCGCAGCGCGCAGACGCTGTCATAGGTGCGGTGGTCGCCCATCACGCCGACCGTCCGCACCGGCAGCAGCACGGCGAAGGCCTGCCAGATCGCGTCGTAAAGGCCCGCGTTGCGGATTTCCTCCAGATAGATGGCGTCGGCCTTGCGCAGGATATCGCAGCGTTCCTTGCTGACCTCGCCCGGAATGCGGATGGCGAGGCCCGGCCCGGGGAAGGGGTGGCGGCCGACGAAGATTTCCGGCAGCCCTAGTTCGCGGCCCAGCGCGCGCACTTCGTCCTTGAACAGCTCGCGCAGCGGCTCGACCAGCTTCATGTTCATGCGCTCGGGCAGGCCACCCACATTATGATGGCTCTTGATCGTCACCGAAGGGCCGCCGGTGAAGCTCACGCTCTCGATCACGTCGGGATAGAGCGTGCCCTGCGCCAGGAAACCGGCCCCGCCGATCTTCCGCGCCTCATCCTCGAACACGTCGATGAAGGTCTTGCCGATGAACTTGCGCTTGGCTTCCGGATCGGTGACGCCTTCCAGCCCCTTCATGAACAGCGTTTCCGCGTTCACATGGACCAGCGGGATATTATAGCTGCCCCGGAACAGCGATACGACCTGCTCCGCCTCGCCGCTGCGCATCAGGCCATGATCGACGAAGACGCAGGTCAGCTGGTCGCCGATCGCCTCATGGATCAGCACCGCGGCCACCGCGCTATCGACGCCGCCCGACAGGCCGCAGATCACCTTGCCGTCGCCGACCTGCTCGCGGATCTCGGCGATCTTGGTCGCGCGGAATTCGGCCATCGTCCAGTCGCCCTTCAGGCCGCAGACATGGCGCACGAAATTGGCGAGCAGCTTGGCCCCATCAGGGGTGTGCACGACCTCGGGGTGGAATTGCGTGGCGTAGAAACGCTTTTCCTCATTGGCCGTCATGGCGAAGGGCGCGCCCTCGCTCACCGCAACCACTTCGAAACCGGGCGCCAGCTTGGTCACCTTGTCGCCATGGCTCATCCACACCTGATGCCGTTCGCCTTCTGCCCACAGGCCGTCGAACAGGGCGCAGCGCTTCTTCACCTCGATGAAGGCGCGGCCGAACTCGCCGCTCTCGCCGCCTTCCACCTGGCCGCCCATCTGCTGCATCATCGTCTGCTGACCGTAGCAGATGCCCAGGATCGGGATGCCCGCTTCGAAGAAAGCCTGCGGTGCGCGCGGGCTGTCCTCCCACATGACGGAGGAGGGGCCGCCCGACAGGATGATGCCCTTGGGCTGCAGTCGCTTGAAGGCTTCGGCGGCGCTGTTGAACGGCGCGATTTCGGAATAGACGCCCGCTTCACGCACGCGCCGGGCGATCAGCTGCGTCACCTGGCTGCCGAAGTCCACGATAAGGATGGAATCCTGAAGGGGCAGCGTCATCGAATCGCCTTTACGAACCGGAGAGAATGGGATGCCGCGCGGTTAGTCTCTGGGCGGCCATATGTCCAGTTTCCTGCCTCCGTTCGTTTCGAGCGCAGTCGAGAAACGGTCAAGAAAACCGTTACAAGAACACCTTGGCCTTCCCCTCACGCCCGGCCGCCCATCCCAGCAGCGCCGCGCCCGCCAGCACCGCCGCCGCGATCAGGAAGGCGCTGCCTATGAAGGGCAGCATCGGGCCCGGTCCCACCGACATGGAATAGATGGCGCCGAAAAAGAGCGGCGACAAAATGCCCGCGATCGATCCGACGCTGTTGTTCGCGCCCTGCAACTGGCCCTGCTCGGTTTCCGACACGCGCTGTGTCATCAGCGACTGGATCGTCGGCATGGCAAGGCCCCAGAGCGCATTGGGGAACATGGCCGCCACGAACAGCCAGCCGGTCGGGGCCAGTCCCATCGCCGCTATGCCGACCGCGCCGAAGCCGAGGCCCGCGACCATCGTCGCCCGGTCGCCCAGCCGCTTCACCACCGGGCCCACCAATATGCCCTGCACACCCATATCCATCAGGCCCACCAGCGCCAGCAACGTCCCTACCTGCCACGCGCCCCAGCCATAGCGGTCGCCCGCATAGAGCACGAACACCGCCGAAAAGAGGTGATGCGCGAAATAAAGCAGGAAATTGACGATGGAGAGGCTCGACAGTTCCGGATGCGACCGCAGCAGCTTGAGCGCGCCGAAGGGGTTGGCGCGCTTCCAGGAAAATTCCATGCGCTTCTCGCGCGCCAGTGATTCGGGCAGCACAAACAGCCCGTAGAAGAAGGCGAGGGCGGACAGCCCCGCCGCCGCCCAGAAGGGCGCGCGCACCGAAATCTCGCCCAGCACTCCGCCCAACAGCGGCCCGGCGACGAAGCCGCCGCTGAACGCCGCGCCGATCAGCCCATAGCCGCGCGCCCTTTTGTCAGGCGGGGTGATGTCGGCCATATAGGCGAATGTCGATGTAAAGCTGGACGATGTGACGCCTGCCAAAATGCGGCCCAGCGCCAGCCACCACAGATTGGGCGCAACCGCCATTAGCAGGAAGTCGAGCGCCAGCCCAGCGACTGAAATCAGGATCACCGGCCGTCGCCCGAAACGGTCGGACAGCGAACCGATCACCGGCGAACAGAGAAACTGCATCGCCGCCCACAGCGCCACGAACAGCCCGTTCCACAATCCCGCCGCACTGGTCGATCCGGAAAGCTGCTCGATCAGTTGCGGCAGCACCGGGATGATGATCCCCATCGACATGACGTCGAGCAGTGCGGTCACCAGGATGAAGGCGATCGCCGCGCGGGGAGGGGCAGGGGGAGAGGACATGAGGCTGCGCTAGAGCCATGGGCGGCGGATGCCAAGGGGCCGTTCAGCGCCGCCGATGTCCGCTCCGCTTATATGCGCTCAATCGAACTCATAAGCCCTCTCGCCATGAAGGCTGAGGTCAAGACCGTCATGTTCCTGCTCGGCATTGACCCGCATCGGCAGAAGCAGGGCCGCCGCCCGTGCCACGATCAGTGTCGCGACTGCCGACCAAAGGGCGACGATCAGCACCGCTTCCGCCTGCACCAGCAATTGACTCCCAACGCTCAGGCCGGTGCCCAATCCGGTGCCGCCCAGCGTTTCGCTGGCGAAGACCGCGAGGAGGATCGAGCCCAGCATCCCGCCCACGCCGTGGACGGCGAACACGTCAAGGCTGTCGTCCACCTTCCAGCGATGCTTCACCCCCAGCACGGCGGCGAAGCAGACAAGCGAGCCAAGAATCCCGATGATGACCGCGCCCGTGGGTGAAACATATCCGGCAGCAGGCGTGATCGTTGCCAGCCCCGCCACCGCGCCGGTCACGACGCCGATCGACGTCGGCTTGCCGATCTTCAGATGCTCGGCCGCTGCCCAAGTGAGCGCCGCCGACGACGCAGCCAGATGCGTTGCGATGATGGCGGAGCCTGCTGCACCATCGGCGACCAGAGCCGATCCGCCGTTGAAACCGAACCAGCCGACCCACAGCATGCCTGCGCCGATCATCGTCATCGCCGGGCTGTGCGGCGGTATCATCGAATTGGGGAAGCCCTTCCGCGGCCCGATCATGATCGCCATCACCAGCGCTGCGATGCCCGCCGTGGTATGAACCACGATGCCGCCCGCAAAGTCCCGCGCGCCCCATTGCGCCAACCAGCCATTATCCCACAGCCAATGCGCGGCCGGGGCATAGACCAGCACCAGCCACAGTGCGGAAAACAGCATCAGCCAGCCAAACCGCACCCGCTCGGGAAACGCACCGACGATCAGGGCAGGGGTGATGATCGCGAATGTCATCTGATAAAGCGCGAAGACATTTTCGGGCACGGTCAGCCCTTCGCGGATGGCGCTGAGCCCGTTCAGCCCGATTGCAGACAGGTCGCCAATGAACGGATTATCGCCCCGGAACGCGAGGCTATAGACAAAGAGGAACCACAGGATCGACGCCAGCGCCGCGAGCCCGAAACAGTGCATCAGCACCGACAGGAAATTTTTCGCGCGCACCAGCCCGCCATAGAAAAGCGCCAGGCCCGGCAATGTCATAAACAGAACAAGCGCGGCGCCAAGGATCAGCAGCAGCGTGTCCGCCTTGTCGATAGTCCTGGCGGCAGGAGCGGCCGCAGCCACGCTCGCGCAGGATGCAAGGCAGCCCGCCACCCCAAGACGAAATATTCCGCGCAACATGATAGCTTTTCCCTGCCGCCCCATTTTCTGCCGTGCGGCAGCTAGCCTCGGGCAAAGCTTCACGCAATGCGGAACATCGGGCGGAAACAGGAAAGAAGCCTGTCAGACGCGGAAAGGTCTGTCTTCAACGCATTCGAAAGCGGTCATGACTCCATTGGGGAAGTGAATTGCCGTTTGAAGCAGTGGCCGATCAGCGCGGCGCGGGCTCCCGACGGACATAGACGTTCGCGATCCGGCCGTTCTGGATGGAGCAGGTGAAATGCCGCGATCTGCCGTCCTGCGTCCGCCAGCCGGAGCGGACCTCGATATCGCCTTCCACATCATAGCCGTTCCGGGTTTCGCGCGGCTCCTGCACCTGGCGAACCTCGGCATAGCCGCCATCGCGTTCGGCCTCTTCCCGGGCGGCAAGGGCACAGCTGGTGATCGCGTCCTCGTCCTCCTCGGGCTCGGCCTGGGTCACGGCATCCTGGCGGCGGAGACGATCATCGCGTGGGTCGGAGTCCGATTGGTTGGGGTCTTTCGCCGCGACGTCTGAGAAATCATCGTCGGCGCGGGGCTGGGCGGCCTGGCTCTCGGAGTCATCGGGCGCGGAGGGCTGGGCGTCGTCCGGCCAGTCGTCCTGTTCCTGCAGGTCGCTTTGCCGCGGCTGATAGCCCTGCGCTACCGCTACGCCGCTCGCCAGCAGCGCTGCGGCCAGCACCGATCCCTTGATCCAACCCGCTTTGCCCGTCATCCCGGTGGCTCCTCTTCATTGCGGGGAGGCTCCTACACCCGACCGGCTGTCGCGCGGCTGAACGCTGATCAGGGCGCTGCGCGGATCTTGAGCCCCGTATGATAGGCCGCGAAGGCGTAGCTATCGGCGTATTCTTCGATCAGCTTGTCGATAGGCTTGCCCGATCCATGTCCCGCGCGGGTGTCCACGCGCAGCAGTCGCGGCTTGGGGCCAAGGTTCGCCGCCTGCAACGCGGCGGCATATTTGAAGCTGTGCGCCGGCACCACGCGGTCGTCGGTATCGGCGGTGCTCACCAGGATCGCCGGATAATCCTGCCCCTCGCGGATATTATGATAGGGCGAATAGGCACGCAGCAGCCGGAAGTCCGCTTCGCGATCCGGCGACCCGTAATCCTCGATCCAGTAGCGCCCGGCCGTGAAGCGGTCGAAGCGCAGCATGTCCATCACGCCCACCGCCGGGAGCGCGGCGGCGAACAGGTCGGGCCGCTGGTTCACCACCGCCCCCACCAGCAGCCCGCCATTGGACCGCCCCTCGATCGCCAGCCCGTCCCTGGACGTATAGCCCTGTGCCTTCAGCCACTCGCCCGCCGCGATGAAATCGTCGAACACATTCTGCTTGTTCGCCGCCCGCCCGGCATCATACCAGGCGCGGCCATATTCTCCGCCGCCGCGCAGGTTCGCGACCGCATAGACGCCGCCCTGTTCCAGCCAGGCGAGCCGTGTCGCCGAATAGCCGGGCGTCAGCGATATGTTGAAACCGCCATAGCCGTACAGGATCGTCGGCGCGGGGGTTTTCGACAGCGCCAGCGCCTTCTTGCGGATGATCGTCATCGGGATCAGCGTGCCGTCCTTCGACGGATAGCTCACCTGTTCGATACCGAACTGCTCCGGGTCGAAGGGCAACTCCGGCCGCGCGAACAGGTCGTAGCGCATGGTCGCCGTATCGAAGCGGTAGATGCTCGCCGGGCTCACGAAACCGGAAAAGCTGAAGAAGGTTTCCGGATCACCGTCCCGCCCCGAAAAGCCCGCGGCCGTGCCCACTCCTGGCAGCGGCACGTCGCTCACGCGCCGCCCGTCCAGCTCGACCAGGTCCGCCACCGTCTGCGCATCGGTCGCATAGGCGAGGATCAGCCGGTTGCCGACCAGCGCGCCGCCGGCCAGGCTGTCCTTTCGCTCCGGCACCACTACCCGCAGGTCCCGCCAGCGGTGGCGCGCATCGATTGCGACCACCCGCAGATGCGGCGAATCCAGGTCCGTGATGAAATAGAGCGTTGATCCCCGGCTGCCGATCAGCCGCCAGTCGTTGGCGATCCCCCGCACCAGCGCCCGCAGCTTCAGCCGCCCGCCGGTCAGCTCCGCCACCCGCAATTCGCGGCGCGGATCGGTGCCCTCGAAGGAACTGACCAGCAGCCAGCGCCCGTCGCCCGTCACCTGCGCCATATGGCCGAGCTTGGGCCGATCCGGCGTCGCATAGACCAGCACATCCTGCGCCTGCGCCTGTCCCAGGCGATGATAGAAGATCTGCTGCCCCAGATTTTCCGAGCGATAGGCTTCCTGCGGCGCGGCGAAACGCGCGTAGAAAAATCCCTCGCTCCGCCCGTCCCAGGCCAGTTGCGAGAATTTCACCCATTCGATCCGGTCGTCCAGCACCTTGCCGCTGTCGACGTCCAGTATCTTGAGCGTGCGCCAGTCGCTGCCCGCCTCCTGAACCGCATAGAGCAGGCGGCGGCCGTCGGGGGAGGGCGCCCATTCGGCAAGCGCCACTCCGCCGTCCTCCGCCCAGCTATTGGGATCGATCACCAGCCGTTGGGCCCCGTTCAGCCCCTCCCGCACATAGAGCGGGGTCTGCCGTTCCAGCCCGCTATTATAGCCGTAGAAATAGCGCTTCCCGGCCTTGCGCGGCAGGGTGAAGCGGCCGTGGGAGAATAGCGCCTCGATCCGCTTGCGCAGGATCGTGCGCCCCGGCAACGGGTCGAGCGACCGGCGGGTGAGCGCGTTTTCCCGCGCCACCCAGTCGCGTACGGCCGGGTCGGTGCGCACGTCATTTTCCAGCCAGCGATAGGGATCGGCGACCTTTATGCCGAAATGCTCCTCGACCAGGTCCGTCCGCTTGGCCACCGGATAGCGAAGCGCGCCGCCGCGATCTGCGGCGCCCGCATCGCGTTCGGCTGCAGCAGGGGAGGCCGCCGCGAGCAGGACCAGCGATGCCAGTAGCAGCCGAAAAGCGCGCATCTCTCCCGTTCGTATCGTTGAAAATGAAACAGGCCACGGCTCGATTGAGCCATGGCCTGTGTCTAATCTATTGATCCGCCTTTGGTAAAGCGGATGTGCCTATCAGGCCGCTTCCAGCTCGTCCGCGTCGGCGTTCTGGACCGGACCCGAATCCTGACCCTTCGCATCGACATCACGATCGACCAGTTCGATGATCGCGATCGGCGCCGCGTCCGAAGCGCGGATGCCGGCTTTGATCACGCGGGTGTAGCCGCCGTTGCGATCCTTGTAGCGCTCGGCCAGAACTTCGAACAGCTTGGTCAGCTGGGTGTCGTCCTGCAGGCGGGCATGGGCCAGACGGCGGTTCGACAGGCCACCCTTCTTGGCGAGGGTGATCAGCTTTTCGACGTAGGGACGCAGTTCCTTCGCCTTGGGCGTGGTCGTCAGGATCTGCTCATGCTTGATGAGCGAAGCGGCGAGGTTGCGGAGCAGCGAGTTACGATGCCCGGCGCTGCGCTGCAGCTTACGATGACCAACCTTGTGACGCATATCTTCTTCCTTCGTTCGTTAAGGGCCCGTGTAAGGTAGCCCAGACCAGGCGGTGTTCAGGGCCACCGCCCATCAGCCCATAATTCGTCATCCCAGCGAAAGCTGGGATCTCCTGCCCCAAGGTCGCCCGTGTGGCCCGAGACCCCAGCGTGCGCTGGGGTGACGAGTTTGGATCAGCCCAGTAGCTCCTGTTCGAGCTTCTTGGCCATTTCCTCGATATTTTCCGGCGGCCAGCCGGGGATGTCCATCCCCAGACGCAGACCCATGGACGACAGCACTTCCTTGATTTCGTTCAGCGACTTGCGGCCGAAATTGGGGGTGCGCAGCATCTCGGCTTCAGTCTTCTGAACCAGATCGCCGATATAGATGATGTTGTCGTTCTTGAGGCAGTTTGCCGAACGGACCGACAGTTCCAGCTCGTCCACCTTCTTGAGCAGGTAGCGGTTGATCTGGTTGGTGTCGCTCTCGCCCTCGGCAGCGGCCGAAGCAGCAGCGCCAGCAGCCGGAGCGGCGACGGGCAGCGCGTCTTCGAAGTGGACGAACAGCTGGAGTTGGTCCTGCAGGATGCGCGCGGCATAGGCCACCGCGTCTTCCGGCGTGACGGTGCCGTCGGTTTCGACGGTCAGCGACAGCTTGTCATAGTCCAGTTCCTGGCCGACGCGGGTGTTGTCCACCTTGTAGGCGACCTGACGGACCGGCGAGTAGAGCGCGTCGATCGGGATAAGGCCGATCGGCGCGTCGGCCGGACGGTTGGCGACGGCGGGGACATAGCCCTTGCCGATGTCAGCAGTCAGTTCCATGTTCAGCGTCGCGCCCTGGTCCAGGTGACAGATCACCAGGTCGGGGTTCATCACTTCGATGTCGCCGACGGTGGTGATGTCACCCGCGCGCACTTCGCCGGGGCCAGTGGCGGACAGCTGGAGACGGCGAGGACCGTCGCCTTCCATGCGCAGCGCAACCTGCTTGATGTTGAGGACGATGTCCGTGACGTCCTCACGCACACCGGCGAGGGAGGAGAATTCGTGCAGGACGTTCTCGATCTTGATCGAGGTGACCGCCGCGCCCTGGAGCGAGGAGAGAAGAACCCGGCGCAGCGCGTTGCCAAGCGTCAGGCCAAAGCCGCGCTCCAGCGGTTCGGCGACGAAGGTCGCCTTGCGCTTGCCGTCGCCCGCCGCCTTGATCTCCAGGCTGTTGGGCTTCTTCAATTCCTGCCAGTTCTTCATGTTGACAGTCATGTATTTCCCCTAGGGATGAGGCCGGTAACGCTGAAATCCTGACCCGACAGGACGTTCCGGCCGATGCAAACGGGTGAGCGGGCGGCGCGTCCGCCGCCCGGCAAGCCTCGCGCCGGAGTTAGACGCGGCGGCGCTTGGAAGGACGCACGCCGTTGTGCGGGATCGGCGTCACGTCGCGGATG
Organism: Sphingobium tyrosinilyticum; assembly: GCF_042654265.1. Classification (NCBI taxonomy): domain Bacteria; kingdom Pseudomonadati; phylum Pseudomonadota; class Alphaproteobacteria; order Sphingomonadales; family Sphingobiaceae; genus Sphingobium; species Sphingobium tyrosinilyticum. The sequence continues at coordinate 304,255 of NZ_JBHSFZ010000001.1, read as the reverse complement.
GAGGTGATGTGGAAGCCAACGGCCTGCAACGCGCGAAGAGCCGATTCACGGCCCGAACCGGGGCCCTTCACTTCGACTTCCAGGGTGCGCACGCCATGTTCGGCGGCCTTGCGGCCAGCGTCTTCGGCGCAAACCTGCGCGGCATAAGGGGTCGATTTACGGCTGCCCTTGAAGCCCATCATGCCGGCCGAGGACCAGCTGATCGCATTGCCCTGGGCGTCGGTGATGGTCACCATGGTGTTGTTGAAGCTGGCGTTGACGTGCGCCACGCCGGCCGAGATGTTCTTGCGTTCGCGGCGCTTAATGCGCTGGGGTTCGCGTGCCATTTTGCTCTATCCTACTGAAATCGTTTAAAAGCAGAAGTCGCCGGAGGGTCAAGCCGAAGGGCCGACCCTCAACGATTACTTCTTCTTGCCGGCGATCGGCTTCGCCTTGCCCTTGCGGGTGCGCGCATTGGTGTGCGTGCGCTGGCCGCGGACCGGCAGGCCCTTGCGATGACGCAGGCCGCGATAGCAGGCCAGGTCCATCAGGCGCTTGATGTTCATCGCGGTTTCGCGGCGCAGGTCGCCTTCAACGGTAAGGTCGGCGTCGATGGCTTCGCGAATCTGCAGGACTTCGGCGTCCGACAGGTCCTGAACGCGGCGGCCGTGGTCGATGCCCAGCTTGTCGGCCAGATCGACGGCGGTCTTGCGACCGATGCCGTGAATGTAGGTGAGCGCGATGATCACGCGCTTGTTGGTCGGGATGTTGACACCCGCAATACGTGCCATGGTAATCTGTACTCCTGCTCCACGGGGCGGTTGGCGCCGTCCCATCTCAAAGCGTCCAGGCCGGAGCCCTAGAAGGACTTCGGCCGATTCGATAGCCCCCGAGACGCAAAAAAGACGGCCAGTGCCATGCACCGCCGCTCACCAGCGTGTCCGGGATGGGCCAGCCCCTAGCGATTCGGCGGGAAACTGTCAATCGCGCGGCGCTTGTTTTGCACGCTGAGAGATGCGCCTCCTTAGCCCTGGACGGCTCCTGGTCGCCGTTCGCCACGAGCCTGTCCTTGGCGGCAAGTCGAAGAGCGCTTGCATCTGGGAATAAGGACAAGTCTGCCGGGGGCCTTCCCCTCGCCAACGCCCCTTCGCCTCATCCGGCCCTTTTCCGGTTGAAGCGCGCCCCCGGCCTCGGGCATGACGGCATTATGCGTCTTCACCCGATCCCGGCCGCGTTCGCGCCCTTGCTGTTTCTGCTCCCTTCCTGTGTCGGCGCGCCCGATCAGGCGCAACGCCCGGCGCCCCGGCAAGTCCCGCCGCGCGCCGCTCCGGCTCCTGCGCCCGCTTCCGCTCCCGCGCCGCTCGAGTGGCAATATCGTCCCGCCACGCCCGGCAACTGGACCTATCGTCAGGAAGGGCAGGGATCGGCGGCCCTTTTCACCAGCCCCGCGGCCGGGCCGCTGCTGACGCTGCGCTGCGACCCTGCGGCCGGCCGCATCAGCCTGCTCCGCGCGGGAGCCGGCCAGGCGGCGATGACCTTGCGCACCAGCTACGGCGCCGTCAACTGGCCCGCCGCCGCCTCACCTTCCGGCACGATTGCCACCCGCGCGGCAAGCGACGCGGCGCTCGATCAGATCGCTTACAGCCGCGGCCGTTTCGCCGTCGAGGTGCAAGGGCTCGATACGCTCATCATACCCGCCTGGGCAGAGGTTGGCCGCGTCATAGAGGATTGCCGCCGCTAATGCGTACTTCTCGCATATCTTGTGGGCCGATTGCCGTGCCAAGCACCAGATCGGCTTTTCGGACGGACGCGCTAGTATGATTCCAAAAAAGAATTTTACAAGACTTGATCATGTCTTCCGTCTGATTCACAGTCCATCTCGTGGCCAGGTCTAGGACGGTTTTCCAAGATGGGCCGCGCGGGGCTTCAACAGTCGAAAGGAGGTGATCCGATGTCTCATGGTTCAGCAGTGAGGTCGGTCAAGTCCATTCGGGAAACGCGCCGCTGAGCGACGCCGTCAGCGTCGATCTTCTTCAGCATTGGGACATCTGACACGCGATATGTCGCGAAGGACGTCTCATACTCGCGAAGATAGCGCGATCCACGTTTTCCTTGGGCGGCACTTCCGGCCGCTGTGACCATGTCAATGATGGGCCGCTGGGACTTATCTACCCAGCGGCCCCTCTCATTTATGGGGTGCAGTGCGTTTCAATTCCCTCGCCCTTCCAAAGAGAGCGAGAGGGGCCGTCATCCTACCGCTCGACCCCCTTGACCTTCCCCCAGGCCCGCGCCGCAGTGTATCCCAGATATCCCGTGCCAAACAGCGCATAGAGCGGCTCCGGCAGCGCCTCGAAATAGGCCCGCATCGCCCGCACGATCGCCGCTGCAACCTCCGGCCGCGCCCCGCCAATCAGCCCAAGCGGCACCGACCAGAGCAGCAGTCCATACATGACATAGAGAAAGGCCGGCCGCGCCCGCGCCGTCCATCGGTCGGTCCGGGTCCGCCTGAGCTTGATGTGGCTCATTAGTAACCGATCCGGTTCGCCAGCCACCCATAGAGAAACGCCTCATTGGCGGGCCGGCCCTCCGCCAGCGCGACATAGCGTTCCCCCTGCAGCGCCTCCATCGCCTTCAGCAGCACCTTTTCCCCCGCCTTGCCGCGCAGCCGCATGAAGGCGCCGAGCGCCGCCAGCGTTTTCGCCCCGATCAGTTGGTCGGCCTTCAGGTCGGGATAGTCCCGCTGATTGCGGTTAAGTGCATTGAGCGCCCGCTGCAGGAAGCGGGTGGCTGTCGCGGGTCCCATGTTGACCGCGCTGTCGAACAACTCCCCCGCGACATTCGGCGCGATCTCCGCGACGAAGCCATAACCGGGCCGCTCCCAATAGAGCCGCCGGTATATCGCTTCCGCCACGGCGCGTGGCAACTGTCGCATATCGCCCGCATAGCCATTGGCGCGCGCAACGGCCTGGGTGATGCCGAAATTGGTAGGACCGCCGCGATCCGCCGGGTGGTTGCTATAGCCGCCCTCCCGCGCAATCACTTCATCGATCAGCGCCGCAACATCCATTAACCTGCCTCCTCTGTCCGAATGAGGCGGATCATTTATCCCATCTGGTTCGCTGTAGGACAGCAAAAATCGCTGCCGCCGAGCAGAAATAGGAAAAGTTGGATTCTGGTTGGGGATGGAAGAGCGCCCGCAAAAACGCGTTCAGTTCGCTACTTCATTTATGATTTTGGTCGGGACGAGAGGATTCGAACCTCCGACCCCCACACCCCCAGTGTGATGCGCTACCAGGCTGCGCTACGTCCCGACCGGAGCGGCGGCACATAGAAGCATGTTTGAGAACATGCAAGCGTTTCGGCGCAGCCTTTTTGCCTCATTTCACAATCCCTAATCATATTGCTTCGCTATCCCCATCTGTGTTAGCCGCGCGCCCTTGATCCGCAGCTGATTGAACAGCCAGCGGCACGACAAGACAAAAGGCGAAAGTCCCACCCATGCTCATTACCCCAGCCTTTGCCCAGACCGCGGGCGAGCAATCGTCCGGCGCTTCCATGCTGGTGCAGATGGCGCCGCTCGTCCTCATCTTCGTCGTCTTCTACTTCCTGCTGATCCGCCCGCAGCAAAAGCGGATGAAGGAGCATAAGGCGAAGATCGACGCCGTCAAAAAGGGCGATCAGGTGGTGACCGGTGGCGGCTTGGTTGGGAAGGTCGCCCGCGTCGATGAACATTATGTCGATGTCGAACTCGCGCCCGGCATGAAGGTGAAGGCCGTCAAGTCCACGCTGACCGACGTCGTCGATCCGGCGACCGCCAAGCCCGCAAACGACTGATCGCCGGATGCTGAACTTCTCGCGCTGGGCCATCGCGGCGATTTTGCTGCCTCTGGTCATCGGCATCCTGTGTGCGGTGCCGAGCTTCCTGCCCGACACGACGGTCGAGCGGCTGCCGCACTTCATGCAGACCCGTGTCAATCTGGGCCTCGACCTTTCGGGGGGCAGCCATCTGCTGCTCGAAGCCTCGACACAGGATGTGGCCAAACAGCGGCTCGCCAACATGGAGGAGCAGGTTCGCACCGAACTGCGCCGTGGCGCGCCGCGGATCGCGATCGGTGACATCTCCAGCCGCGACGGGAAGCTCAGCTTCATGGTCCGCGATCCTGCGCAGGTCGATGCCGCGGTCGAGCGCATCCGACCTTTGACCCAAGGCGCGGGTCTTACGGGTCAGCGCGACTTCAATGTGGAGGTGGTGAACAGTTCCACGGTCGTGATCACGCCGACAGAGGCGGGGATCGACAATGCGGTCAAGGGCGCGATGGAAGTCGCGACCGAAGTGATCCGCAAGCGCATCGACGAAATGGGCACCCGCGAGCCCACGATCCAGCAGCAGGGTGGAAACCGCATCGTTGTCCAGGTGCCGGGCCTTCAGAATCCAAAGGCGCTCAAGGACCTCCTCGGGCAGACCGCCAAGCTCGAATTCAAGCTCGTCGATACCAGCGCCAATCCTGCCGAAGTCGCCCAAGGCCGCGCTCCGGTCGGCAGCGAAGTGCTGCCTTATCCCGCCAATCCATCCGGCGTTCCGGCGATCGCCGTGAAGCGGCAGGTCATGGTGTCGGGCGAGGATTTGACGGACGCCACGCAGGGCTATGACCAGAATAACCAGGCGATCGTCAACATCCGCTTCAACGGATCGGGAGGCCGTAAATTCGGCCAAGTAACGTCGCAGAATGTCAACCGGCCCTTCGCCATCATCCTGGACGGCAAGGTGTTGTCAGCGCCGAACATCAACGAGCCGATCCTTGGCGGCTCCGCTCAGATCAGCGGTAACTTCACGGTGGAAAGCGCCAATCAGCTAGCCATCGCGCTCCGCTCGGGCAAGCTGCCGGTGGCCCTGACTGTCGTCGAAGAACGCACTGTCGGCCCGCAGCTCGGCGCTGACTCGATCCGCGCGGGCCTGCTGGCGTCGGTTATCGCCGTTGCCGCTGTCGCGATCTTCATGTTCGCCAGCTACGGCCGCTTCGGCATGTATGCGAACATGGCCGTCGCCATCAACGTGCTCGTGATCCTTGGCGTCATGGGCATGCTCGGCGCGACGCTGACGCTGCCAGGCATTGCGGGATTTGTGCTCACGATCGGCACCGCGGTGGACGCCAACGTCCTCATCTATGAACGCATCCGCGAAGAGCGGCGGCGCGGGCGCGGCGTCGTGCAGGCGATCCAGTTCGGTTACAAAGAAGCCAGCCGCACCATCTTCGAAGCCAACGTGACCCATGCCATCGCGGGCGGCATCATGCTTGCGCTGGGTTCCGGCCCGGTCAAGGGCTTCGCCATCGTGCTGCTGATCGGCATCGCGACCAGCGTGTTCACTGCCGTGACCTTCACCCGCCTGCTCGCGTCGCGCTGGCTCCGTGCCAAGCGTCCGACCGAGATCCACATTTAAGGGGCCGGGAGAAAGACCCATGAAACTTCTGAAGCTCGTCCCCGACAATACCAATATCGGCTTTGTGAAGCTGCGCCACTGGGCCTTCGCCCTGACGGCGTTGCTGACCGTGCTTGCCGTCGGCGCCACCGCCTATCGCGGCCTCAACCTGGGCGTCGATTTCGTCGGGGGCCTGATGATCGAGGCGCGCTTTCCGCAGGCTGTCGAAACCGACCGTGTTCGCAGCACGATCGCGGCGTTGGATGTGGGCGAAAGCTCGCTCCAGCAGTTTGGCGATCCCAACACCGTGCAGATCCGCCTTCCGCTGCCCGAACAGGGCGGTGCTGGTGCAGCGAACGCGGTTGTCGAAAAGACGCGTAACGCCATGACGGCCCAATTCCCGGGCGTTACCTTCTCCCGTTACGACACGGTGTCGGGCAAGGTATCCGGCGAGTTGATCCAGAACGGCGTGTTGGCGGTGATGCTGGCCGTGATCGGCATCGCGATCTTTTCCTGGTTCCGCTACGAATGGCAGTTCGGCGTCTCGACTTTCGTCGCGATCATGCACGACGTGCTGATGACGCTCGGCTTCTTCGCCATCACCCAGCTTGAATTCGACCTCAATATCGTGGCCGCCGTGCTGACGATCGTCGGCTATTCGATCAACGACAAGATGGTGATCGACGATCGTATCCGCGAGAATATGCGCAAATATCGCAAGATGGATATGAAGGCGCTCATCGATCTGTCCGTCAACGAAACGCTGCCGCGTACGGTCATGACCTCGGTCACCGTGATGCTCGCCCTTGGCGCACTGCTGCTCTTTGGGGGCCATGTGCTGCGCGGCTTCACCGCCGCCATGATGCTGGGCATCATCGTCGGCACCTATTCTTCGGTTTATGTGTCGTCGTCGTTGCTGATCACGCTCGGTCTTTCGCCCCAGCTGGCGGAGCGCAAGGCGAGCAAGACCAACATTGCCGATCGCGCCGAGCGCCTCGGGCCGCGTGATGATGGGGCGCGGCCCTGACCGACAAGCGCACCGGCATCGAACTGCGCCGCGATGAGGCGGGGCAGGGGCCGATTATCACCGGCTTTGCGGGTCGCGGTTTTCGGGTTAGGGATGATGTCTTTCCCGGCGGACTGCTTCTAAACCCCGCGCGCGCACTTGCATGGGAAGATGCGCCCACGGCCGATGAACTGTCGATCGCCGCGTTGGGGGATCTTCTGGACACCGACCCGCTGCCGGAATTCCTGCTGCTAGGCACCGGAGCAGGTTTGCGCCAACCGCCGCGCGCCTTCGTTCGCGAACTGGAAGCGACAGGCATCGGCGTCGAAGCCATGGACAGCCGCGCCGCGGCGCGCGCTTGGGGCGTGCTTCGGGCCGAAGAGCGCTGGATCGTGGCGGCTTTACTGCCGCTCTGATCAAGCCCGCATGCCGTAGCGCAATGTTATCGGCTTTTCTGGCCGCGTCTTGCGCTTTGCCTTGCATCCGCATAGGCTGAACCCAAGTTCCGGCACCTGTCGGTGTCGGCGAAGAAGAAAAGAGTTACGGCCATGGTGCAGCACAGCCGCCCATTGCCGCAGAGTTCCGGTCCCGCCGGGGGCGCTTCGGGCAAGGACGCCCTTTCCGGCCAGGGTAATGGGAGCAAGGCTGCGGCCATACCTCCCCCGTCGAAGCAGCGGGGCTCCTTGCCTCATTTGCCGCGCGGCAGACGCTCTTATGCCGCGATCGACCTTGGCACCAATAATTGCCGCCTGCTGATCGCCAAGCCCTCTGCCGATGGCTTCATTGTTGTCGATGCCTTTTCCCGTATCGTCCGGCTGGGTGAAGGCTTGGCATCGACGGGCCGGATCAGCGACGCTGCCATCGATCGCGCCATTGCGGCCCTGTCGATCTGCGCCGACAAGTTACGCCGCCGCCATGTCACCCTGGCCCGGTCGGTCGCGACGGAAGCCTGTCGCCGTGCCTCCAACGGCGCTGAATTCATCCAGCGCGTCTATCGCGAAACCGGGATAGCGCTCGACATCATCAGTGCGCAGGAAGAAGCGCGGCTGGCGGTGATGGGTTGCCATGCCTTATTGGAACCGGGCGATGGCCCCGCGCTGATCTTTGACATTGGCGGCGGGTCCACCGAACTGGTCCTGGTTGACGCCAATCGCTCCGGCGCGCCGCATATCGTCGATTGGGTCAGCGCTCCCTGGGGTGTCGTCTCGCTGACAGAAAGCGAATTGTTCGAACATGCCGACCCTGGCGAGCGGTTAGCCGCCTATTCGCGAATGCGGTCGCGGGTCGCCGATGCTTTCGCGCCGCTCGCCCGCCGCCTTCCTCGTGAGGCCCCCGCGATCCGGCTGCTGGGCACCTCGGGCACGGTGACGACGCTGGCCAGCCTGCATCTCAATCTGCCGCGCTATGACCGGCAGGCGATCGACGGGCTGATCGTACCGTCGGCGTCGATGCGCGCAATTTCCGGCAGGCTGTCCACCATGGCGTTGCCGGAACGGCAAAAGCTGCCCTGCATCGGATCGGAGCGAGCGGACCTGGTGGTGGCAGGATGCGCGATCCTCGAATCCATCCTCGACATCTGGCCCGCCGAACGGCTGGGTGTGGCCGATCGCGGCATACGCGAGGGAATTTTACGGGGCCTCATGGACCGCGACGGAGCAATGATGTGAGAGGTGCAGGTGCGGGCAAGGTCCGGGTCAAGTCGGCCAAAGGGCGGACGGCGCAATCGACGCGGTGGCTCGAGCGGCAACTCAATGACCCCTACGTCCGCCGCGCCAAGGCGGAAGGCTGGCGCAGCCGCGCCGCCTTCAAGTTGATCGAACTGGATGAGAAGTTCCACTTTGTGAAGGGATCGCGTGCCGTCGTCGATCTGGGCGTTGCGCCCGGCGGATGGGCGCAGGTTGTCAGGAAGCTGTCGCCCAAGGCCAAGGTTGTCGGCATGGACCTGCTGCCTACTGATCCCATCCACGGCGTCACCCTGTTTCAGATGGACTTCATGGATGACAAGGCGCCTGCTCTCTTGGCCGAGACGCTGGGGGATGCGCCCGACCTCGTTATTTCAGACATGGCGGCGAACACGGTGGGCCATGCGCAGACCGACCATTTGCGGACAATGGCGCTCGTCGAAGCGGCCGCCTGGTTTGCTGTGGAAAATCTGCGAAAGGGCGGCACCTTTGTCGCAAAGGTATTTGCGGGCGGCACCGACGCTGACCTGCTCGCCATATTGAAGAAGCATTTCACCACGATCAAACATGCCAAGCCACCCGCGAGCCGGAAAGGCAGCGTCGAATGGTATGTCGTGGCGCAGGGCTTCAAGGGACGCCCCATCGAGCAGGGCTGACGCCGCAGTACGCGCGGCTTTTATAGGAAAATGGGGGCACATTGGTTTCGACGGTATCGACGGTCGCCTATCTCGGGCTGGACGCGCGCAGCGTGGAGGTGCAGTGCCAACTGGTTCCCGGCTTGCCCAATTTCATCGTTGTGGGACTGCCTGACAAGGCGGTGGCGGAAAGCCGCGAACGTGTGCGTAACGCCATCGCGGCGATTGGCCTGTCCCTCCCGCCCAAGCGCATTACCGTCAACCTTTCTCCCGCTGACTTGCCAAAGGAAGGCTCTCATTTCGACCTGCCCATAGCGTTTGCGCTTCTCGGCGCGATGGGCGTGATCGATGCCGAGACGCTGGCCGGTTATGTGGTGGTCGGAGAGCTTGGCTTGGACGGACGCATCGCCTCGACCCCGGGCGTCCTGCTCGCCGCTCTGCACGCCGGAGAACGAGAACTCGGCTTGGTGTGCCCGGTATCCCAAGGACCGGAGGCGGCATGGGCGGGTCAGGTTGAGGTGATCGCGGCTCCCGATCTGCTCAGCCTTCTCAACCATTTCAAGGGCAGTGCGGCGCTCTCGCCTCCACGGCCCGGCGCGGTCGAACCGCCGCTGCGCACCTCTGACCTCAAGCAGGTCAAAGGGCAGGAAACCGCGAAGCGTGCGCTGGAGATCGCGGCCGCCGGAGGTCACAACTTATTGATGGTAGGGCCTCCCGGCGCGGGGAAGTCGCTGATGGCGAGCTGCCTGCCCGGTATATTGCCTGAACTGACCCCGGCTGAAGCGCTGGAAAGGTCTATGGTCGCGAGTGTCGCCGGATCGCTGGAAGGCGGACGGATCAGCCGCGCCCGGCCGTTCCGCAATCCTCACCACAGCGCCTCCATGGCGGCGTTGGTCGGCGGCGGCCATAAGGCGCGGCCCCGGTGAGGTCAGCATGGCGCATCTGGGGGTGCTGTTCCTTGACGAGCTGCCCGAGTTTCAACGCACCGTCCTCGACTCGCTGCGCCAGCCGCTGGAGAATAGCGAAGTGACGGTGGCGCGCGCCAATGCGCATGTGACCTTCCCTGCGCGGGTGCAGCTGGTAGCTGCGATGAACCCCTGCCGCTGCGGCCATCTCGGTGATCCCGCCTTGGCCTGTTCACGCGCCCCGCGCTGCGCCGCCGACTATCAGGCAAAGGTCTCTGGCCCGCTGCTCGACCGTATTGACCTGCATGTTGAGGTGCAGGCCGTAACCGCCGCCGATCTCGTCCTTCCGCCGCCCTCGGAAGGTTCGGTCGAGGTCGCGGCGCGCGTCGCTGCGGCCCGGCAGGTGCAGACGCAACGCTATGCAGGCAGCAAGATACGTACCAATGCGGAGGTGGATGGCGAGCGGCTGGAGGATGTGGCTGGCCCTGACGCGGCAGGGCGCGATCTGTTGGCTCAGGCGGCGGCCGCGATGAAGCTGTCGGCGCGTGGCTATACGCGGGTGTTGCGGGTGGCGCGGACCATCGCGGACCTCGCCGGAGCGGAAAGAGTGGGCCGCGTGCATGTCGCAGAAGCGCTTAGCTACCGGCGACGCGCTCCGGTGAATTGACGAAGATCAGGCGGCGTTCTCGGCGGTGATCAGCTTCAGCTCGCCGCCGCCCGCAGGGCCGTTTTCCTTGTGCGTAAAGCGTCCATCGATGCGGCTGCCGGGTGCGATCGAAATGCGCTCATAGAAAACATCGCCGGTGATCCGCGCGCTGCTTTCTATGACCAGATCATCAGCGGTGATAGATCCGTCCACTAGCCCTGCGAGCCGCGCGCTTTGCGCGTTGATATGGCCGGTGACCTGGCTGCCCGGGCCCTGGACGAGCGCCACACAGCTGACGTCGCCAGTCACCTCGCCGTCGATATGCAAATCAACCGAAGCGCTGATGTCGCCGCTGATCGAAACGCCGCCCGCAATCAGCGAGAAGGACGAGCCCTTAGCCACGGTGACCGACATCGGCGAGGCGGGCCGTGGCGATTTGCTGGACTTGGAGAACATCTTTGCGTGCCTCTAGAAAACGGCGGGGATTGATGGGCTGACCGTTCAGCCGTACCTCGAAATGCAGATGGTCGCCGGTCGATCGGCCGGTCGAACCCATGCGAGCGATCATGACGCCGCGATCGACTTGCTCACCGACCCGCGCGGCAAAGCCGGACAGATGGGCGTAGCGGGTCATGAGGCCGTTGCCATGGCTCACTTCCACCACATTGCCATAACCGCTGCGCTGGCCGACAAAGCTGACCTTGCCTGCGGCGGCCGCCAGGATCGGTTGGCCATGGCTACCGGGAAAGTCGATGCCTGCATGAAAGGCGGCATGTCCGTTAAACGGGTCGCGGCGATAGCCGTAGGAACTGGACTGCATCGGCGCCAGGGTCGGGCGGCCTGAAGGGATTGTCATCAGGCTGCTTTCCAGAAATTCCATGCGGGACAGCGCGCTTGCCAGCCGTTCGAACTCCTTCGGCATCGCGTCGCGCTGGCCGCGCCAAGGGACGAAGGGGCCGCCCTGCGCCCGGGCCGCGGTTCGCGCCAGCGTATCGGGGTTGAGGCCAAAGCTGCGGATCGCCGCCGCCGTCTTGTCCGCGCGCCGCTCCACGGCACGGGTCAGCAGCATCGCGAAACGCCGCTGGCGCGCATCGATCGTCAGCAGGGGCTCGGCTTCAGGGGCGGCGCCGATGCGGACCTTGAGCGCATGCGCGCCGTCCTTGGAGGTAGCCTTGTCCGGCTGACCGACCAGCCCTTCCGCCGCACCGCTTTCTTCCTTGCCGAAATGGGTGCGGTACAGATCGTCCATGAAGTTCTGCCGCGCCTCAAGGTCGCGGGCGAGGTTCTCGACTGATTGGCGATAGCCCTCCACCTTACTCGCTGCCTTGGCAACGGCGCGGCCCTGAGCATCGAGCGCGGCCCGTTCGCGATCCACTGATGATGGACGAAGCGCCATGGAAAGGGTGAGTGCAATCCATCCGAGCAGGAGCGAGGATAGGACGGCGGCGGCCGACAGCTGAACGCGGGTGGATATCCGGATGAACTTGACCTGTCCGCCAGATCGCAGGAAGATTTCCCGCTCCGGACACAGGGCGACAATCCTGGCCCAGAGGGCGGAAACCCCCTTCTTACTCCGATATAACAATTGCGACCCCGCGTTCGATTTTTTCGAGATTCGGGCCGGTAGCAAAAGGAGAGAGGACGCGCGAATCCGCTGGAACGGACTCGTGACGAGTCGAAATGAAGGTGGGGTGAAACGTGTTATCGGCAGTCCGGTTCCCGACCCGACAAAATATTTTCAGCCGATTTGGGAGATCGCGGCGGCATGCCAGCCAAGCAGGGCAGGAACCTCGGCTGAAGGCACGGCGGCGCCAAAGTGGAAGCCCTGTGCATAATGACATCCGCCCGCTCGAAGATAGTCGAGCTGGTGCACATTCTCGACGCCTTCCGCCACAGTACGGATATTGAGGCTGTAGGCGAGATTGAGCAACGTCCGTACAATGGCCGCATCATCCGGATCAGTCTCGAGATCGCGGACGAAGCGCTGGTCGATCTTGATGACGTCGATCGGAAATTGCTTGAGGTGAGAGAGCGACGCATAGCCCGTGCCGAAATCATCGAGCGCAATGGATATGCCCGCGCTGCTCAACCGGTGCAGGCTGCGTTCCACAACTTCGGCATTGCGGCCAAGGAAGACTGATTCGGTCACCTCCAACTCGATCTTCGAAGGCGGCACGCCCACTTTTTCCAATTGCGCGATCAGGCGATCGGGAAAGCCGCTGTCGTGCAGTTCCACGCCCGGCACATTGATCGCGACATGGCCGATATCAAGCCCATGTTCGTGCCATCGACGGCAGTCGGCAAGCACTTGTGCCAGCATCCGGTCAGTGATTGTGCGGCCCAGTTCCGAATGTTCAAACGCCGCGGCGATCTCGCCGGGCATGATAATGGTTCCATCTGCACGGACACAGCGGAGGAGCGCTTCGAAGCCGATGATCGCTCCGGTCGCAAGATCGACCTTGGGCTGATACCAGGGTGCGGGCGGCGCGTGGACCAGCGCATGGCGCGCGCGTTCCAGCATACGGGCCTCGCGCTGCCATCGCTCCAGCAGCCAAGGCTCGAACAGGCAAGCCCGGCCGCGGCCGCCATTCTTTGCTTCATAAAGGGCGATGTCGGCGAATTTCATGAGGTCCGCGATGTCGCCCGCATGTTCGGGGAAGAGCGCTACACCCATGCTTACACGGCAGTCCACATCGCGAGCGCCGTGGCTCAACGGCTGGTGCAACTGTGCCGTCATCCGCGCCAATATAGTCTCCAGGTCGGATGCGTTGCGTAGCCGGGTCAGCAGTACGGCAAATTCATCCCCACCCATGCGCGCGACCAGATCCCCGGGCCGAACCGCAGTGCGCAGTCGCTCGCCGACTGCGCAGAGCAGCGCGTCGCCCACATCATGCCCCGCGCTATCGTTGATCCGCTTGAACTCATCGACGTCGATCAGCACCACCGCCATCTGCCCGCCGGCCCGGTCGGTCGCACTGGCCGCCTGCGCCAGCGTCGCCATGAAGTGCGATCGATTGGCAAGGCCGGTGAGCGCGTCGGTCATGGCGAGATGGGCAAGATGCCGCTCTGCCTCCTTCCGGTCGGTTATATCGACGATGCTGGAAAGGACGCATTCCTCCCCCCCCACCATGATAGGGCGCGAGGCAAGCAGGACGTCGTGAACAACGGCGTCCTTGCCCACGATGCGGCATTCCTGATTGTCCACCGCTTCTCCGGTTGCGATCTGGTCGCGCAGGCTGGCCTTGGCTGCTGCGCCTTCGCCCAACAGATGTACGCGGGAGATATCACCGTCCGAGCCGAAAGCGCGGGCGGCTGCGTCGTTGAAGCGGACAACGGTGCCGTCCGGGCGCGTAACCAGCAGAGGGATCGGCACGCTCATGAACATGCGCTCAAGCGTTTCGCTGTTGCTCGCAAGGGCTGCCCGGGCTTCCTGGGCCGCCTGGCTCGCCAACCATTCCTGCCGTTGGAGGCGGTTGGTCCGGCTGATGGCGATCCACATGCCGCAGTGGAGCATCAGCACTGCCAGGATCATTCCTGGCGTCGTCGGCGATAAAGGCGCAGGCGAGAGATAGCCGATCAGCAGCGCGATCCCACAGCCGAGACCGCCCCCGAAATTGCCGCGAAAGCTGGTAGGCACGACAAGATAGAAGACCAGCGGCAGCATCACCAACACGAAAATGGCTATGTCGCTGCGTGAACTGACTAGGAAGGCGACGCCGATCGCGGTGACGATCTGCCATATGAAGCAGAGGCGCTCGACCGCCTTGAAATCAGTCATCCTGCGGCTGAATGACAGGCAGACCAGCGACCAGAGTACGACCGTCAGCCGCGCCGGAATGGCTACCCAAAAATGAGGCGTACCGGCGAAACGCCAATCGCTTATCAGGAACAGCGCATTGAGGATCGCAGAAAGGATAAACAGGGTGCGCGCATGGCGGCACGACTCAGGCAGCCGCTCCCCCTGAAATGCAGCTTCCCGGGCCGGGTTGCAAAACTCGCCGGTAAAAGGAGAAAGTGGGGTCACGACCTGTCCATATGGGCGCTCGTGAGTGGGCGCCTGTTTAGAAACAATAGCTTGCCTACCCTTAGCAATTTCCTAATGAGTCGTTCACCATGCCGGTTCGCACGCGAAACGAAGTTTGTCGGGCCGCCGCTTGACCCTGAATGACGCCATGTCTATAGGCGCGCCTGCTCAGCTACCGGAAATCCTGACAGATTCGTCTTCAGGCCAAGGGTTCTGGGCAGAGCTGAACATTGCCGGCTGCTCTTGCGGTCCAGGGGGCATCTGCCCTCCGGGACCTTTGCTGTTTTAAGGCTTCGCGCCTTTCTGCAGCAAGCAACGCGGGGATGGTTCCGGTAAAGTAACTGAAAAGGTGAAGGGCTTCATGCCAACAATCAACCAGCTGGTCCGCAAGGGCCGCGAGCTGCAGAAGACCAAGTCGAAGGTCCCTGCAATGGAAGCGAACCCGCAAAAGCGCGGCGTTTGCACCCGTGTTTACACGACGACCCCGAAGAAGCCGAACTCGGCTCTCCGCAAGGTGGCGAAGGTGCGTCTGGTCAACCAGCGCGAAGTCATCACCTACATTCCGGGTGAAGGCCACAACCTTCAGGAGCACAGCGTTGTGCTGATCCGCGGCGGTCGCGTACGCGACCTTCCCGGTGTGCGCTACCATGTGCTGCGCGGCGTTCTGGATACCCAGGGCGTCAAGGACCGTAAGCAGAGCCGTTCGAAGTACGGCGCGAAGCGTCCGAAGTAAGGGAGACTAGAGCATGTCACGTCGTCGTCGCCCAGAAAAGCGCGTTATCCTGCCCGATCCCAAGTTCGGTGATATCGTGCTGTCGAAGTTCATGAACAGCATCATGCAGGACGGCAAGAAGGCCGTCGCCGAGTCCATCGTTTACGGTGCGCTCGAAACCGTCGAGACGAAGTCCAAGAAGGACCCAATCGCGATGTTCCATGATGCGCTGAACAATGTGAAGCCCGGCATCGAGGTCCGCAGCCGCCGCGTTGGTGGTGCGACCTACCAGGTTCCCGTCGAAGTGCGCCCCGAGCGCGCCCAGGCGCTGGCCATCCGCTGGTTGATCACGGCTTCGCGCAACCGCAGCGAAACCACCATGGCCGCCCGTCTGTCGGGTGAGCTGCTGGACGCCGCCAACAACCGCGGCAATGCCGTGAAGAAGCGCGAAGACACGCACCGCATGGCGGAAGCGAACCGCGCCTTCTCGCACTACCGCTGGTAATGTGAAGCGGGCGCTCCCGTGCCCGCTCCCTATCATGGTTTTGAAGATCGGTCCGTTCGCCGTGGGGCTACCCATGGCGGACGGATTGGTTTAGGGGCCAGCCGCAAGACTCATTCACTCACCGCCGGCGTGCCGGCAACGGAGAAGCATCATGGCCCGCAGCCATCCGCTCGAACGCTATCGCAATTTCGGTATCATGGCGCATATCGACGCCGGCAAGACCACCACGACCGAGCGTATCCTTTACTATACCGGCAAGTCCTACAAGATCGGCGAAGTCCATGACGGCGCCGCCACCATGGACTGGATGGAGCAGGAGCAGGAGCGTGGTATCACCATCACCTCGGCTGCGACCACCTGCGTGTGGAAGGCCGAAGAGGGCAAGGGCCCCGAGCATCGCCTGAACATCATCGACACCCCCGGCCACGTCGACTTCACCATCGAAGTCGAGCGTTCGCTGCGCGTGCTGGACGGCGCGGTCGCCGCGTTCGACGGCGTTGCCGGCGTCGAGCCGCAGTCGGAGACCGTGTGGCGCCAGGCGGACAAGTACAAGGTTCCGCGGATGTGCTTCATCAACAAGCTCGACCGCACCGGCGCCAATTTCTATTATTGCGTGCAGACGATCATCGATCGCCTGGGCGCGACCCCGGCCGTCCTCTATCTGCCCATCGGCGCGGAATCGGAGTTCAAGGGCCTTGTCGATCTGGTCGAGAATCGCGCCATCATCTGGAAGGATGAGAATCTGGGCGCCGAATTCTCCTATGAAGCGATCCCGGACGACCTCGCCGACAAGGCTGCCGAATATCGCGAGAAGCTGATCGAACTTGCCGTCGAACAGGACGACGAGGCGATGGAAGCCTATCTGGAAGGCAATGAGCCCGACGTCGCTACGCTCAAGAAGCTGATCCGCAAGGGCACGTTGAACCAGTCGTTCGTGCCGGTGCTGTGCGGCTCGGCTTTCAAGAACAAGGGTGTCCAGCCCCTGCTCGACGCGGTCGTCGACTATCTGCCTTCGCCGCTCGACATCGAGGACGTTCAGGGCATCAACCCCGACAACGATCAGCCCGACAGCCGCGCGACCGCAGACGACGCGCCCTTCTCGGGCTTGGCGTTCAAGATCATGAACGATCCGTTTGTCGGCTCGCTGACCTTCCTGCGCGTTTATTCGGGTACCCTGACCAAGGGCACCTATCTGAACTCGGTCAAAGACAAGAAGGAAAAGATCGGCCGTATGCTCCTCATGCACGCGAACTCGCGTGAGGACATCGATGCCGCTTATGCCGGCGACATCGTCGCGCTGGCCGGCATGAAGGAAACCACCACCGGCGATACGCTGTGCGCCGAGCGCCAGCCGATCATCCTGGAGCGGATGGAATTCCCGGAGCCGGTCATCGAGCTGTCGGTCGAACCCAAGACCAAGGCGGACCAGGAAAAGATGGGCGTCGCGCTCAACCGCCTGGCTGCCGAGGATCCGTCCTTCCGCGTCACGACCGATCACGAATCGGGCCAGACCATCATCAAGGGCATGGGCGAACTGCACCTCGAAATCCTCGTCGATCGCATGAAGCGTGAGTTCAAGGTTGAGGCGAATGTCGGCGCGCCGCAGGTGGCCTATCGCGAATATCTCAAGAAGCCGGTCGATATCGACTACACCCACAAGAAGCAGTCGGGCGGCACCGGCCAGTTCGGCCGCATCAAGGTGAAGCTGACTCCGGGCGAGCGCGGTGCGGGCATCATCTTCAAGGACGAGATCAAGGGCGGTAATATTCCCAAGGAATATATCCCCGCGATCGAAAAGGGCATGCGCGAAACGGCGGCCACCGGCTCGCTCATCGGTTTCCCGATCATCGACTTCGAAATCCTGCTCTATGACGGCGCCTACCACGACGTCGACTCGTCGGCGCTGGCGTTCGAAATCACCGGCCGCGCTGCGATGCGCGAAGCGGCGCAGAAGTCGGGCATCACGCTGCTCGAGCCGGTCATGAAGGTCGAAGTCGTCACTCCGGAGGAATATCTGGGCGACGTCATCGGCGACATGAACAGCCGCCGTGGCCAGATCCAGGGCACCGACAGCCGCGGCAACGCGCAGGTGGTCGAGGCGATGGTTCCGCTGGCCAACATGTTCGGCTATGTGAACTCGCTGCGTTCCTTCACCCAGGGGCGTGCGAACTACTCGATGATCTTCTCCCACTATGACGAAGTGCCGCAGAATGTGGCGGACGAAGTCAAGGCGAAGATGGCCTGATGATTTTCCTTGGCCGGGCCGTGCAAACGGCTCGGTTAGGGGCTGGTAATCTGTGAATTTGCTGCTATGGACGCGCCTTCGCGAGGCGCGGCCGAGCGGTCAGACCAAAGCTGATTTGATTAGAAGGTAGGATAAAATGGCTAAGGCTAAGTTTGAGCGGAACAAGCCGCACTGCAACATCGGCACCATCGGTCACGTCGACCATGGCAAGACCTCGCTGACCGCAGCGATCACCAAGGTGCTCGCCGAAACCGGCGGCGCGACCTTCGTTGATTACGCCAACATCGACAAGGCTCCTGAAGAGCGCGAGCGCGGCATCACCATCTCGACCGCTCACGTCGAATATGAGACCGAAGCCCGTCACTATGCGCACGTCGACTGCCCGGGTCACGCTGACTACGTCAAGAACATGATCACCGGTGCTGCCCAGATGGACGGCGCGATCCTCGTCGTTTCGGCCACCGACGGCCCGATGCCCCAGACCCGTGAGCACATCCTGCTCGCCAAGCAGGTCGGCGTTCCCCAGCTCGTCGTGTTCATGAACAAGGTCGATCTGGTCGATGATCCGGAAATCCTCGAGCTGGTTGAGCTGGAAATCCGCGAGCTGCTGTCGTCCTACGACTTCGACGGCGACAACATCCCCGTCATCCCCGGCTCGGCCGTGAAGGCGCTGGACGGTTCCAACGACGAAATCGGCAAGCAGGCTGTCCTGAAGCTGATGGCTGCCGTTGACAGCTTCATCCCGCAGCCGGAGCGTCCGGTTGACAAGCCGTTCCTGATGCCGATCGAAGACGTGTTCTCGATCTCGGGCCGCGGCACCGTCGTGACCGGCCGCGTCGAGACCGGCATCGTGAAGGTTGGTGAGGAAGTCGAGATCGTCGGCATCCGCGACACCCGCAAGACCACCGTCACCGGCGTCGAAATGTTCCGCAAGCTGCTCGATCAGGGTGAAGCCGGCGACAATATCGGTGCTCTGGTTCGTGGCGTTGGCCGTGAAGACGTTGAGCGTGGTCAGGTTCTGGCGAAGCCCGGTTCGGTTACGCCGCACACCGAGTTCGACGCGGAAGTCTATGTTCTGTCGAAGGAAGAAGGCGGCCGTCATACCCCATTCTTCGCGAACTATCGCCCGCAGTTCTACTTCCGCACCACCGACGTCACCGGCGAAGTTATCCTGCCGGAAGGCACCGAGATGGTCATGCCTGGCGACAATGTGAAGCTCGGCGTGAAGCTGATCGCCCCGATCGCGATGGACGCGGGTCTCCGCTTCGCCATCCGTGAAGGCGGCCGCACCGTCGGTGCCGGGGTTGTCGGCACGATCTCGAAGTAATATAGGACCGCAGCGGCGCGAATCGTCTGATTCGCGCCGCTGAGGATTTCAACCGCCTCGGATCGCCTTTCTCCGGCTCGAATGAGCTAGAAGGGCAAGGCTGGGGCGGTTTGTTTTTGGCTCTTTCGCATCGGTACAGGAACAATGGACAGCAACATCCGCATTCGCCTCAAGGCGTTCGATCATCGCGTGCTTGATCAGGCGACCGGCGACATCGCCGACACCGCCCGCCGCACCGGCGCCCTTATTCGCGGTCCGATTCCCCTTCCGACGCGCATCGAAAAATTCACGGTGAACCGTGGTCCGCACATCGACAAGAAGTCGCGCGAGCAGTTCGAAGTCCGCACGTACAAGCGTATGCTTGACATTGTGCAGCCGACGCCGCAGACGGTCGATGCGCTGATGAAGCTGGACCTGGCTGCCGGCGTGAACGTCGAAATCAAGCTGGCCTAAGCTGGCAAGTCCCTGCTTTCCTTGGGGAGGGCAGGGTATCGGGCATTCCGGGATCCGGAAGCTCAAACGACACAAGGGATACCGCACGGCGATCCGGTGAGCCGGAAAGGCTCGTGGTCCTGGTCCCCCGTCGCCGTTCCCGAGTAGGGGGTGGCATCCAACCCGGACGGGGTGATCTATATTTGGGTTGGGCCGCGAAGGAGGGATCCTGAGCGGTTTTTTCGTTGGATACGCCCGCTGCTAAGGCGGGCCTCTATGGGAGTAATCAGTGATGCGCACAGGCGTGATCGCTAAGAAAGTCGGGATGACCCGTCTGTTCCAGGAGGACGGACGGCATGTACCGGTTACGGTTCTGGCCCTTGAGGGCAATCAGGTCGTGGCTCGCAAGGAAGTTGATCGGGACGGCTATGTCGCGGTTCAGCTCGGCGCGGGTGTCGCGAAGGTTAAGAATGTCGCCAAGCCGCAGCGCGGTCACTTCGCCAAGGCGGAAGTGGAGCCCAAGGCGCGCTTGGTGGAATTCCGTGTCGCCGAGGATGCGCTCCTCGATGTCGGCGCTGAAATCGCGGCCGATCACTTCATTGCCGGTCAGTTGGTCGATGTTGCCGGTCACACCCAGGGTAAGGGTTTTGCCGGTGCCATGAAGCGTTGGGGCTTCGGCGGTATGCGCGCCACCCACGGCGTGTCGATCAGCCACCGTGCCCATGGTTCGACCGGTAACCGCCAGGATCCGGGCCGCGTCTTCAAGAACAAGAAGATGGCGGGTCACATGGGTGACCGTGAGCGGACCCAGCAGAACCTCGAAATCGTCCGCACCGATGTCGAGCGTGGCCTGTTGTTCGTCAAGGGCAGCGTTCCGGGCGCCAAGGGCACTTGGCTGACCGTCAGCGACGCCGTCAAGGTGAAGCGTCCGGCTGATGCGCCCTATCCGGCGAGTCTCAAGCAGGCCGCCAACAGCAACCCCGCTCCGGCCGAGACGCCCGCTGAAGAAGCGGCCGCTCCCGAAGCGACCGAAGGCCAGGAGGGCTAATCATGAAGGTCAATGTACAGACCCTCGACGCAGCAGCGGCTGGTGAGCTGGAGCTGAACGATGCCGTGTTCGGCGTCGAGCCCCGCACCGACATTCTGCATCGCGTCGTTACCTGGCAGCTGGAAAAGCGTCGCGCTCCGGCTCGCGCCACCCGTGAGCGTTCGGACGTTGCCCGTACCGGCAAGAAGTTCGGCCGCCAGAAGGGTGGTGGTACCGCCCGTCACGGCGATCGCAAGGCGCCCGTGTTCATCGGCGGTGGTAAGGCGCACGGCGCCCGTGCCCGCGACTTTGGCCACGACCTCAACAAGAAGGTTCGTGCGCTGGGCCTCAAAATGGCTCTGTCGTCGAAGGCGAAGGACGGCTCGCTGATCGTCCTCGACAATCTCGATGTGGCGGAAGGCAAGACCAAGGCTCTGGTCGCGCATCTCGCCAAGCTGAACCTCAACAAGGCGCTATTTATCGACGGCGACGCGGTGAATGTCAGCTTCGCGAAGGCTTCGGCGAACATCGTCGGCGTGAACCTGCTGCCGGCTGTCGGCGCCAACGTTTACGACATCCTTAAGGCGGATTCGCTGGTGCTGACGCGCGCCGCGGTCGAAAAGCTGGAGGCGCGTTTTAATGGCTAAGAAGCAGGCCGCAACCGTCGATAACCGTCATTATGACGTCGTTGTCGCTCCGGTCATCACCGAGAAGTCAACCCTTCTCTCCGAGAACAATGCCGTGGTCTTCAAGGTCGCCAACGATGCGACCAAGCCGGAGATCAAGGCGGCCGTTGAAGCGCTCTGGGGCGTGACCGTCAAGAGCGTGAACACGCTGGTCGCCAAGGGCAAGACCAAGAAGTGGAAGGGCAAGCCCTACACGCGGTCGGATGTGAAGAAGGCGATCGTTCGTCTGGCTGATGGTCAGTCGATCGACATCACCGAAGGAGTGCGCTGATCATGGCGCTTAAGAGCTACAACCCGACGAGCCCCGCTCAGCGCGGTCTGATTCTCGTCGATCGCAGCGGCCTGCACAAGGGCAAGCCCGTCAAGGCGCTGACCGAAGGCAAGCGCAAGACCGGTGGCCGCAACAACAAGGGCCATGTGACCTCGCGCGGCATCGCCGGCGGTCACAAGCAGCGTTACCGCATCGTCGACTTCAAGCGTCGTCTGTGGGACGTTGAGGGTACGGTCGAGCGTCTGGAATATGACCCTAACCGCACCGCCTTCATCGCGCTGGTCAACTATCCCGACGGCACCCAGGCCTATATCCTGGCGCCGCAGCGTCTGGCTCCCGGTGACAAGGTCGTCGCGGGCAAGAAGACCGATGTGAAGCCGGGCAATGCGATGGAACTCGGCCAGATGCCGGTCGGCACCATCATCCACAATATCGAGATGAAGCCCGGCAAGGGTGGGCAGCTCTGCCGTTCGGCGGGCACCTACGCCCAGCTGGTCGGTCGCGATCGTGGCATGGTCATGGTTCGCCTGTCCTCGGGCGAACAGCGCTACATCCGTTCGGACTGCATGGGCACCGTCGGCGCCGTGTCGAACCCGGACAATGCTAACACCAACCTCGCCAAGGCCGGCCGCAACCGCTGGCTTGGCAAGCGTCCGCTGACGCGCGGTGTGGCGAAGAACCCGGTCGATCACCCGCACGGCGGTGGTGAAGGCCGCACCTCGGGCGGCCGTCACCCGGTCACCCCCTGGGGCAAGCCGACCAAGGGTGCGCGCACCCGCCACAACAAGGCGACGGACAAGTTCATCATCCGTAGCCGCCACGCTAAGAAGAAGAGGTAAGCGAGATGGCTCGTTCCGTCTGGAAAGGTCCGTTCGTGGACCTCAGCCTTCTGAAGAAGGCGGAAGTGGCGCAGGACGCCGGTGGCCGTTCGGGTCCGATCAAGACCTGGTCGCGCCGTTCCACCATCCTGCCGCAGTTCGTTGGCCTGACGTTTAACGTCTATAACGGCCGCAAGCATGTGCCGGTCTCGGTGAACGAGGACATGGTGGGTCACAAGCTGGGTGAGTTCGCCCCGACCCGCTACTTCCCCGGCCACGCTGCCGACAAGAAGGGCAAGCGCTAATGAGCAAGGAAAAGGCTCCCCGTCGCGTCGCCGACAATGAGGCGCTGGCCGTTGGCACGCAGATCCGTGGTTCGGCCCAGAAGCTGAACCTGGTCGCCACGCTCATCCGCGGTCGCAAGGTCGAGGAAGCGCTGAACATCCTCGCCTTCTCGAAGAAGGCGATGGCGGTCGATGTGCGCAAGGTGCTGGCTTCGGCCATCGCCAATGCGGAAAACAACCACAATCTGGACGTCGACGCTCTGGTCGTCGCGGAAGCATCGGTGGGCAAGAGCTTCACCATGAAGCGCTTCCACGCTCGCGGCCGTGGCAAGTCGACCCGGATCCTGAAGCCCTTCAGCCGCGTGCGCATCGTCGTGCGTGAAGCAGCTGAAGAAGCGGAGGCGTAAGACTATGGGTCACAAGAGCAATCCGATCGGTCTGCGCCTGCAGATCAACCGTACCTGGGACAGCCGCTGGTTCGCCGAAGGCGCTGACTATGGCCGCCTGCTGCTGGAGGATCTGAAGATCCGCCAGTATATCATGAAGAACCTGCCGCAGGCTGCGATCTCCAAGGTCGTGATCGAGCGTCCGGCAAAGCTGTGCCGCGTGTCGATCTACGCTGCCCGTCCCGGTGTCATCATCGGCAAGAAGGGTGCGGACATTGAGAAGCTGCGCAAGAAGCTGGGCAGCCTGACCTCTTCGGACGTCAGCCTGAACATCGTCGAGATCCGGAAGCCGGAAATCGACTCCAAGCTGGTTGCGCAGGGCATTGCCGATCAGCTGGAGCGCCGCGTGGCGTTCCGTCGCGCGATGAAGCGTGCGGTGCAGTCGGCTCTGCGTCTCGGCGCCGAAGGCATCAAGATCACCTGCGGCGGCCGTCTGGGCGGCGCGGAGATCGCGCGCGTCGAATGGTATCGCGAAGGTCGCGTTCCGCTGCACACGCTGCGTGCGAACGTCGATTATGCCGAAGCCACGGCGCACACCGCCTATGGCGTCTGCGGTATCAAGGTCTGGATCTTCAAGGGTGAGATCCTGGGCCACGATCCGATGGCCACCGACCGGCTGATGCTGGAGGCTCAGACCTCCGGCGTGCGCCCGGCGCGCTAAGAATAAGAAGGTAATAGCGTCATGCTGCAACCGAAGAAAATGAAGTTCCGCAAGACCTTCAAGGGCCGGATCAAGGGCGACGCCAAAGGCGGTTCGGCTCTGAACTTCGGCTCCTATGGTCTTAAGGCTTTGGAGCCCGAGCGGATCACCGCGCGCCAGATCGAGGCGGCCCGCCGTGCGATCACCCGTCACATCCGCCGTCAGGGCCGTTTGTGGATCCGGGTGTTCCCCGACGTTCCGGTGTCGAAGAAGCCCGCCGAAGTCCGTCAGGGCAAGGGTAAGGGTTCGGTCGAATATTGGGCGGCCCGCGTTAAGCCCGGCCGCATCCTGTTCGAACTGGACGGCGTACCCGGCCCGCTCGCAGCAGAGGCATTCTCGCGCGCCGCGATGAAGCTGCCCGTCAAGACCAAGGTCGTTGCCCGCCTCGGCGACACCTCGCACCTGGAGGGCTAAGCCGTGGCGAACGTTGCCGACCTCAAGACCAAGACGGACGACGAACTGTCGACCGAACTCAACAACCTGAAGCGTGAGCAGTTCAATCTGCGCTTCCAGGCGGCCACCAACCAGCTGGAAAAGCCCAGCCGGGTAAAGGAAGTCCGCCGGTCGATCGCGCAGATCAAGACCCTGCAGACCGAGCGTTCGCGCTCGGCCGCGAAGTAAAGGAAACACACGATGCCCAAGCGCGTGCTGACGGGAACGGTGGTTTCCGACAAGACCGACAAGACGGTGGTGGTTCGCGTAGAGCGCAAGGTTAAGCATGCGCTCTACGGCAAGATCATCCGCCGTTCGAAGAAGTACCATGCCCATGACGAGGGCAATGTCTACAAGGAAGGCGAAACGGTCCGCATCGAGGAGACCGCTCCGATTTCCAAGCTCAAGACCTGGAAGGTCATCGAGCGCGTGGACACCCACAAGTCGCCGGAAACGGCCGCCTGAGGTCAGTCACCGACCTTAAGGGTCGAAATTTCGGACGCGGGGCTGGCCTTTTCGGAAAGAAGAGGTTACAGGCCCGCGCTTCGTGTTTCGAATCTTCCGGTCGAAACCACGAATTCGGAACCGCCGGGATCGTCCCGGT
This sequence comes from Sphingobium tyrosinilyticum, assembly GCF_042654265.1. Taxonomy (NCBI): domain Bacteria; kingdom Pseudomonadati; phylum Pseudomonadota; class Alphaproteobacteria; order Sphingomonadales; family Sphingobiaceae; genus Sphingobium; species Sphingobium tyrosinilyticum. The sequence continues at coordinate 279,470 of NZ_JBHSFZ010000001.1, read as the reverse complement.
AGGCCAAATAAGAAGGAACCGGATCCATGATCCAGATGCAATCCAATCTTGACGTCGCTGACAACAGCGGCGCCAAGCGCGTCCAGTGCATCAAGGTGCTGGGCGGCTCGAAGCGTCGCTTCGCGAGCGTAGGCGACATCATCGTCGTCTCGATCAAGGAAGCTGCGCCTCGTGGCAAGGTGAAGAAGGGTGACGTGCATCGCGCCGTCATCGTGCGCACCGCCAAGGACGTGCGTCGCGCTGATGGCAGCGTGATTCGCTTCGACGGCAATGCCGCTGTGCTCATCAACAAGAATGAGGAGCCGATCGGCACCCGTATCTTTGGCCCGGTCGTTCGCGAACTGCGCGCCAAGAAGCACATGAAGATCATCTCGCTCGCCCCTGAGGTGCTGTAATGAGCGCTGCTAGAATCAAGAAGGGCGACAAGGTCGTCATCCTGGCTGGCAAGGACAAGGGCCGTACCGGCGCCGTCCTGCAGGTGCTGCCGAAGGACGACAAGGTCCTCGTCGAAGGCATCAACGTGCACGCGCGTCACCGCAAGCCCGACCAGGCGAACCCGCAGGGTGGTATCGAGCGCAAGCCCGCGCCGCTCCACATTTCGAACGTCGCTGTCGCCGACAAGGATGGCAAGCCGACCCGCGTCCGTTTCGAGGACCGCGACGGCAAGAAGGTCCGCGTCGCCGTCAAGTCCGGTGAGGTGCTGTAATGAGCGACAAGTACACTCCGCGCTCCAAGTCGCTCTATGACGCCGAAATCGCCAAGGCGATGACCGAGAAGTTCGGTTACAAGAACGTCATGGAAGTGCCCAAGATCGAAAAGATCACGCTCAATATGGGCGTCGGCGAAGCGACTCAGGACAAGAAGAAGGTCACTTCGGCCGCCGAGGAAATGGAGCTGATCGCCGGCCAGAAGCCGGTCATCACCAAGGCCCGCAAGTCGATCGCGCAGTTCAAGCTGCGTGAAGGCATGCCCATCGGCGCCAAGGTCACGTTGCGTCGCGAGCGCATGTACGAGTTCCTTGATCGTCTGATCAACGTCGCTCTGCCCCGTGTGCGCGACTTCCGAGGTCTCAATCCGAAGAGCTTCGACGGCCGTGGCAACTATGCCTTCGGCATCAAGGAGCAGATCATCTTCCCCGAGATCAACTATGACCGCATCGACAAGGTGCGCGGCATGGACATCATCGTGACCACCACGGCGAAGACGGACGAGGAAGCGCGCGAATTGCTGCGTCTCTTCGGCTTCCCCTTCCCGCTCGAAGAGAAGCAGGCGGCCTGAACGGGTCCCGCTTCTCTCCCAAACGCTAAAAGCTAAGGAAGAGAACTTAAGTCATGGCGAAACTGAGTTCGATCAACAAGAACGAGCGCCGCAAGAAGCTGGTGAAGAAATATGCCGGCCGCTATGCGAAGCTCAAGGCGATCGCGAATGATACGACCGCTGATGACAGCGATCGTCTGATCGCGCGTCTGAAGATGGCGGAGATCCCCCGCAACGGCAACCCGACTCGCGTGCGTAACCGCTGCGAGCTGACGGGCCGTCCCCGGGCCTACTACCGCAAATTCCGTCTCTGCCGCGTGCAGCTGCGTGATCTGGCCAACAAGGGCCTGATCCCCGGCGTCACCAAGTCGAGCTGGTAAGGATCATTTGAGATGGCATTGACCGATCCCCTGGGTGATATGCTCACCCGCATCCGCAACGGGCAGCAGGCGAAGAAGGACAGCGTTGTGTCCCCCGCTTCGAAGCTTCGGGCCCGTGTGCTCGACGTGCTGCAGCGCGAAGGTTACATCCGTGGCTATTCCGAGGAAACGCTCGGCAAGCATCCCGGCCTGCGCATTGAACTGAAATATTTCGAGGGCCAGCCTGCGATCAAGCATGTCGCTCGCGTGTCCAAGCCTGGTCGCCGCGTCTATTCGGGTTCCAAGGAACTGCCGATCGTGCGCAACGGCTTGGGCATCACCATTGTCTCGACGCCTCGCGGCGTTCTGTCCGACGCGGAAGCGCGCGAGCAGAATGTCGGCGGCGAAGTGCTGGCGGAGGTGTTCTGATGAGCCGCACGGGTAAAAAGCCGATTGCCGTGCCTTCGGGCGTGACGGCGTCGATCGAAGGCGGGCTGCTGTCGGTCAAGGGCCCCAAGGGCACCTTGGCGCTGCCGCTGCGCGACGAGATCAGCTACACGATCGAGGACGGCAGCATTCTGGTGAAGCCGGCCAATGACACCAAAGCCGCACGGGCTTTCTGGGGCATGCAGCGCACGCTGATCCAGAACCTTGTCACCGGCGTGACCGAGGGTTTCTCGAAGAAGCTGCTGATCACCGGCGTGGGTTACCGCGCCAACTCGCAGGGCAAGACTTTGAAGCTGCAGCTCGGCTATTCGCACGATGTCGATTTCGAGATCCCTGAAGGGATCGAGATCAAGACCCCGGATAACACCACGGTCGAGATCAGCGGCATTGACAAGCAAAAGGTGGGTCAGGTCGCCGCCGAGATCCGCCGCTGGCGCAAGCCCGAACCCTATAAGGGCAAGGGTATCAAGTACGCCGGCGAGTTCATCTTCCGCAAGGAAGGGAAGAAGAAGTAAGATGGCAAAGCTTTCCCTCTTCGCGCGGCGTCGTCGCCGCGTCCGCACCGCGCTCAAGGCAGTTTCGGGCCACAAGCCCCGCCTCAGCGTCCACCGTTCGGGCCGCCACATCTACGCCCAGGTCATTGATGATGCGCAGGGCAAGACCCTGGCCGCCGCATCGACCCTGGACAAGGACGTGCGTGGTAAGACCGGCGCCACTTCCGAAGCAGCCGCTGAAGTCGGCAAGCGTGTCGCCGCCGCGGCGACTGCTGCCGGCGTCACCCGCGTCGTATTCGACCGTGGTGGCTTCCTCTTCCATGGCCGCGTCAAGGCGCTGGCCGATGCCGCCCGCGAAGGCGGGCTGGAGTTCTGATCATGGCTGACGAAAACGATATCCAGTCGCAGGCGGGCGCTCCCGCTGCTGTCGAGGGCGGCGAAGCCGCACCGACCGAAGGTCGTGGTCCCGGCCGTGGCCGTGGCAACCGGGGTGGCGGTGACCGCAACCGTGGCGAGCGTGGCGGCCGTGGCCGTCGCGACGACCGTCGCGGCAACCGCGACGAGGAGCAGGGCGAAGAGCTGATCGAGAAGCTGGTTCACATCAACCGCGTCTCGAAGACCGTCAAGGGCGGTAAGCGTTTCGGTTTCGCTGCTCTGGTCGTTGTCGGCGACGGCAAGGGCCGCGCGGGCTTCGGCCATGGCAAGGCGCGCGAAGTGCCCGAAGCCATCAGCAAGGCGACCGCTTCGGCCAAGAAGGCGATGGTTCGCGTTCCGCTGAAGGAAGGCCGCACGCTGCACCATGATGGCCTTGGCCATTTTGGCGCGGGCAAGGTGACGGTCCGTTCGGCTCCGGCCGGTACCGGCATCATCGCCGGTGGTCCGATGCGCGCCGTGTTCGAAAGCCTCGGCGTGGCGGACGTCGTGACCAAGTCGAACGGCACGTCCAACCCCTATAACATGATCCGTGCGACCTTCGCGGCGCTGGGCGAACAGACCAGCCCGAAGTCGGTGGCGCAGCGTCGTGGCAAGAAGGTCGCCGACCTTCTGCGTCGCGGTGGCGCCTCGGCCGAAGTCGCGCAGGCTGATGCCGAAGCGATTGCGGAGTAAAGCGACATGGCGAAGATCAAGATCAAGCAGATCGGTTCGCCGATCCGCCGCCCTGCCGACCAGAAGAAGATTCTGATCGGCCTGGGCCTCGGCAAGATGCATCGAGTGGTGGAGTTGGAAGACACGGCGGAAGTCCGCGGTGCCATCAAGAAGCTGCCCCATATGGTGCAGGTGGTCGACTGACCCCTTGCCTCTCCCGCGTGCGGGGGAGGCAGCGAGACTTGGGTCCGCAGGGTGGGCCTTGGTTGCAGCGGTGAGGGCAGAAGCCCTCTCCCGCTTCGGCTAACCAGCAAGCTGGCAAGCCTCCATATCCTCTCCCGCGTGCGGGAGAGGATTACGTGTTTTCAGCGCGAACATAGCGAAAGCGAGTGCACATCATGAAGCTTAACGAACTCAACGACAATGCCGGCGCCCGCAAGGGCCGGATGCGCGTCGGCCGCGGTATCGGCTCGGGCAAGGGCAAGACCGCCGGTCGCGGCCAGAAGGGTGCCAAGGCACGCTCGGGCGTCGCCATCAACGGCTTCGAGGGCGGTCAGATGCCGCTCCACATGCGTCTGCCTAAGCGGGGCTTCAACAACATCTTCGCCAAGGATTACGCGATCGTGAACCTGGGCGCGCTGCAGAAGGCGATCGACGCCGGCAAGCTGGACGCCAATGCGACCATCGACCATGCGGCGCTGAAGGCTGCTGCTTTGTCGCGCGGCGGCAAGGACGGCGTCCGTCTGCTCGGCAAGGGCGAGCTGACCGCCAAGGTCAACCTGCTCGTCTCCGGAGCTTCGAAGGGCGCCATCGAGGCGGTCGAAAAGGCTGGCGGCAAGGTCGAAGTGATTGAGGTCGTGCCGGCGGCCGAGAAGGCAAAGGCCAAGAAGGGCACCGCCCTGGCTGCGAAGAAGGCCGCCAAGAAGGGCTGAGCCGACTTCCGAGGCTTGCAAGCATGACCCCGCTGTCCGATATGGGCCGGCGGGGTCATCTGTTTCAGGGAAGCTTTGTCGCGTGAAGCGCAACTCCCCGTTCGACAGGGCGGATCGCGCTCGCTAATGGGTTAGCGATTCACGCCGGGCCGTGACTCCGGCAAGAGTGTTTTGAAGGGCAGCCACCATGGCATCGAGAGCCGACCAGCTCGCATCCAATCTCAGCCTGGCGAAGTTCAGCCAGGCGACCGACCTCAAGAAGCGCCTGTGGTTTACGCTGGGCGCGCTGATCGTCTTCCGCTTTCTGAGCTTCGTGCCGCTGCCGGGCGTCGATCCGACCGCGCTGTCTCAGCTCTACAAGCAGACGAATGGCGGTATTCTCGACATCTTCAACACCTTCTCGGGTGGTTCGCTCTCACGCATGAGCTTGATCGCGCTCGGCGTGATGCCATACATCACGGCGTCGATCGTGGTTCAGCTCGCCGCCTCCCTTTCGCCGCAACTCGCGGCGATCAAAAAGGAAGGTGAAAGCGGCCGCAAGAAACTCAACCAATATACGCGTTACGGAACGGTCGGCCTGACCGCCGTCCAGGGCTATTTCATCGCTGTGGGCCTGGAAAGTTTCGGCGCGCAGTCGGGCGTTCAGGCCGTGGTCGATCCCGGCTTCCTATTCCGGATCGCGGCGGTCATCTCGCTGATCGGCGGCACGATGTTCCTGATGTGGCTGGGTGAGCAGATTACCTCGCGTGGCATCGGCAACGGCGTCAGCCTCATCATCATGGCGGGCATTGTCGCGCAGCTGCCTGTTACGCTCAGCAACCTGTTCAAGTCCGGCAGCGAAGGGTCGATTTCTGGCCTGTTGATCGTACTGGTCATTGCGATGGCCGTTGGCCTGATCCTGCTGATCTGCTTCATGGAGCGCGCGCAGCGCCGGGTGCTGATCCAATATCCCAAGCGCCAGACGCGCCAGGGATTGATGCAGGCCGATCGCAGTCATCTGCCGTTGAAGGTCAACACGGCCGGCGTGATCCCGCCGATCTTCGCAAGCTCGCTGCTGCTGATGCCGCTGACCATTTCGCAATTTGCCGGCCAGACCGTGGCAGGCGAGAGCAGGCTTGGCGACTTCGTGCTGACGCTCAATCAGTATCTGTCGCACGGCAGTCCCGTCTATATGGGGCTCTATGGCCTCGGCATCGTGTTTTTCTGCTTCTTCTACACGGCGGTTGTGTTCAATCCGGAAGAGACGGCCGATAATCTGAAGCGCAACGGTGGTTTCATTCCTGGCATCCGTCCTGGCAAGAACACGGAAAATTATCTGGATTATGTTCTGACCCGGATCACGGTGATCGGGGCCGCTTATCTGGCGATTATCTGCCTGGTGCCGGAATTTGCCATCGCGCGGGCGGGCATTCCCTTTTATCTCGGCGGCACCAGCCTGCTGATCGTCGTTAACGTTACGGTCGATACCGTGACGCAGATCCAGAGCCATCTGCTGGCTCATCAATATGGCGATCTGATCAAGAAGGCCAAGCTGAAGGGTCGCCTGCGCTAAAGGCGCATCACGTCAAGGCGCAAGAACAGGGGAGTATGCGCGCATGAATATCATTCTGCTGGGTCCTCCAGGAGCGGGTAAGGGCACGCAGGCCAGCCGTCTGGTTGAGAGCCGCGGCATGGTGCAGCTATCGACCGGCGACATGTTGCGTGCCGCCGTAAAGGCCCAGACGCCGATCGGCCTCAAGGCCAAGGCAGTGATGGAAGCGGGCGAGCTGGTTTCGGACGAGATCGTGTCCGGTATCATCGGCGAGGCGCTGGATGGTCTGACCGCCGGAACCGGTGTGATCTTCGACGGCTATCCGCGCACCGAGGCGCAGGCCCATTCGCTCGACGCCATCCTCGCGGATCGCGGCCGGACGTTGGATCATGTCATCGAACTCGACGTCGATGAGGACGCGCTGGTCGAGCGCATCACCGGCCGCTTCACCTGCGCCAGCTGCGGCGAAGGCTATCATGACAGCTTCAAGCAGCCGAAGGTCGAAGGCGAGTGTGACAAGTGCCACGGGCACGATTTCAAGCGCCGTCCAGACGATAATGAAGAAACCGTGCGGACCCGCATGGCTGAATATCGCGCCAAGACCGCGCCGATCCTTCCCATCTACGAAGCGCGCGGCATCGTGTCGCGGGTCGATGGCATGGCTGACATGGACGATGTGACGGCCGCGATTGCCGCGATATTGGACAGCAGCAAGTCCTGAGCTACTCTCCCCTCCCCGAACATGATTGGGGGAGGGGGCAGCCATGCGACGAATTTTCTCCGCGATCAGCGCTTTTGCCTTGTTAGGCGCGTCCGCCGCACATGGGGCCGTGACGTCGATCAAGGACAGCGGCTTCGCGATTGAAAACAGCGTCGAAATTGCTGCAGATGCCCAGAGCGTTTACGCGCTGCTCGCGGCCCCGGATCGCTGGTGGAGCAGCGCACACACCTATAGCGGCGTTGCGGGAAATCTCACCCTGGAGCCGCGCGCTGGAGGCTGTTTCTGTGAGCGCCTGCCGGGCCCCGGTGGCTCCTCCGGCAGCGTTGAACATGCCCGCGTCATTTTTGCCGCGCCCCATAAGCAATTGCGTCTATCGGGAGCCTTGGGACCGTTGCAGGCGGAAGGCGTCATGGGAACGCTCGATATCACCATTACCCCGACGAAGAAGGGCGTTCGGGTCACGGTGGGTTATGTGGCGGGCGGCTATGTACGCATGGGCATGGCCCCGATCGCGCCGATGGTGGATAAGGTTCTCGGGGAACAGCTTGCGCAGCTGAAACGGGTAGCAGAGGTTCGTAAGCCTTAGGTCCACCCAGCTGCTCCGCAGCACATGGAAATGCCATTCTGTTTCCGATTGGCGGTCATTTTAACGATTGATTGCTGTTTGATTGCTATTCCCGCCGGGTGAGTGGACCGCCTCATCGAACCCGCCTGTCGGAATTGGACGCCTTGCGCGGGATCGGCGCTCTCTGCGTGCTGGTTTTCCATTATTCGACGCGCTTTCATGAGCTGTTTCCGCAGGCAGCGCATGTGCCGTTCAGCTTCCCGGGAGGCAATTACCGGGTATTGCTGTTCTTCACGATTTCCGGCTTTGCCATCTTCTTCACGCTCGATCGGATTGGCAGCGTCGCCGACTTTGTAGTGAACCGCGTTGCGCGGCTCTACCCCGCCTATCTCGTCGCGATGCTGCTGACGCTGTCCGTCGAATATCTCGCCAAAGCGTCCCAATTGCTGATTGGCCCTGCAGCGATCCTGGCCAATATCACCATGCTTCAGGGCTTTGCCTTCTTGCCGGAGGTGGATGGGGCCTATTGGACGTTGACGGTCGAGATCGCCTTTTACTTCTGCATGATCGCCCTGTGGAAATGGGTGGGGATGAAATGGCTGGAACCCATGCTCGCGCTTTGGCTGGTGCTGCGCGGGATCTACGGGTTCTGGCCGGACATGCCCGAACGCATCGTGATGCTCTTCGTGCTGCGCTATGTGCCGTTTTTCGTCATCGGCATGCTGTCTTATCGCGTCTGGGCGGGGCGACGCCGCTGGCGGCAGCAGATGCCTTATGCAGTGCTTGCGCTGTTGTCCGTTGCCGCGATGGAAAGCTGGGACGTGACGCTGATCGCCTGCCTGCTGCTGGCGGGCTTCGCCGCGCTGATTGCCGGCCGCCTGCGGTGGATCGCGGCGCGGCCGCTGCTGTGGATTGGCGGCATCAGCTATTCCTTCTACCTGATCCACCAGCATGTGGGCTTTGTCGTGATGCTGAAGCTGGCGGAGCTGGGTTACAGCCCATGGATCGCGTTTTCGACGGCCTTCCTCGTTGCCCTGACGCTCGGAACCGCGATCAATCGCTTGGTCGAGCGGCCCGTTGGCGAAGCTATTCTGGCCTGGTGGCGCAGGCGGCGTGAGAAGGTCAGGATACCGGGCGAGGTGGCGGTAGATCCCACCTGACCCGCTAAAGAAGTCGGCGCACCCCAGCCAATCGAAGACACAAAAAAGGGCGCCGCCTCTATCCGGCAGCGCCCCTTCCTGATCACTGTTCTTACTGCGCGCGCGGAGCCGCCGCAGCAGCATTGGCGGGCAGGCCGCCCAGCTGCGTGACAAGCTTGGTATAGGCGTCGAGATAGGCGAGCACGATGACCTGGCCGATCTCCGTATTCTGGTAACCGCTGCCGCCGGCGGCCGCAAAACCGCCCCACCAGCCGCCACCCGCGCCGCCGCCGAAGCCGATATCGGTCTTGCGGGCGTAGCCCTCGGTCAGCGCCTCTTCCTCGGTCGTGCGGGCGTTCACGATCGACAGCGTGACGTTGGCTTCTTTCTTCTTGATGTTGAGTCCGCCCAGGACCGCGCCGCCAAAACCGCCCATCAGGCCGCCCAGCATGCCGCCGACATTGCCACCGCCCGAATTGCGGTTGGAAGAGACGATGTCGGGCTCCAGATAATAGTCGGCGGCCTTCACCTGGCCCCGACCCAGGTTGGAGCCGGCCTGGAGCTCGCCCGAATCAGCCATGGCGCGTTCCATCGCGCGGCTTTGCATGGCGCGACCGCGGTTGACGAGACCGAAGCAGCCAGACTGCTGGATGAACACCTTCAGGATCGCCTCCGGGCTACCCAGGTTCAGCTCACGCCACCACTGATTGTCCGGCTCGACGATAGCGACGGTGCCGATGCGGCGGGTGCAGCGTGGGATTTCCTGGGTGGCGCGCTCCTGTGCGCGGCGGCCGGACGAAGCCCCCTTGGTAGTGCCATCCTTATACGTCTTGCCGGACGAACTCATGTTCGTCTGCGCACTTGCCGCGATCGGCGTCACCGCCACCGACACCGTAACGAGCAGCGCGGAAACCGTCTTCAACATTGCCCCAATTCCCCTGTTTGTGCGGATGAAAAGCCATTTCTGATTATGATGCGAGCCCGCGAAGAACAAGCGGCCTTTAGCATAGCCCACCGCTCTTGCCTACAGACGGCGCGCGCCCTTCGCTGCACTGCTGACAGGCCGGCAAATGGCTGCTAGGGCGCGGCCATGACCGACCTCTCGCATATCCGCAATTTCTCGATCATCGCCCATATCGACCATGGCAAATCGACGCTGGCCGACCGGCTGATCCAGCGCACCGGGGGCCTCACCGACCGCGAGATGAGCGCGCAGGTGCTCGACAATATGGATATCGAGAAGGAGCGCGGCATCACCATCAAGGCGCAGACCGTGCGTCTCGACTATGTCGCGAAAAATGGGGAAACCTACGAACTCAACCTCATGGACACGCCGGGCCATGTGGACTTCGCCTATGAAGTGAGCCGGTCGCTTGCCGCGTGCGAAGGCGCGCTGCTGGTCGTCGACGCCGCGCAGGGTGTGGAAGCGCAGACGCTGGCGAACGTCTATCAGTCGATCGAGCATGATCATGAGATCGTGCCGGTACTCAACAAGATCGACCTGCCCGCTGCCGAGCCGGAAAAGGTGCGCGCGGAAATTGAGGAAGTGATCGGCCTCGACGCATCCGAAGCGGTGCTGGCGAGCGCGAAGTCCGGCATCGGCATCGACGAGGTGCTCGAAGCCATCGTCGCCAAGATCCCGCCGCCCAAGGGTGATCGCGACGCTCCGCTGGAAGCGATGCTGGTCGATAGCTGGTATGATCCTTATCTCGGCGTCGTCATCCTGGTGCGCGTCGTCAACGGCGTCATCAAGAAGGGCCAGAACATCAAGTTCATGATCGGGGGCACGGAGCATCTGATCGATCGCGTTGGTTGCATGCGGCCCAAGATCGAAGCGCTGCCGGAACTGGGGCCCGGAGAGATCGGCTTCATCACCGCGCAGATCAAGGACATCAGCCAGACCCGCGTCGGCGACACGATCACAACGGTCAAGAATCCGGCCAAGGCGCCGCTGCCAGGCTTCAAGGAAGTGCAGCCGGTGGTTTTCTGCGGCCTCTTCCCGGTCGATGCCAATGATTTCGAAAAGCTGCGCGACAGTATCTCCAAGCTTCGCCTCAACGACGCCAGTTTCTCCTTCGAAATGGAAACGTCGGCGGCGCTCGGTTTCGGCTTCCGCTGCGGTTTTCTGGGCCTGCTCCACCTGGAGATCATCCAGGAGCGGTTGACCCGTGAATATGATCTCGACCTCATCACCACCGCGCCGTCGGTGGTCTATGAGATGCACATGAAGGACGGGACGGTGCGCCATCTGCACAACCCGGCCGACATGCCCGATCCCAATCATATCGAGATGATCGAGGAGCCGTGGATCGAGGCGGTGATCTATTGTCCTGACGAATATCTCGGCTCGATCCTGAAGCTCTGCCAGGACCGGCGCGGCATCCAGAAGAACCTGACCTATGTCGGCGGGCGCGCCCAGGTGACTTACGAGCTGCCGCTCAACGAAGTGGTGTTCGACTTTTACGATCGCCTGAAATCGATCAGCCGGGGCTATGCGAGCTTCGACTATCACCAGATCGGCACGCGCGAGGGCGACCTCGTCAAGATGAGCATCCTCGTCAACAATGAGCCGGTCGATGCACTCAGCATGATCGTTCACCGCAGCGCCGCCGAAGCGCGCGGGCGGCATATGTGCGAGCGGCTGAAGGACCTGATCCCCCGCCATCTGTTCAAGATTCCGATCCAGGCAGCGATCGGCGGCAAGGTGATCGCGCGCGAGACCATCGCGGCGATGCGCAAGGACGTGACCGCCAAATGCTATGGCGGCGACATCACGCGTAAGAAGAAGCTCCTCGAAAAGCAGAAAGAGGGCAAGAAGCGGATGCGCGAATATGGCAGCGTCCAGATTCCGCAGGAAGCCTTCATCGCCGCGCTCCGTATGGGCGACGAAAGCTAGGGCCACGCGCAACCTGCGTCATGCTGCTGGGTTCTCGTTCGTGAGGAGGATGCAGCATGAAGCAGGAACCCAAGCCCGGTGACAAGGTAAGTTGGAAAAGCCATGGGAGCGAGGCGCATGGCAAGGTTGTGAAGAAGCAGACCAGCCCTACGCAGATCAAAGGGCACAAGGTTGCGGCGTCAAAGGATGATCCGCAGTTCATCGTCGAAACCGGCGATGGCAAGCGCGCCGCCCACAAAAAGGATGCGCTAGCCAAGGATTGACGCAGGCACGCCATCCATGATCATGTCCGGCTGCATCTTTGGACGGGGCGACTGATGAGTGAAGCGTGGCTGTATGACGAGCATCCTGCGATGTTCCGCGCGCATCCTTTTCTGTTCATTCTGCTGCTGATATCGGTTGTCGGCCTGCTCGCGATCGGCGTGTGGTGGCTGCGGGCCAAGGGTGAGCGGTTGGCGCTGTCCGACCGCGAAGTGCTGATGGAGCGCGGTCTGCTGTCGAAGCAGCGGACGGAGATTGCGCTGTCGAGCATCCGGAGTGTGCGCATCACCCAGACTTTCGGTCAACGCATCTTCGACGTTGGCAATGTGGAGCTTTTCAGTGCTGGCGACATTGCGGAAATTGCGATCAAGTCCATGCCGCGCCCTGGGCGCATTCGCAACATAGCAGCATCCCGCAATCTGGACCTGCTGCCGCAGCGCTGATTCGCAATCCTACTTGACTTCGCGCCAATTATTTTAACGATGTACAGATGAAGGGCCTGCCAGAGCCCCGACATGGGAAGGACGCCTCCAGGGTAACGCCGATCCGCAATGAAGCGGGGCGGCGCTGCAAGGGGATTTTCGTCCATGAGCTTGCCCGTGATGCCGCCGTTGCCTTTGCTTTCGAGCCAGCAGCGAGAAGATATCCGGCAGGCATGCGGCTTCGCCTGCGTCCGTTGCGGCGTCACCATCTACCGCTATCTGCGATTGCCCGAAAGCAACGGCGCGACGTTGCTCTGCCCCACATGCCATGGGTTGGTGGAGGAGGGGCGGCTGACATCCACGCAGGTGCACAGTTTTCATACCAATCCGGTGGTGCGGCAGCGCCATTTCGCCCGCGACCGCCTGCCTTTTTCGCCTGAGCTGCCGACCCTGATCCTGGGCGGCTCGCGGCAGTTGCGTGACACGCCCATTCCTCTGACGCTGGATGGCGAGCCGATCCTGATCTTCGCGCCGCCCCGGCGCAGCAATGGCGCGACCCGGATCAGCCTGCGCATGGGCGCGGCCGACGGGGCGCCGGTGCAGGTGATCGACGGCAATGAATGGCTGCCAACCGATGGCAGCTGGCACTTTCTGCTCCGAGGCGACCGCTACAGCGTCATGGCGGCGCGCGGCGATGGCATGGCGGTGCTGAGGATCGTGGCGCGCAACCGTATCGCGGTGGAGCATCTACGCACCACGATCCGGGGACGGCGGTTGGAAGTGACGCCCGACTGGTTGGAAATCGATGGGAAGCGCCATGTCGGCCGCGTCGGTGGCGGCACGCTGATCGGGCTGGAGTGCTGAGGCTACGCCTGCCGGCCTGCCTTGCTCTTGGCTGCGTTCAGTTGCGCTGCGGTGCGGATGAGCGCCTTCAGCGCTTCCGCATCGACGTGGTCGCCTTCGTAAATGTCGATCGCGCGTCGGGCATTGCCGTCCAGGCTGGCGTTGAACAAACCTGACGGGTCAGGGAGCGCGGCACCCTTGGCGAAGGTCAGCTTGACCTTGTCCTTGTAAGTCTCTCCGGTGCAGAGGATGCCGCCATGCGACCAGACCGGCACGCCGCGCCATTTCCATTCTTCGACAACTTCGGGCACCGCCGCATGGATCAGGCTGCGGACATGCCCAAGCATGTCGCCGCGCCAATCCGGCAGTTCGCGAATCCGCCCGTCGATCAGCTCCGACGCCGTTGTCCCGCTCTCCATGATCAACCGCACCGCGCCGAAGTGATCGTCATCCCCTCATCATAGCTGACGGTCAGCCGATCCGCGCGAAAGTCCATCGTCATGGCCATCCCCGGCGCACCCCAGCGCAGCGTGCGGGCTCCCGAGGCGGCAAGAAGTTGCGCCCCCACCTCCGCACTTGCCTTCTGTCCGACAAAGCGGTCCAGCCCGTCATTCCGGCACGCCCCTTCGACAGGCTGCGGGCCGGCGGGGCCCTGACCGCCAGCTCCCGAGCAAGCCGCCAGCAGGGCGAAGGGAAGAAGCGCGGCGATCCGCATATCATCTGCTCCTATTCGGTGCGTGTCATCTTGAGGCGCCCGCCCTTGACCGCAAAGGCTAGGCGGCCTTCGACCAGATCAACGGCATCGCGGCCGAATTGTTCGTAACGCCAGCCTTCGAGGATGGAGAGGTCGTCGCGAACCCCCGCCGCCAGCGCATCGATATCATCGGACCGGGCAATCAGCCGCGAGGCCACATTGATGTCGCGCGACCGGATCTTGAGCAGCAGCTTGAGCAAGTCGGCAACCAGCGCGCCGTCCTTCCCCAGGCCGGGGCGCTTGGGATCGCGCTCGGGCATTTCGTCCTTGTCCAGGGGCTGGTGGCTGGCGAGCGCCTGCATCAACCGCGCGCCGATATCATTCGTCTTCCAGGTGGCGGACAGGCCTCGCACCTTGCCGAGATCCTCCTGCGCGCGGGGCGGGTGGCTGGCGATGTCGGCCAGCGTCTCGTCCTTGACGATGCGGCCGCGGGGGAGGTTCTTGTCCTGCGCTTCGATCTCGCGCCAGGCGGCGAGCGCCTTCAGGCGGCCGAGCACATCGGCCTTGCGACTGGCGATGCGGACGCGCTTCCACGCTTCGGCGGGCTCATTCACGTAATTTTCCGCGTCGCTGATCCGCTCCATTTCCTGGTCGAGCCAGTCGCCGCGTCCCGTGCGCTTCAACTCTTCCAGCATCTTCGGGAAGATTTGGATGAGGTAGGTGACGTCGCCGATGGCATAGTCGATCTGCCGCTTGTCGAGCGGACGGCGCGCCCAATCGGTGAAACGCGCGCCCTTGTCGAGTTGCACCCCCAGCCACGCATCGACGAGGTTGCCATAGCCAATCTGCTCGCCCAGGCCGAGCGCCATCGCCGCGATCTGCGTGTCGAATAGCGGATGCGGCGTCTTGCCGGTCAGATTGTAGATGATCTCCAGGTCCTGCCCGCCAGCGTGAAAGACCTTCAGCACATCCTCATTATCGACCAGCAGGTCGAGCAGGGGCGAAAGGTCCAGGCCGGGCGCCTTGGGATCGATGGCGGCAGCTTCATTCTCGTCGGCGACCTGCACCAGGCAAAGGTCGGGCCAATAGCTGTTTTCACGCATGAACTCGGTATCGACCGCGATATAGGGCGATTGGGCGATCCGGGCGCAAAATGAAGCGAGAGTCTTGCTGTCGGTAATCAGCGGATGGATTTGCATATGGTCTTCGATCTTATTATGGGCTGGCCCGCTCCCCGGCGGGCTCGTCGATGTTCGACAAGACCGCCCATAGCGGGGCTGCAACAATTTGTCATTTCCGTAAAACGCAAGCGAAAGACCAAAACGCCATGCACGCCTATCGCACTCATACCTGCGGCGCCCTGACATCGGCCGAAGTTGGTAATGAGGTGCGCGTATCGGGCTGGGTCCATCGCAAGCGCGACCATGGCGATCTGGTCTTCATCGACCTGCGCGACCATTATGGCATGGTGCAGATCGTCACCGAAGTGGACGGTCCGGTGTTCAAGGTGATCGAATCGCTGCGCGCCGAAAGCGTCGTGACCGTGACCGGCAAGGTCGTGGCGCGCGCCAAGGAGGCTGTGAACCCTAACCTTCCGACCGGCGAGATCGAAATCCGCGCGCTGGACGCCGTGCTGCTGTCCGCCGCCGCCGACCTGCCGCTGCCGGTCGCGGGAGAGCAGGAATATCCCGAGGATATCCGCCTGCGTTACCGCTTCCTCGATCTGCGGCGTGAGACGCTGCACGCGAACATCGTCAAGCGGACCAAGATCATCTCCGACATGCGCCGCCGCATGGAAGGGATCGGCTTTACCGAATATTCAACGCCGATCCTGACCGCGAGCAGCCCGGAGGGTGCGCGCGATTTCCTGGTGCCGAGCCGCATCCATGCCGGGAAATTCTACGCCCTGCCGCAGGCGCCGCAGCAATATAAGCAGCTGCTGATGGTGGCGGGCTTCGACCGCTATTTCCAGATCGCGCCCTGTTTCCGCGACGAAGACCCGCGCGCCGACCGCCTGCCGGGCGAGTTCTACCAGCTCGACCTCGAAATGAGCTTCGTCACCCAGGAAGATGTGTGGAACACGATGGAGCCGGTGATCGCCCAGGTGTTCGAACAGTTCGCCGATGGCAAGCCGGTCACCCCCTCCGGCAGCTTCCCGCGCATCCCCTATGATGAAGCGATCCTGAAATATGGCTCGGACAAGCCCGATCTGCGTAACCCGATCATCATCCAGGACGTGACCGAGCATTTCCACGGCTCGGGCTTCGGCATCTTCGCCTCTCTGGTGGAGAGCGGCAGCGTCATTCGCGCGATCCCGGCGCCGGGTGCGGGCGCTGGCAGCCGCAAATTCTTTGACGAGATGAACAACTGGGCGCGGGCAGAAGGCTATTCGGGCCTGGGCTATATCAACATCAAGGATGGCGTGCCCGGCGGTCCCATCGCCAAGAATCATGGCGAAGAACGCACGGCGAAGCTGATCGACGCACTGGGCCTCGGGCCGAATGACGGCGTGTTCTTCGCGGCGGGCAAGGAAAGCCAGGCGGCCAAGCTCGCCGGCCTTGCGCGCATCCGCGTGGGCGAGCAGCTCGACCTGATCGACAAGGATCGCTTCGAACTGTGCTGGATCGTCGATTTCCCCTTCTACGAATATGATGAGGAATCGAAGTCGATCGACTTCGCGCACAATCCCTTCTCCATGCCGCAGGGCGGCATGGACGCGCTGGAACATCAAGACCCGCTGACGATCAAGGCCTATCAATATGATATGGTCTGCAATGGCTATGAGATTGCTTCGGGCTCGATCCGTAACCAGTCGCCGGAACTGATGGTCAAGGCGTTTGAGAAGGTGGGCCTCAGCCAGGCCGATGTCGAGGAACGCTTCGGCGGCCTCTACCGCGCCTTCCAGTACGGCGCGCCGCCGCATGGCGGCATGGCAGCGGGCGTGGATCGCATCGTGATGCTGCTCTGCGGCGCGCACAACCTGCGCGAGATCACGCTGTTCCCGATGAACCAGCGCGCCGAGGACCTGCTGATGGGAGCACCTTCGCAGGCTGAACTCAAGCAACTCCGCGAATTGCACATCCGGGTCGTGGAGCCACAGGCCAAAGCCTGACCGTTACCCGTCATCGCAGCGGAAGCTGGGATCTCCTTCGTGCCGGACTGACTGCGATTTGACTTTTCCTTTGCCCAAGCGTTGCTTGATCGCGACGGAGAAGGAGAAGATCGCATGGCCATCGACCTTGCCGATTATGAGAAGGGCGTAAAACTCAAGGGCGACTATGAGGCCGAACTGGCCGGCCTGCAGGAGCGGTTGGCCAAGATTCAAGTCGCCCACATCATCCATGACCGGCGCAGCGTCATCCTGTTGGAAGGCTGGGACGCGGCGGGCAAGGGCGGGATCATCAAGCGCATGACGGCCGATTGGGACCCGCGCTATTACCGCGTATGGCCCATCGCCGCTCCCACCCCGGAGGAGTGCGACCACCATTTCCTCTGGCGCTTCTGGACCCGCCTGCCCGCGGGCAAGCATATCGCGATCTTCGACCGTAGCTGGTACGGCCGCGTGCTTGTCGAACGGGTGGAAGGCTATTGTTCAAAGGCCGAATGGAAGCGGGCCTATGATGAAATCAATGCCTTCGAGAAACAGCAGGCGGACGCGGGCACCAACATCGTCAAGCTGTTCGTCCACATCACGCAGGAAACGCAGGACGAGCAACTCGCCCAGCGGCTTGATACCCCGTGGAAGCGGTGGAAGACGGGCGCCGATGACTATCGCAACCGGGCGCGGCGCGACGATTATCTGGACGCCATGCACGCCATGTTCGCCAAGACGGACAGCAAATCCGCCCCATGGCATGTGATCGACAATAACAACCGGAAGGCCGGGCGCATCGCCGCGCTGAAATATGTGGCCAAGACGCTTGAGAAGCTGGTGCCGATGGACTTTCCCGAGCCCGACCCCGAAGTGGTGAAGCTCGCAGCGGAGGCATTCGGTTATAAGGCGCTCTGACGAAAAACCGCTAAAAACAGCCATTTGTCATCGAACTGTCATCAAAACCTAACCGCGCGTTTACCATTCAGGCCGTAATCGGCGCTCATGTTTTCGCCCCAGATGCTCGATCCCGCTCCCTCTCTGCCGCGCGCACAAGGCTTGCCCTTTGTGGCTGACAGTCCGGTGATCCGGTTGGGAAGGCCCTTGAGCGAAGCGGTGGACCAGTTTCAGCTCGATCCCGCGCTCCGCCTGCTCCCGGTCCTCGACAGTCAGGGACGGCCCGCAGGGGCGATCTATGAGCGCGACATGCGGCGCATCCTCTTCAATCCTTTCGGCCACGCGCTGTTGCGCAATCCCAGCTTCGGCGGGCGGCTGGACGATCATGTCCGTCCCTGCGCCTGGGTGGAGCGGAGCGCCACGATCGAGGCGCTGATCGACCTCTATGCTGCGCAGGGCCAGGCATGCGAAGGGCTGATCGTGGTTGATGGCGGGCGCTATGCAGGGGTGGTTGGTGGGCAGCTTTTGTTGAAGCTCGCCGCCGAACGTGATGCGCGCGTGGCCATCGTGCGGGCTGAGCGTCTGGAACGGGTGACGCGGGAGAGCGGCAGCTTTCGCCATGATGTCGAAGCACTGATCGCCGATCTCGTCGCCATGGCCGACATGCTGTCGCGTCTGGCGACCGAAGCGGCGGAACGGGCGGCGCATAATGGCGACGCTTCGGCAGGCATGGCGGTGGCGGCCGCGCAGACGGCAGACAATCTTTCCGGCATTGCTGCGTCGGCCAGCGATCTTGGGCTGCTGTTCCAGACCATCGAGGAAGAGGTGCGCGACGCCGGAGCGGCGGTCCGCTCCGCTGTCGAACAGACTCGCCTCGGCTCCGCCCAGACGCAGCAATTGTCGGTGCAGGCGGATGGGATCGGCGAGGTAACCGCGCTCATCGACGCGATCGCCCGCGCCACGGCCACGCTGGCGCTCAATGCCGGGATCGAAGCGGCGCGTGCTGGCGAGGCGGGGCAGGGATTTGCCGTGGTCGCGCGGGAGGTGAAGCTGCTGGCTGGTCAGACACGCGACGCGGCAGCGGAGATCGCTAACCGGATTGAGCATATCCGCGCCACCGTCGGTCATGTGGCGCAGGGACACGCCCTCATGAACTCGGCCATCGCCACGGCGGACCGGCTTTCGGGCTCCGTGTTCGAGGCGGTGGCGCGGCATGGCGCGTTCAGCCGGACGATCGCGAGCAGCGTCGCAGAGGCGGGCGTCTCCAGCGAGCATATCCGGGTCAGCGCGAGCCGTATCAGCGACAATGCCGGGGCGGCGGTGGAGGGCGCGAGCAACATCCGGCATGCCGCCGGTCAATTGGCGCAGGGGGCGCACCGCCTCGATGCGCGCGCGAGCCTTTTTATCCAGGCAATTAGCTTCGACTGACCCCGAGCCAAGAAAACGGCTGGCATGCTGCGGAAATGCGGTTACCTTCGCCTTCCAATAAGAAGGAGAGGAATGCCATGCTCGTCATGTTCGTGGGCGCCGACCGGACCGAAACCGCCATCAATGCTGCGCAGGTCACCTTCGTTTCATCGGTCACGGACGGCACCCGCATCCGCTTTGGCGAAGGGCGCAGCGTGACGGTCTCCGAACCGATCGCCCAGGTGATGGACAGTTTGAACCAGGCGCTCCGGCCTCATGAATAGGGCAGGCAACTCCTAAAGCGGCAGAAAGGCGGTTGGCTCCAGCCATGCTTTGCGTCTGGCTGACAACCCGCCTATACTGGCCGCTTGATGCCAGGACTCAGGACAGCAATGACTTCCAATTTCTTCCGGGGCGCCGTTGCCCTTGGCGCGCTCGCGCTCATCCCCGCCACGACCGCCGCGCTCGCCGATGGGGAAGCCAGCAGCTACAAGGCGCTCGACGAGTTCATGGACGTGTTCCAGAAGGTTCGCAGCGACTATGTCGAGAAGGTCGATGACGAAAAGCTGATCAAGGGCGCGATCGACGGCATGCTCGCCAGCCTCGATCCACACTCCAGCTTCCTCGACGCCCGCGACTTCCAAAATCTGCGCACCCAGACCGAAGGCAGCTATGGCGGCCTTGGCCTGTCGGTCACGCAGGAAGACGGCGCGGTCAAGGTTATCGCGCCGACGCAGGATACCCCGGCCTGGCGTGCGGGGATCAAGGCGGGGGACTATATCACCCATCTCGATGGGCAGCTCATCTATGGCGGAACGCTGGACGAGGCGGTCGACAAGATGCGCGGCGCCGCCGGCACGTCGATCAAGCTCACCATCGTGCGGCCGGGCCGCGACAAGCCCATCGAACTCACGTTAACTCGCGAAATCATTCAGCTAAAGCCCGTAAAGTGGGAAGTGAAGAACAATGTCGGTGTGATCAACATCGTCAGCTTCTCGGCCAATACCGGCGCCGACATGCGCCAGGCGATCCGCAGCATCGATAAATCGCTCGGCCACAAGCCGACCGGCTATATTCTTGATCTGCGCTCCAACCCCGGCGGCCTGCTGGACGAGGCGGTGTCGGTCAGCGACAGCTTCCTGGAGCGCGGCGAAATCGTGTCCCAGCGCGGCCGTCAGAAGGGCGATGTCGAGCGCTATTATGCCAAGCCCGGTGACGACGCGAAGGGTCTGCCGGTCATCGTTCTCGTCGATGCGGGCTCGGCATCGGCATCGGAGATCGTCGCAGGCGCGCTGCAGGACCAGCATCGCGCCCTGGTGATGGGCGAGCGTAGCTTCGGCAAGGGTAGCGTGCAGACGATGCTGCCGCTGAGCAACACGACCGCCCTTAAGCTGACGACGGCGCGCTATTACACGCCGTCCGGCCGCTCTGTGCAGGAAGGCGGGATCGAGCCTGACGTTCGCGTGCCGCAGCTGTCCGATCCCGATTACAAGAACCGGCCGAAGTTCCGCGAAAGCGACCTGCGCCGCCATTTGATCAACGAGATCAAGACGGACAACGCCGCGCTCGAAGAGGATATTAAGGACGATCCTCGCTTCGCCATGACCGCCGAGGAACTGAAGAAGAAGGGCATCGAGGACTTCCAGCTCGACTATGCGCTGAAGACCATCGGCCGGCTGGCGGCGAAGCCGGGTGCCGTGGTGGCGCAGGCGCAGCCGATGATGCGCAAGCCGGCGCGCTAAGCCTGCAGATCAGTATCGGCTTGGGTGGATTGCGGACATAGCCCCTCCCTTCCAAGGGAGGGTTTGATTAGCCGCAAGCAAACAATTTTCCGTCATCCCGGCCTTGAGCCGGGATCCCGCTTCCTCTGGTTGACGGCGTTAACGGAGACCCGTCACCTGTGGCGCATTACCAGCAGCGGACAGGACATTTTTCTCGGGCCATCTTCCAACGAAGCGTGTGTAACCTAATCGCCACAGCCTCCCAAAAAGCATCCTATTTCACCAACAGACCTCGATTTAGCCTGTCCTACATTCCTCCGGCCTGTCTATCCCGCGCCCCTCTTTGAACCGTCAAACTGCTTTCCACGATGCCTACGCGCGCTCGCGCACGCGCGCGCATATGGTGTGAACTTCGGCGGAAAATGGCGGTTTCTTACGCCGGATAGCTGATCGCCATCACCTCATATTCCTTCTCCCCGGCCGGGAGCAGGACGCGGCGCAGATCGCCGATAGCAGCGCCGCGCAAGGCTCGTGCGATGGGCGATCCCCATCCGATCCGCCCCGCACTGGCATCCGCTTCGTCATTGCCCACGATGGTGACGGTGCGATGATTGTCATCCTCGTCCACGATGGTGACGGTCGCGCCGAAGAAGACCTTGTTTTTGTCGGGCTGGTGCCGCGGATCGACGACCTTGGCGTCCTTCATCTTTTTCGACAATCGGCGGAGTTGGCCGTCAATCTCACGCATGCGCTTGCGACCGTAGAGATAGTCGCCATTTTCGCTACGGTCGCCATTGCCCGCTGCCCAGCTTACAATCTCGACGACGCGCGGGCGCTCGACGCCCAGAAGCTGGTCATATTCGGCGCGCAGCTTCGAAAAGCCGTCGGGTGTGATGTAGTTGGGATGGGCGGTCATGGCAGCATAGCCTAGCCCTTCGTGCCGAGCGAAGTCGAGCAACTGTTACGCGAAGTTTCCCGACCCTGCTCGAACGAATGGAAGCGTCTTAGCCCGGCGTCTGCTTGCCGAGATATTTGGACAGCGGCGTGCTGGAGCCGCGAAAACGCGCCCGTTCCGGGTTCATCGCTTCATACACCACGGCGTTTTCCAGAACACGCTGGACATAATTGCGGGTCTCGAAGAGCGGTATCTGCTCAATCCAGCGCAGCATGTCGGCGCCGGGCATGCGCGGATCGCCATTGGAGGCGATCCAGCGGTTCACATTGCCCGGACCCGCATTATAGGCCGCGACCGCCAGCGGGTAGCTGCCGCCATAATAGTTGAGCATCCGCTGGAAATAGGAAGAACCCAGCATGATGTTGTAGCTCGGATCGTTGAGTGAGCTTGGATCATAGCCGAGGCCCAGTTTGCCCGCCTGCTCCCGCGCGGTGCCGGGCATCAGCTGCATCAGGCCGCGCGCGCCCGCATGGCTGACGATCTGCCGGTCGAACTGGCTTTCCTGCCGCGCAATGGCGTGAACCATCGTCCAGTTGGATTGAGCGGTAGGCGGCACCGGCACGCGCGGGAAGGCGCTTTCCCCATAGCCGGTAAGGCCGCTCGACACCGCGCGGCGGCCCACCATGACGCCCATGTCCGGCCGCCCGATGCTTTTCGCCAATTCGGCGGCGAGATAATGGTCGCTGTCGCTGTCGGCATTATTCGCGATGGCGCGAGCAAATTTGCTCTGATCTTCCCAATATCCCATTTGTCCCAGCGCCTTGACGGCGCGGACGACGGAGCGATTGTTGAAGGCCGTCCGCTCAGCGGCTGAAATCTCGACCGGCCGTTCGACGATTGCGGGAGCGGGCACGGGCTTGCCGACACGCTCGAGTGCCAGTTGGCCGTAAAACTGATCTGGGAAAACCGATGCTTGCGCGAAATAGCTGTTGGCAGTTGCCGTATCCCCGGCGGCCAGAGCGGCGCGTCCCGCCCAATAATAGCCCTTGGACTGCGTCTGTGGAGACTTCGCCGCCGTGGCATAGCGGCGGAACATCGCCGCTGCATCGGCAGGACGATTCAAATTGTAAAAAGCAGTAGATCCCGCGAGCCAGGCGAGGCTTGTATAATCGTCGCGTTCCCCAATCGGGCGGCTGGAGATGTCGACGCCAGGAGCATAAGCGTCATCGATCTTGCTGGCGATGCCGTAGGCGAAGCTCCACTGGCTGTCATTGGCGGCTGCGCGCGCCTGCCCCAGCAGCGTCTCATACCATTTCTCGGCATTGCCGGGGCGGAAGGTCAGCGCCGGACGGTTGGCCAAATATTGCCGTGCAGCGATCCAATTGCCGGTGTTGATCAGCCATGTCGCCTTATCGGCAATATAACCTGCGTCAGATACGCCTACGCTCTCGGCGATTTGCATCCGAGCGGCTGCATCGGGCAGCTTCTGGCGGAAGCCGATCCGCGCGTCATAGACGGGGCGGCGCGTTGGCGTCACATAGGCCAGCATTCGCTGCGCCCCTGCGGTGTCATTGCCCCACAACAGCATGTCGGCGCGTTGATCATGATCCGCGCTCGTCCAACTAGAACCGAAGAGCGACAGCAGTCGCGACTCGTCATCGGGGGAGAGCGAGCCACCGACCCATGCGCTACGCGCGGCGATGCGCGCTTCGGCCATGCGCCCCATCTGCACCAGCGCGAGTGCATTGCGCGCATGCCCGGTCGCGGTCCGCGCCGGGAAGCGGGCAAAGAAGGCCGTAACCTGCCGCGGATCATAGCTGTTGGGATTGATGCTGGTTTCCGCCAGCCGCCGCATGCGGTCCTCGCCCGGCCAGCCGGGGTTCGCCAGGATGAAGCTGGCATAGGTGGAAAAACCCAGGCCGTCGCTCTGCTGCAGCGCGCGCCATTGGCTGATCGTGCCGGAGATGGCGGGATCGGACGCAACGCCGATTCGCCCGCTCACTTGGCTCCAGGGTGTCGATTGAGTTGGTGCCGGAGTCGGCTGCACCACTGCACCGGCCGGGTAGGGCGTTGCTGCAGGGTAAACCGGCGCTTCGGTCTGGGCGCTGGCGCCGGCGGTGAAAAGAAGAAGAGCGATCAAAGGCATGCGGACCATTGCTGTTTCAGGGCGGCGAGGTGACAGCCTACTGGACATCATCGCAATTCCATCCTTATCAGGCCATGAATGACGCGCTATAGCGCCACGTCGCCCTCACTCGACAGTGTGCCCCGGAATGCCGGTGAATTGAAGGAGTTTGTTGATGTTTTCCGGGTCCATTCCGGCGCTGGTCACCCCGTTTCGCGACGGGACGGTGGACGAGGCGGCATTTCGCGCCCTCGTGGATTGGCAGATCGAGGAGGGAAGCAGCGCGCTCGTACCCTGCGGCACCACCGGCGAAAGCGCAACCATGACGGTGGAAGAGCATAATCGCGTGGTCGCCATCTGCGTCGATCAGGCGGCGGGCCGGGTGCCGGTGATCGCGGGCTGCGGTTCCAATGACACGCGCATCGCTCTGGAACATATGTTCGCCGCCCAAGCAGCTGGCGCAGACGCCGCGCTGGTCGTCGCGCCTTATTATAACAAGCCGAACCAGGACGGCGTTTATCAGCATTTTGCCTATCTGGCCGAACGCTGCAACCTGCCGATAGTCCTCTACAATGTGCCCAGCCGCACTATCACCGACATCGGCGTTCCGGTGATTCACCGCTTGTCTGAGGAATATCAGTCGATCGTCGGCATCAAGGACGCCACCGGAAATCTGGGGCGGGTCACCGCGCAGCGCCTCGCCTGCCGGGCGGATTTCTGCCAGCTGTCCGGCAATGACGAAACCGCTCTGGGATTCAATGCAATGGGGGGCAAGGGCTGCATCTCCGTCACGGCGAATGTCGCGCCGCGGCTGTGTGCGGAGTTCCAGGCCGCTTGCGCGTCCGGCGATTGGAACGGTGCGCTTGCGCTGCAGGATCGTCTCTACCCCTTGCATGACGCCCTGTTCAGCGATTCTTCACCTGGTCCGGTTAAATATGCGCTCACCCGCGTGCGGTCGGACATGCCCGGTGACATACGTCTGCCGATCACCTGGCCGTCGGAATCGAGCCGCGCGGCGGTTGATCGGGCGCTGGAAATTGCGGGTCTCGTCTAAAAGGGCTGCGGCCTTATATGGTGAAGTGAGTTAGTTAAGAGTCCCATGGCCCGTCCCCGTCCCGAATTGTTCGACAAGAAGAAGATCGTCGCCGAGAACCGGCGCGCGCGCTTTGAATATTTCCTGGAGGATGTGTTCGAAGCGGGCATCGCGCTGCAGGGGACGGAGGTGAAGTCGCTTCGCTTCGGTGAGGGCAACATCGCCGAAAGCTATGCCGAGGTGAAGGGTAACCAGGTTTGGCTGGTCAACAGCAACATTCCTGAATTCAGCCACGGCAACCGTTTCAACCATGAGCCCAAACGCCCCCGCAAGCTGCTGCTGCACGAGCGGGAGATTGCCCGGATGCACGGCGCGGTCGAGCGCAAGGGCATGACGCTCGTTCCCTTGAGCATCTATTTCAACGGCCGTGGCAAGGCGAAGGTCGAACTGGCGCTTGCCAAGGGCAAGAAGACTCACGACAAGCGGGAAACGATCAAGGAGCGCGACTGGAAGCGCGATCAGCAGCGCATCATGAAGGCGCATCGCTGATGGACAACAGGCTCAGCCGCTGGTGGCATGCTCATGCTCCGACGCGCGAATCGCTCGAAGATAATCGTTTCCTCGCCCCCGTGGCCCACCGCGTTTTAGAGCCGTCGCTCTGGCGTTTTACCCGGCGCTCGGTGCCGCGCGGCGTAGCGCTGGGGTTGCTGGTCGGCATCTTTCTGTTGATCCCTGGTATCCAGATTGCCGGCGCGGCGCTGCTGGCACTGCCTTTCCGCGCCAATATTCCGATCGCCGCGGCAATGACCTTCCTGTCCAATCCCGCGACGACGCCGCTCATTCTTTGGGTATCGGTCTATATCGGCAACTGGATGCTGGGGCGGACCGCCGACGCATCGGGTTTCATGGCGCTGGTCAACGATCATGCAACAATTCGTCAGTGGGTCGCATGGCTCTTTTCCGAAGCGGCGCCCGCGATGCTGTTCGGACTCACGCTGATCTCCATCGCGGTGGCGGTTGTTGGTTACTTCATCGCGGATTGGATCTGGCGTCATCGCATGGGCCGGAAATGGCATGCGCGCAAATTGAGGATTGGCAAGGCACCCGAAAGCAGCGCATTGGAAGAAGTCGCTCCCGTCTGACGGCGGCGAAACTGTCCATGCGTTTTCAAGGGGGAAGGCCGGGCCATGGCCTCGCGCGTCAAAAGGGATGAGGAAGCGTGGACAGGCGAAAGCCCATCACGCCTGTCCCTGCCGCTGCTGATCCTGGCTGCGCTGCTATCGGCCGCCCTCGTCATCTATGCTGTCGGGGACCGGGCGCTGGCGGCGGGTTTTGCCGCCATGGTACTGGCGGCTGCGGCGCTGCTCAACTGGTATCGCCGCCTATTTCCTGAAGAAGCCGCCGATCGTGAGGCGATGCCGGACTGGACGGTGGCGCGTGTTGCCGCGGACGCGTCCAACATGGCGATCGCGGTGACGGACCGGGCCGGGCGGCTGGTCTGTGCGAGCGACCTCTTTGGCGAATGGTTTCCCGGTTTTCCCACGCCTCCCAATATCACGGCTGAACCCGGCTTGTCGGAAAGCCTGAGCGCAGCCGCACGTGGTGCGTGGCGGGATGGCGAAGCGCGGGTGGAAGGCATGGCGCAGGGCGCGCTGCGGCTTGATGTGGACATATGCCGCACCGGCCGATCAGAAGATTATCTGCTCTGGCGCTTCACCCCGGTGCGTCAGCCCAATGCCCTCGACGACGTGCACAGGCTGCTGACTGGCGACGCCGGACGGCAAATGGGCGAGGCTGGGATCATGGCGGTCATGATCGGCGGCGAAGGGCGGATCCGCGCCGCGAACGGCGCCTTCCTGTTGCGCGCGGCGGGGCGCATCGACGCGAATATCACGGGGCGTGACTTCGCCGCTCATATGCGTGTGGATGACAAGGGGCGGCTGTTCCTGGCCCGCGAAGAGTCGGGCGGCTTGCCGCTGCGGCTCCTCCAGGTGCCATTGCGGCGAACAACGCAGCCTGCGGGTAATCAGGGGGGTGGCCAGGACGGGCCGATGCTCCTGCTGCTGATCGACGAACCGGCGGGCAGCGCGGGTGGTACGTCGGCGCTATCCTATATCGAAACGCTGCTTTCCTTGCTGCCCTTCGGCCTTGCGATGGCGGACCGTGACGGCCGGGTGCTGTTTCTCAACAGCGCCTTTTCGCGCGCAGCCGGGCTCAAGCGCTCCGACCGGCCCAGCTACCCCGGTGACCTCGTCGTGCGCGAGGACCAGGCGGCGGTCGCTGACGCGGTGCGCCGTTTTGCGGTGGGGCCGCAAATGTCCGGCGACATCGCGATCAGGCTTCGCAACGAGCCGGAAGAACCGACTGCGCTGAGCCTTGCGGGCGTGCGGGGCTTGGGGGAAGCGGCGGTGTTGCTCAGCCTCAAGGACAATAGCGAGGAAAGCAAGCTCAAGCGGCAAGTCGCGCAGGCGACGAAGATGCAAGCGATCGGCCAGCTGGCGGGCGGCGTCGCGCATGACTTCAACAACATCCTGACCGCCATCATCGGCCATTGCGACCTGATGCTGATGCGCCATACGCCAGGCGACAGCGATTATGACGATATTCAGCAGATCAAGTCGAACAGCAATCGCGCCGCGGGTCTGACGCGCCAACTGCTCGCCTTTTCCCGCCAGCAGACGCTGCGCCCGCAAGTCCTGCAATTGCCCGACATTGTGGCGGACGTTTCCAACCTCCTCAAGCGCTTGCTGGGCGAAAGCGTAAAGCTTGAGGTCAGCCATGGCCGTAACCTCGGCGCGGTGCGTGCCGATCCGGGGCAGTTGGAACAGGTGATCGTCAATCTAGCCGTGAATGCGCGCGATGCGATGCCGGAAGGCGGCGTCCTCAATATCCAGACCTATTCCGTTCCGGCGGCCAAGGTGCGGGAGATGCGGCAGGAGATATTGCCTGCCGCCGACTATACGGCGTTGCGCGTGTCCGACACGGGCCTTGGCATCCCGCCCGACATATTGTCCAAGATCTTCGAACCCTTCTTCACCACGAAGGAACTGGGTAAGGGCACCGGTCTTGGCCTCTCGACGGTCTATGGCATCGTCAAACAGTCAGGCGGCTATATTTTTGCGGAATCCGAACTCGGCCGGGGCGCCAGCTTCGTCATTTATCTGCCGGTCTATCAGGGCGCTGACATGGAGCAAGTCCAGCTGTCCAAGGCTCCGGTTAAGCGGAGCGAAACCTGGGGCACGGGAACCGTCCTGCTGGTCGAGGATGAGGATATGGTGCGCGCCGTTGCGGAACGCGCCCTCGCCCGCCAAGGCTATAAGGTGTTGACCGCCAATGATGGCGAACAGGGGCTGGAGGTGCTGGCCGGGAACGAGAAGATCGACCTGCTGATATCTGACGTGGTCATGCCCAATATGGATGGTCCGTCGATGGTCGCCAGGGCGCGAAACAGCCGTCCCGACCTCCCCGTGTTGTTCATGTCGGGCTATGCCGAGGAACAGCTGCGCAAATCGATCGACATCGCCAATGTCGCATTTTTGCCCAAGCCTTTCTCCGTCAGCCAGCTGGCGGAGGCCGCGCGCGACGCGTTGGCGATGCGGCCCGCGGTGGATTGAACTTCTTGAACGATCAAGCGTTTATGCTGGTCGGCGCGCCGATGATAAGATGGCGAGCGTAACGAAAATAGGGGATCGCACATGTCGGACAGCAAGACCATCCTGGTGGTCGAGGATGAAGCGATGATCGGCATGATGCTGGAAGATTATCTCGACACCCTAGGATACCGGTTGCATGCTATCGCTGTGTCGGTTGAAGAGGCGTGCGATCATGCGCGCAGGGGCGGCTTTGACGCCGCGTTGGTCGATTGCAATCTTCAGGGCGAAAAAAGCTGGCCCGTCGCCGACCTGCTTGCAGAAAGTGGCATTCCCTTCATTTTCGCTACGGGCGGCATGGCCGATGATGTCCCGTCGAGCCATTCGGACCGTCCGACGCTGGCGAAACCCTATACGATCGGGGCGGTTGAGCGCGCTTTGACGAAGGTGCTCGCAGTCTAATAGGAAAATTCCGTTCCCCTCTTGTTCTTGAAGAACAAAGGGGATACGTAGTGGCCAAGGCGCCACTGAATCGGCGCTTCCGCTTGACAGGGGATAGGCCGATGACAGCAATGCTCTCACTCATCGATTCCAAGAAGACAGGGACAATGGACAGACAGAAAGCATTGGAAGCGGCCCTTTCCCAGATTGATCGCGCCTTTGGTAAAGGCTCGGCAATGAAGCTGGGCAGCCGCGAGAAGATCGAGATCGAAGCGATCCCGACCGGATCGCTGGGGCTCGACATCGCACTCGGAATAGGGGGCCTGCCGCGCGGTCGCATCATTGAAATTTACGGGCCGGAAAGCTCGGGCAAGACGACGCTGGCGTTGCATGCCATCGCCGAAGCGCAAAAGACGGGCGGCATCGCCGCCTTCGTCGATGCCGAACATGCCCTTGACCCTGCCTATGCCAAGAAGCTCGGCGTCGATATCGACGAGCTGATTGTGTCACAGCCGGATACGGGCGAACAAGCACTGGAGATCGTAGATACCCTCGTCCGCTCCAACGCGATCGACGTTCTGGTGATCGACTCGGTTGCAGCCCTCGTCCCTCGCGCGGAAATTGAAGGCGAGATGGGCGACAGCCATGTCGGCCTGCAGGCCCGTCTGATGAGCCAGGCGTTGCGCAAGCTGACAGGTTCGATCTCGCGCTCCAAATGCCTCGTCATCTTCATCAACCAGGTCCGCATGAAGATCGGCGTCATGTACGGGAATCCGGAAACGACGACCGGCGGCAATGCGCTTAAGTTCTACGCCTCGGTCCGTCTGGACATTCGCCGCACCGGCCAGATCAAGGATCGCGACGATATCGTCGGCAATGCAACCCGCGTGAAGGTGGTGAAAAACAAGGTTGCGCCACCGTTCAAGCAGGTCGAATTCGACATCATGTATGGTGAGGGCATTTCGAAGATCGGCGAGATTCTCGACCTGGGCGTTAAGGCTGGCGTGGTCGAGAAGTCGGGGGCCTGGTTCTCCTATGACTCGGTTCGCATCGGCCAGGGCCGCGAGAACGCTAAGACCTTCCTCAAGGAAAATCCCGAAATGGCCGACCGTCTGGAACGGGCCATTCGCGGCAAGACCGAAGAGGTCGCCGAAGGGATGATGACCGGACCCGAAGCGGAGGATGATGGCGAATAAGCGCGGCAAGCGCCTGCGGTCGGATCAGCCGCAGGACAGTTGCGTGGCTCTGCCCGCCTCTCGTTTCATGCACTGAAAAGGCCCGTCCACGCTTCACCGCGGGGCGGGCCTTTTACCTTTGCGCTGGCGCGGGACAAGGATCGGATTGGGCGCCTGTCATGCCGGCTCAAGATCGGAGGGCGGTTTCTTGGGCATGACCTTGCGGGGCGTTCTGCTCTGTCGGACCGCGAGATTTTTCTTGAGCTTCACTCCCTGCAGGCCCCAGTCACCAAAATGCACCCCCGCCAACAGCGTGAGGAGGCCATACATGAACAAGGTGATCGTAAGCGGTAGCGCCAGAAGAACGTCCAGGACCTGTTCAGTCGGTGTTTCCACAGGGCCCACCCTGTCGATCCCGAACAGGGCGAGGCCATCTTCCAGGGAATGGCCGTCCCATTCTCGCCGGAACAGCCATTCGCCCGCCTCTATGGCCAATATGGGCGGAGCGATGAGCATGGCGGCAAGGCCAATGATGACCATCGCTTCGCTCAGCAGTTGCACCCCGAGATTTGTCAGACGGCGCTTGATCGTGGAATCGTTCGCCGGTTCCTTCGGTGCTGCGAGTGTTGCACTTCCACTCTGTCCGGCAGCAGCGGACGGGTGCGTGTCCAGGAAGCCGTACCGGTCCAGTTTCGTCAGCATGCGCCGGTTCAACTGAGATTTGCAGCTATCCTCTATGAATTTTTGTTGATCAATTGTCAGCTCTTCGCGAAAGCTGTCGGACTGTCCTTTTCTCATCCGCAAGGCATCTGCATCCGATCTGTCATAGACATGACCGGGAATGCCCTGGGCAAGTTCCAATGCCTTCAGTTTTTCAAAAGACGAATTCTCCACGGCATATTGTAGGGCTTGGGTGTTGACCGCTTCACCCAGGAAGTTGAGCAACTTTTCTACTTCTGACGCCGTATGGGCCAGTAGATCCTCATAATATATGATATGATGATCATGCCGTGCGAGGCCAGTTGACCAGCTATTCATATATTTTATGTAGTGCGGCAGGCCCCGGTCTTCATCCACAAGGAAATCGTCAATGTTGCCGCGGAAGGACATCTTGTGCCGCGTGACATGGTGATAATCGGACGTGAGTACCGCCCGCGGATCACGGATCAGAAATATGACCGGAAGCCGGCTGGGCAGGGTCGTTTTGAAGCGCAGATGGGTGGAAGGGATCAAAGGAAAGGAAGCCTCTTCCGATCTGCGGACGAAGGCCGGTATGCCGCGCACAGGATCCAAATCAAAATTCGGCGCAAAGGTGAACATGCTCTGCGTTGTGATCGGAGAATATTCGCGCGACGCGAGGAAATATTGCGCCAAAATAAACCTCAGCCATGTCCTGCCTGACTTCGGATAGGAAGCGAGAAGAGCCGTCGCGGCACTGGATACCAGCCGCAGACTACGGGCTGAAGAAATCCGGCGGGCCAGGAGAGAGGGAGCCTGGGTGAGTGAGGCGATCAGTGGCGTGTCCATAAATATAGATTAGCTTGGCAAGCCGCTGGCGTGTGGAACTTTTCTGGATGATGGCCAAAGTGTGTAACGAAGGTGAAACAGTTTCCTTGCTGTCCTAATCTGCGCTAACTTTATTGACAGGAGGGATGCGACCCCCGAAAAGAACATATAGAGAACATTTATATGGTCGAGTCGGTGAACACGCTTGCAGCCCTCAGGCGGCACATCGCATCGTTGGAAGGAATTCCAGCAACCCAAGAGGGTGCGTGCATCGCAACCGGCCATAGGCCCTTTGACCAGGCATTTCAGGGCGGTCTGGCGCAGGGCCGCATACATGAACTGTTCGGAAATGAGGAAGATGAAGGTGCCACCGCCGGTCTATCCCTGATTCTCGCTCATCTCGCAGCGAACGAGTCTCCTCTGTTCTGGCTGCGCCTCGCAAATGGAGCGGCCGGACAGCCCTATGGCCCCGGCCTTACCGCGCTCGGAATAGATTCCGCCCATTTGTTGATCGGGGTCATGAAAGATGAAGCGCTGCTGCTGCGCGCGGCGGTCGATGCACTGCGTTGCCCCGCATTAGGTGCGCTCGTGATCGAATTGCGAGGGCGCGCCCCGCTCCTGGACTTGACCGCCAGCCGTCGTCTCGCGCTCGCGGCGGAAGCATCAGGGGTTACCGCCTTTCTGCTGCGCATCGGTGGTGATCCGGCGCCCAGCGCAGCTGACACGCGCTGGCGGGTGACGGCTGCGCCTTCCGTGCCACTGGCGGGCAATGCGCCGGGAATGACCGCCTTTGACCTTAGCTTGCTGCGCCGCCGGTCAGGACCCGACGGCATGACATGGCGCCTTGTGTGGAACAGCGACCGGGGCGTGTTTGGAGAAGAATGCGATGAACGCCATAACCGGAGAAGTGACAGTGCGGACTCGCTGTTATCTTGCGCTGTGGTTCCCGTTCCTCCCGCTCGACCGGCTGCGCATCGCGCGGCCTGATCTCTGGACGGCAAAGGGGCAGGATGCCCCCGCTGTCATTGTCGAGACGGTTCGCGGGGCGATGCGGCTCATGGCGTTGGACGCCGATGCGCTGGCGATCGGCCTCAGCGCTGGAATGACGCTGGCCGACGCGCGGGCACGCGAGCCCGATCTGCGAGTGTTCGAAACCGATCCCCATGCCGATCAGGACTGGCTGGAGCGGCTGTGCGACGGCTGTGCCCGCTATACGCCGATCGCTGCGCTGGATCCGCCCCAGGGGTTGATGCTCGACATCAGCGGCTGCGCGCATCTTTGGAATGGTGAGGAAGCGTTGGCGCGTGAGGCGATGGAGCGGCTGGAACGGCACGGCATGCGTGTGCGCCATGCGCTGGCGGGTACACCCGAAGGCGCCCACGCGCTCGCCCGCTTCGCCTCCGTCCCTGCCGCTGACGAGGATGGCGCCCTGCGGCGCCTGCCAATCGAGGCGCTGGGGCTGGAGGAGGAAAGCGCGGTTGCGCTGCGCCGGGCAGGGTTGCGCACGGTGGGAGACCTCGCCGCGCGTCCCGCGCCAACCCTGGCGGCGCGTTTTGGCGAGGAAGCGGTGGATGCGCTTCACCGCCTGCTGGGCCTTGGCCACCGCCCCCTTGCCCCGCGTCGCCCGCGCGCCGCTGTCCGCATTGAACGCCGCTTTGCCGAACCATTAGGCAGCACCGCCTATGCGCTTCGAACCCTGGAGGGAATGGCCGCAGAAGCGGGGGAGCGTCTTGGCGAACGGGGAGAGGGTGGGCGCCGGTTCGAGATATTATTCTTCCGCACCGACGGCCTCGCCTTTCCGCTGCGGGTCGAAACCAGCCTGCCCGTGCGCGATGCGCCTTCCATCATGCGCCTGGTGCAGGAACGGATCGACAGCCTCTCCGACCCGCTCGACCCTGGTTTCGGGTTCGACATGCTGTGCCTCGTCGTGCCCCAGACTGAAAGGATGGCCGCCACCCAGCTGGCGTTGGAAGGCGGAGAAGCGCGTCGCGAGGAAGCGATCGCCGCGCTCATCGATCGCCTTTCCGTCCGTACGGGCCGGGGACGAATCCAGCGTCTCGAGCCGCGCGACAGCCATATTCCCGAACAGGCGCAGCTCGCCTTGCCTGCCGTCGAAAGCCGCATGCCATCCAGTTGGCCGCGTCAGTCCGATCCAGGCGACCCCCCGATGCGCCCCATCCACCTGTTCGATCCGCCCCAACCTTTAGAGGTGATAGCGGAGGTTCCCGACGGCCCTCCGCATCATTTTCGCTGGCGCCGAGGGGCGCATGAAGTCACTCGTTATGAAGGGCCCGAGCGGATCGCACCTGAATGGTGGAAGGCGAAGGATGGCGCCTTGGCGGGTGAAAGCATCGGCCTCACCCGCGATTATTACCGGATCGAGGATGCGCGCGGGCGGCGCTACTGGATTTTCCGCCACGGCCTCTACGGCGCAGAAGCCGCCCATCCACTTTGGTATATCCACGGCCTGTTCGCATGAAAGGCCGGGGCTATCCTGATCCTGCCAAGCCCAAGTCGATCGATCGGCGCGAGTTGAATGTGATCGAGGCGGCGAGGGGGAAGGAGAGGCTGAAGCGGGCCGAGCCTCGGCGACCGGCCAAGGAAGGGCCTGCTTTTGCGGAATTGGTGGCCGCAACCCATTTTTCCCTCTTGCGAGGGGCATCGCATGCCTCCGACATGGTCGCGCAGGCCATCCATCTTGGGCTCACAGGATTGGGCATTGCCGACCGCAATAGCGTGGCAGGTGTTGTGCGCGCGCATGTGGCCCGCAAGCGTGCGCCAGAACTCGCCAAGGCCCGCCTGCTTGAAGCCAAAAAGGAAGCGGGCCAGCCATTGGGGCTTACTGAGGAAGAGGAGCAGGCGTGCAAGACCGATCTGCGGCTGATCGTCGGGGCACGTCTGGTCTTTGCCGATGGCACGCCCGACATTGTCGCTTATCCATCGACGCGAAGAGGCTGGGGTGAACTCACCAAATTGCTGACCAAAGGCAATTTGAAGTCGGTAAAGGGAGATTGCATCCTTAGCTATGAGGAATTGACGGCTTATCTCGACGATCTGCTCTTGATCGTGCTGCCTTATTCCACCGCTACCGAACAGACGGCGCACCGCCGACCCGTGGCTTATGAATATGATGAGAGGCCGTCCAAGGAAGCGATCCGCCAAGGGCATCTAAGCCTCGTCCCTCCACCGCGCCCCGCTGATCTGGAGGCTTTGCTGATCCGGCTGTCCCGTTTGGCGCCGGGCCGCATATGGCTGGGCGCTGCGCTTCGGCGGGATGGGCGTGATGGGCGGCGTCTGGCCCATCTCAAGCTTTTGGGCGAGCGTAGTGGCGTGCCTTTGATTGCTACTATGGACGCGCTTTACGCCAGTCCGGCGCAGCGACCCTTGCAGGATGTGCTGAGTTGCATTCGCGAAGGGACCACTCTCGCCAAGGCGGGGCGTCTGCTCGAAGCCAATGCGGAGCGGCACATCCACGCGCCTGCGGAAATCGCACGGCTGTTTCGAACCTGCCCGGAAGCCGTGGCGGAGACGCGTCGCCTTCTGGATAAAGTGAATTTCACCCTGGATCAGCTAGCCTATGAATATCCCCATGAGCCGGTGCCCGAAGGCTGGACGGCGCAGCAGTGGCTGGAGGAACTTACCCTTTCGGCGGCGCATGCGCGCTATGGTCCCCGTATTCCGCAAGCTGTTCGAAAATTGCTGGATGATGAGTTTCAGCTGATCCGGGATCGGAATTACGCCAGCTACTTCCTGACGGTTCACGACATTGTCGCCTTTGCACGGATGAAAGGCATATTGTGCCAGGGGCGGGGCTCTGCCGCCAATTCGATGATCTGCTTTCTGCTGGGCGTTACATCCGTCGATCCGTTGAAGCATGACCTGCTTTTTTCCCGCTTTGTGTCGGAAAAACGGGACGAGCCTCCCGATATCGATGTGGATTTCGAACATGAGCGCCGCGAAGAGGTCATGCAATATGTCTATGAACGCTATGGCCGCCACCGCGCCGGCATAGCTGCAACCGTCATCCATTATCGTTCCCGCAGTGCAGTGCGGGAAGTGTCCAAGGTTCTGGGCCTCAGCGAAGACCTCGCTTCGCGTCTCTCCTCTACAGTCTGGGGCAGTTATTCAGGCGACATGGGCGATGCACGTATCGTGGAGGCGGGTTTTGCCCTTGATAATCCACAGATGGTGCGGCTGCGGGGCATTGTGAATCAGTTGCTGGAAGCGCCTTTTCCCCGCCACCTGTCACAACATGTGGGCGGCTTTGTACTGACTCAGAACCGGCTCGATGAAACGGTTCCACTGCATCATGCGGCCATGGTGGACCGTAGCTTCATTGAATGGGATAAGGATGACATTGACGCTCTGGGACTGATGAAGGTCGATGTGCTCGCACTCGGAATGTTGAGCTGCATTCGCAAGGCTTATGACCTCATGCGGGCCCATGATCTTGGCGATCATGACCTGACCATCGATCTCAAGTCCGACGATCCGCGAGTTTATGACATGCTGGCTAAGGGCGACAGCATCGGCGTGTTCCAGGTGGAAAGCCGGGCACAGATCAACATGTTGCCGCGGCTGCGGCCGCGCTCCCTATATGACCTGACGGTGCAGGTGGCGATCGTCCGGCCTGGCCCGATCGAAGGGGATATGGTGCACCCCTATCTGCGGCGACGCTGCGGTGAAGAGAAGGTGCAATTTCCATCGCCAAGCCCCGATCATGGCCGTTCGGATGAGTTGAAAACCCTGCTCGGCCATACCTACGGCGTTCCCCTCTTCCAGGAACAGGCGATGAAGCTCGCCATCATTGCCGCCGAGTTCACGCCTGACGAAGCGAACCAGCTCCGCCGGTCGATGGCCACCTTCCGTCAGGTCGGGGGCATGGACAAGTTCCGGGACAAGATGATCCGCGGGATGGTGAGGCGCGGTTACAAGGCGGATTTTGCCGAGCGTTGCTACAAGCAGATCGAGGGGTTCGGCAGCTATGGTTTCCCTGAAAGCCACGCTCTGTCCTTCGCACGGCTGGTCTATGTGTCGGCCTGGATCAAATGCCATCAACCCGCCGTCTTCGCCTGCGCGCTGCTGAACTCCCAGCCCATGGGATTTTACGCACCGGCTCAGATCGTGCGCGATGCGCGCGAGCATGGGGTTGCCGTGCATGATGCCGATGTGAACATGAGCGGATGGGACAACAGCCTCGAACCCTTGTTGCGGTCGCGCGACAGCCGCCGGGGCGAGGGAACCGGACGTGCGCTCGCGCTGCGGCTAGGCTTCCGGCAGATCGATAGTTTTCGCGAAGAGTGGGCAAACCGGCTGGTCGAGGCGCGGGGGCAGGGGCTGTTCACCAGCCTTGAGGATCTGGCGCGGCGGGCGGGGCTGCCTGCTCGGGCGCTGCGGCTGCTGGCCGATGCCGACGCCTGCCGTTCCTTGGGGCAGGACCGGCGGACGGCATTATGGGAAGCGCGGCGGACCCCTTCGAACGAACTGCCGCTGTTCGCCGCTGCCCGAAAGCGGGACCAAGCCGCACGGGAACTGGGTGAGGAGCCCGATGCGAAGCTGCCCGCCATGCCGCTCGCCGAACAGGTTGCTGCCGATTATCAGATGACGCGGCTATCGCTTAAAGGCCATCCAATGCAGTTTTTGCGACCGCTCTTTGATGCGGAAGGCGTGCTGAGCTGCGCGCAGACCAGCGCGGCGAAAAATGGCGCGCTGGTGCGGACCGCCGGAGTGGTGCTGGTGCGGCAGCGGCCGGGCAAGGGCAATGCCGTCTTCATCACGATCGAGGATGAGACGGGGATCACCAATATCCTGCTCTGGGCGCGGCTGTTCGAAATGCAGCGCCGGCCTGTCATGGCCTCGCGATTGATGCTGGTCGAAGGAGAGGTGCAGCGCAGCAAGGAAGGAGTGGTCCACCTGATGGCGAACCGCGTGCATGATCGCACGGCCGAATTGTCGCGCCTGTCCGATGTGCACCGGTCGCACATCGCCCTGTCTCGCGCGGACGAATTCATCCACCCCCAGCACCCGCGCACTTCCGGACATCCCCGCAACGTGCGGATATTGCCCAAATCGCGGGATTTTCATTGAGGATTGGAGGCAGCAGCAAACGATTTTCCGTCCACCCAAATGAGGAAAGGGACGAAATCCGCTACTGCCGCTATTTTGAGGGATCACTCTGAACGCGCAAAGGACAGCCTATGACACTGCCCAACTTTCCTATCGAAGGGGGTTGCCGCTGTGGCCGGATCAGCTTCCGGCTAAGCGAGGCTCCCTGGAGCGAAACCGCCTGTCATTGCCATGGCTGTCAGAAGATGACCGGCAGCGCCTTTTCCACCACCCTCGTCATGCCGTTGAGCGGCTTTGAACTGATCGCTGGCGACACTGTTATCGGCGGCCTTCATGGCGAGCATGTCCATCATCATCATTGCGACTGGTGCAAAAGCTGGGTCTTCACTCGGCCTGCGTCCGATCTTGGCTTTGTCAATGTCCGCGCCACTTTGCTCGACGATGCGAGCTGGTTCGCGCCTTGGATGGAAACGCAGACCGCCGAGAAACTGCCTTGGGCGACCACGGGCGCAAGGGTCAGCTTCGACCGCTTTCCCGCTATGGAAGAATATGAAGGGCTGATCGCCCGTTACCGATCCGAACGGGCTCAATAATCCTTCGAATAACGCAGGTTCGCCGACGATCCCGCATTGGTGCCTGTCTTCGACAGCAGGCTCAGCGTTTTGGACAGCGAGATTTCCAGCTGCGTTGCGGTAAAGCCCTTGGGGTCGGTAATCACCTCCACATAGATATTGTTGGAGATATGCTGCCCCACCGCCAGCGACGTACCACGCCCTGATGCCTCGTCCCCGCTCACGATGCCAATGCGATCGACGCCGGAGGCATTCTGCAACTTGCCCATAGGGTTGAGCCCGCCGCCGCCGCCACGCAGACCATTGAGAGCCGCCGCGAGCTGGATCGCCTGCGTCGCCGACAGGTTCGCGACATTGTCGCCGAACAGGATGCGCGCCAGGATTTCATCCTGCGGCAGGGTGGGCGTCGATATAAAGCTGATGTCGGGCCGCTGCGCCGTCCCGCCGACAGCGATACCGGCTGTCACAGTGTTGATGCGCGTTTCAGCGCGGACCGCCAGCACCGGGTTCATCATCGGCCCGTTGAAGGTGATGACGCCCTGTTCCAAATCGAACTGATGGCCCGAGAAGCTGTAGCGGCCCCGGATCACTTCAATCTTGCCAACGATACGCGGCGCCGTGGTGGTGCCGGTGACCCGCATGTTGGTCTTCCATTCAGAATCGAGCCCCATACCGGTCAGGTAGATTTCATTGTCGGCGCGCACGCGTATGTCGAGTTTCCAGTCGGCTGGCGCAGCTGCGGCCTGCCGTGAGGCGAGCCGCTGGTCGAGCAGGTCGGTGCCTTCACCCTTCCGCCGGACGCCCTGCAATTGCCGGATCTTGGCCCCTCCCTGCCACGCGATGCGATATCGTGTTTCGGGCAACCAAAGGTCGCCTTTTATCAACCCGCCATTGGCTGCGCTGTTGGTGACATTGACGGTCCCGCTTACGACGCTGGTGATCGCTTCGCTGCGAGCGATGCGCGCGCGGTCCAGCTTCACTGCGATTTTCATGGGAAAGCCGCTGTCCGCCGCCAGCCCTACCGAACCGCTCGCCTGCACTGTGCCATCACCCGCCCGGCCCGAGAAATCGCGTATCTCCAGCCGATCATTAGTGAAGCGCCCGTCGAGCCGCATCTGCGTCAGCCGCGTCCCGAACGTCTCATTTTCATAAGTCAGCGCATTTGCCCGGACGATCCCGTTGAGCCGCGGCGCAGTCAGGCGGCCGCTGAAATCGGCAGCAACGGCGATGGGACCGCTCAACTGCTGGTCGGCGAGCCCGGCGAAGGAGAAGAGAACATCGGCAGGCCCTGCATAACGGATGCCTCCGCCCAGCGGCGCAGACTGAAGCTGCTGCGTCCAGCTTGCTCCCGGACCCGGCGGCGCAAACGTTGCGATGAAGCGGCCGAGAGGCGCATTGCCCCGCCGGATGAGGCCCCGCAGGTCGCCGCCCCGGCCGGAAAGGCGGCCCTCCACTGCCATAGAGACGGGGTCCGACACGGCTGTCAGGCTGGAGCGGCGGAATTCGGCGATGGCAAGGCGCGTGGTCGCGGTGGGGAAGGCGCCGCCGCTCTGGGCAAAGTCAAGCGCGCCTGTCGCCTTGCCGCTGATGCCAAGGCCGGGGCTCATCAGGTTCATGATCGCCAGGT
This sequence comes from Sphingobium tyrosinilyticum, assembly GCF_042654265.1. NCBI lineage: Bacteria > Pseudomonadati > Pseudomonadota > Alphaproteobacteria > Sphingomonadales > Sphingobiaceae > Sphingobium > Sphingobium tyrosinilyticum. The sequence goes on along the minus strand of NZ_JBHSFZ010000001.1, from coordinate 239,677 downwards.
CGAAATCCTTGAACCGCGCCTGCAATGCGGTCTGCGCGCCGAAACGCCCGGCCAGATCGACCCGGCCCTGCGGCAGCACAAGCGTTGCCGGCTCCAGCCTATAACCCTGCCGTTCGATCCGGATGATCGCCGGCTGCGCGAAACGGAAGGGGATGTTGCTCGCCTTGCCCTCAATCGCCACCGCATAAAGGGCCGGACGCAGCGCCGCATTCATCGCGATGGAGAAAGGCACCCCGGTCGATCCATCCGCGACCAACTGTGCCCGCCCGCGACCGCCTTGATAATCGATGCGCCCACGCGCTTTCCGCACGACATAGTCGCCATAGGCCGCGTTCGCCATCTGCACATCGGCGGTAATGCGCGGCTGATCGGTCAGCACCATGTTCGCCGTCAGGATCGCGCGGCCGATCACCACCTCTGCCTCGCCAGGCAATTTGGCATTACTCGCGGTTGCGTTGACGGCAACGCCCTGCGCCTTGCCAACGGCCGACAGCCGGGCCGTCCCGTTGATGCCCGACCCGTTCATCGCGAGCTGCCCTGCGAACGGGCCAGCGGCGGTCTGCTGCACGCGGCCATTCATGTCCACGCCAGCGAAGCGCGCTCGCCTTATGTCTATGGTCAGGGGACCCTTTGCCGTGCGGATCAGCACATCGGCGAAGAAGGGGCCATAGGCAGACCCGCCTGTCGCCTCCAGCCGGTAACCAGCCGCTTCGCCATTCAGCTTCGCGACGACGTTGGACAGTTGCACGCCCACATTGGGACGCGGCGCGCGTAGCACGGCCCGTGGACGTTCCATCGTGCCGCGCACGCTCAGCGCTAAGGGGCCATATTGGCGAGATGAAGCGGCGGCATCGAACGTGATCGCGCCATTCGTATCATAGCTGCCCGTCCCCGAATGGACGCGGAAATTGGGTGCTGCGCCTTTAAGGCCCGCGAGAGTGAATTTGCCCTCCGGCGTCATGCCGATGCGCCCGGACATGACCGCATTGCCGCCCAGGAAATCGCGGACCGACGCATTCTCCCATCGCGCCGTCCGCACGCCGAACTTGCCGGACAAGCCCCAACCGCCTTTGGGGCCCGGCACCAGTTCGACGTCCGTGCTCAGGTTGACGATACCTACGCCGTCGATCTTATAGTCGTTCACCCGCCCTTTGAGCGCACCACGATAGATCGCATTGTCAAGGTCAGCGAGCACGATCGCGGTCGCATCCACCCGATCACTGTCGATCTTCAGATTGTCGCTGATAAGCTTGCCTGCGGCATAAGCGAAATCGCCTTTCACGCGCAGATTCTGCAGCAATCCGCCCGCCGCAGCATTGAGCCCCGTCACCCGTCGCGCGGTGGCGTTCACCGGGATGCGGATGCGATCGGCGTCGAGGACCGCCCGGCCCTTGGCCTTCAATCCCTCGATGCCGGTCTGGTCGAAGGCAAGCAGAGCGGCGCTTAGATCATAGTCGATGAAGGGCGTCGCCATCGGCCCGTCCAGGATCACCGACGCGCGAACATCCTTGCCGCGCACCTTTTCCATGATTGCCCCGGGGGTTAGCAGCGCGGCGTCGATCTTGAGACCGCTGAACCTGCTCCGACCCAGATCGATCAGCCCCTGCGCCGTCGCAGCTATCGCGGTAGAACGCAGCGATCCCTTCAGGTTCACCCGTCGTTCGTTCAGTCCCGCGAAAAGGTCGATGCTCAGTGCTGGCGCTGTCAGCCGGTCGATGGTCCCGGCGAAGACCAAGCCCGGCCGCACCGGACCTTTCGCCGTGAAATTGCCGTCCCGCGCCGCCAGCGCGATGTCGGCAAGCTGACCCTTTGGCGATGTCGCAACGATCCGCCCATTCCACGCCTGCCATGTTCCTCGGCCGTCCAGCGTGGCGGTCATGCCATCGGTCAGGCCGCTCATCTTTGCGATCACGCCGCCTTTAGGAGCCGTCAGCGTGCCTTTCATCGCAAGGCGGTTCTGGCCCGGCACCGCGTCGAGCCAGGCTTGCAGACGATCGCCACTGTTGACGACCGCGTCGGCGCTAAGCTGCGCGCGGCCGTCCGCGATATGCGTGACGCCATCGATTGCGATCTCGCGCTTCTGGCCGATGACGGGCCTTGCAAGCACAAACTTTGCGATCTTCATCCGACCGACATCGATGTCCAAATCCGGAAGGATCGGCGCGTTCGGGTCGCTCTTTGTGACGTTGAACTGTGGACTGCGGGCCAGAATCACCAGCGGGCTTTCCAGCAGCCGCACGCTGATATGATTGTTGAGGTAGCGGAACGGGTTCCACACGACATGAACGCGCGGACTGACTGCAAAAGGCCCCTTTGGATCGCGCAGCACCAGGTCATGGATGACCATGTCGCTGTAAACCGAACCTTCGATACGCCCGACCTCGATCGCCATGCCCGATTCCAGCTTGAGGGCCGCGATCTGCCGGATCAGGAATTTCTTGCCCGGCTGGGTGTTCAGGAACAGCAGTAATCCTGCTGCCAGAACGACTAAAGCGACGATCAGGCCAGTCGCGCCCAACACGATCCTTTGCCACAGCGGCCGACCTTGCCGGATCACGATGGTTTCGGCGCCGTCGGTGGGAGGCGTATCTTCTGCCATCAGAATGCCTGCCCGATGCCGATATAGAGGGTGAATTTGGATTCCCCAGGTTGGCGATTAATCGGCATGGCTATGTCGGCGCGGAACGGGCCGAAGTCGGTGTAGAAGCGTCCGCCGACTCCCACACCATAACGGATGTCGGAAAATTTCGGGATCGAACTTTCATAGACCTGGCCCGCATCGACGAAGGCGACCACGCCGTAATTGCCGAAGCGGTAGCGGCCCTCTACCGCGAATTCATTGACTGAACGGCCGCCAATGGGATCGTCATTGACGTCCTTGGGTCCCAATTCCTGATAGCCAAAGCCGCGCACCGAACCGCCGCCGCCCGCATAGACCCGGCGCGAAGGCGCGATCTGGTCGCGGGCCGCGCCGCTGATCGTGCCCAGCCGGGTCCTGCCCGCGATTACCAACGCGTCGGACAGCGGGTAATAGCCGCTAAGGTCGAAGGTCGCGCGCGCATAGGGCGACACATTGCCCTGCAGCGATGCTTCGGGCGAAACGCGCAGGTTGGCGCGAAAACCCTTGGTGGGATTGAGCAGATCGTTCGACCGGTCATAGCCTAGCTGCACCGGCAGCGAGCCGATGAAATAGGTCAGCCTTTCACTTTCCCCCGTCGCTGGATCGATCGTGGTCTTTTCGTTGGAAAGCAGGATCTCCGCGCCATAGGTATAGGTCCAGCGCTTCTGGAAAATCGGCGTCGATTGCCGCGCCCAGCTGATGTTGAGGCCCGCCGTGAAGGCTTCATAGGCATCATATTTCTGATGATTGAGCAGCACGCCTGCCTGGAACGTCTTGTCCCGTTTGCCCGCATTGGAACGGCGGAAGGTGCCCGACACGCCTTGCTCCTGCGTGCCCGCGATCACCTTGGCGATCAGCGCGCCCTCTGGCGGGAAAAGATTGCGGTGCGTCCATGTCGCTTCGGCCCGGAAGCCTTGGCCGGTGCCATAGCCAACCTCGCCTGCCAGAGTGCGCGGCGGCCCGGCTTCCTGCTCGGCATGCAGATCGACATATTCGGTGCCGTCCGGCCCAGGCTCGTTCGTCCGCACCGGATCGACGGTGACACTGGAAAATAGACCTGTCGCAACCAGCGCGCGCCGCAGATCGTCCACCTTGCGGCTGTCGTACAGCTCGCCCGGCTTGAAGCGGCTGATGACCTTCACATGATCGGCGCCAAACGCCAGCTTGGGGCCTGCAGTGGTGATCCCCCGGAAGGAGCCGCGCGGTCCGACCTCTACGGGAAGGGTATAGTCTCCCGTCACGGTGGCGGGGTCGAGCAATATGTCGCGCTCGCCCACCTTGGCGAAAGGATAGCCATTTTCGGGCAGCTTCACGCCGACATTCGCCTCGGCGGCCTCGACGTCGGCTGCGATGATATAATCGCCGGTCTTCAGCAATAGGCTGTCGCGGATGAGACTAGGCGGTACGGTGCGCCCTGCATTTACGACGATCTCTCCGATCTTGTACCGCTTCCCCGGCGTGACGGACAGCACCGCCTTCAGCCCGCCATCGCCGGTCTGATCGAGCGACGCAAGGGCCGCGGCGTCATAATAGCCTTGTGAATAGAGCAGCCGCACGGCCAGCGCTTCATCCTCATGCGCGCGCGCCTGCACCATAGCGGCGGTCTCAGCACGCCCGTCTCCATCAACCAGCGCGGACTCGTCGCGGAACTCGTCCTCCAGCCCCGTCTTGCCGAACCCGTCGATCTCGATGGCATAGCGCACGACGGGTGTCTTCTTGTCTGGATCTGTGGTTGCGACTTGCGCTGGGACAGTGACGCTGTCGAGGGGCGGCAGCGGCTGGGCCAGCTCTGCTTCAGCAGCCGGTTCGGTGGCGGGAGGCAGCTCTGCAGCGCCGCTGGCCTGCGGCATCTGCTGATCGATCCAGCTTTCGATCGACGGCAGCGGTGCGGAAGGGTTGGCGGGGTCGGCTTCGCTCGCCTTGGGAAGACGCGCTTCAAATTCTTCGTCCGGCAGGATCGGCGGCTCCTGCTCGGCCGTAGCGGAACTGGGCGGAGTTTGGGCGTGAAGCGCCAAGGGGGATGCAGCAATCATTAGGACGCCCAAGGCATGCCGGACGCGGTTCGCCTGCCTTGGACCCATCTAAACTTCGCCGCCCCTTTCAGTCCGCCGTGCACGCGCGCGGAAGAGGAATACGCGCAAAAGCGCACTTGGGTTCCGCGCCTCTCGGTGAACCGCTTCCCTCAGTCGCTCGACCCGTCTAGGGATCGGACATGACTGTCGCGCTCAATGTTTCCCGCTCGATCCTTGGACAACCGTGGCGCTGGCGTGGGGCAGGGGCGGACGCGCGTGGACCGGGCTATCTGCCCGACGATCTCGTAACCCAACTGCTTCTGGCCCGGGGCTGTCCGCGCGAGGCTGTCGAGGCCCATCGCAATCCCACGATCCGCCATTTCATGCCGGACCCCAGCCTGTTTCGCGACATGGACCACGCTGCCGAGCGCTTGGCGGACGCCGTTCAAAAGGGCGAACAGGTCCGCATCTTCGGCGACTATGATGTCGATGGCGCGACCAGCGCGGCCTTGCTGATCCGCCTGCTGCGTGACCTTGGCCTTGCAGCGCAGCCCTATATCCCTGATCGGCTGATGGAAGGCTATGGCCCCTCCGGCGAAGCGTTGGTTCGCCTTGCAGGGGAGGGGGCGACCCTGATCGTCACTGTTGATTGCGGCGCGCAGGCTTTTGAAGCGCTCGCCATGGCGAAGGCGGTGGGGGTCGATGTCGTCGTCATCGACCACCACAAATGCGCCGCCGCCCTTCCGGAGGCTTTCGCCCTCGTCAATCCCAATCGCCTGGACGAGGTGGAGGAAGCGGCCGCCCACGGCCATCTTGCGGCCGTCGGGGTCGCCTTCCTACTGGGCGCCGCGTTGATCCGCGTCCTGCGCAGGCGGGGCTGGTTCGGCCAGCGCGCCGAGCCCGCCCTCATGGAACTGCTCGACATCGTGGCGCTCGGCACCGTTGCCGATGTTGCGCAGCTGAAGGGCCTCAATCGCGCCTTTGTCGCCCAAGGGCTGAAGGTCATGGCGAAGCGCCGCAATATCGGCCTCTCCGCCTTGATCGACGCCAGCCGCCTCAGCCGCGCGCCGCTCTGCCACGACCTGGGCTTTGCACTTGGCCCACGCATCAATGCGGGCGGCCGCGTTGGCAAGGCGGATCTGGGAGTGCGCCTGCTTACGACCGAAGACCCGCTGGAAGCCGCGCACATCGCTGCCGAACTCGACCAGTTGAACGAGGAGCGCCGCGCCATTGAAGCGGCTGTCCAGGCTGAGGCGGAGGAGTTGCTAGCCGCGCAGGGCAACCGGGCCGTCGCCGTAATCGCTGGTCCCGGCTGGCACCCCGGCGTGATCGGCATCGTCGCTGGCCGCATCAAGGAGAAAGCCGGCCGCCCGGCCATCGTCATCGCCATTGATGAGGCTGGGACGGGTAAGGGGTCTGGCCGATCCATCTCAGGCGTGGATCTGGGCGCGGCGGTACTGGCGGCGAAGGATAGCGGCTTGCTTGTTGCGGGCGGTGGCCATGCCATGGCGGCCGGGCTGACGGTGGCAGCGGACAAGCTGGACGCCTTTGCGGATTTTCTGGACGAACGGCTCGCCTCGTCAGTCGCGCGCGCCCGTGATGACCGGGCGCTGCTCATCGACGCCGTGCTGGCCCCCGCGGGCATCAATCCGGACTTTGTCGCCGCAATCGAAGCGGGTGGACCCTATGGAGCTGGCTGGCCCGCGCCGCTCGTCGCTGCCGGACCCATGCGCGTGATCAAGGCCGATGTCGTCGGCAACGGCCATTTGCGCGCGATCATGGCGGGTGAGGACGGTCGCTCGATCAAGACCATCGCCTTCCGCCAAGCTGAAACTGACCTTGGCCAGGCAATCCTCGGCGCCCCCCACGATCGCAGACTCTGGGTCGCAGGCCGGGCCAAGATCGATGACTGGGGGAGCCGCCCGGCCGCCGAAGTGCATCTGGAAGACGCCGCCTGGGCAGATTGAGAGATGAGGTCGTTTTTCCTGTCGCAAGGGGGTTGACCGTTGCAGGCTCCCCCCCTAAAGCCGCCCTCGCTTCGCAGCGCTGCCTAAGCGGTTCTGCATGTGGCCCCTTCGTCTAGCGGTTAGGACGCGGCCCTTTCACGGCTGAAACACGGGTTCGATTCCCGTAGGGGTCACCATTTTCTGCGCCACCCTCCCATTGCGAGGTGTTGGCCGTTGGATCAAAGCTGCAGCGCGACCGTTCTTCATGCCTCGGCAAACCCGAAAGGCAGAAGATCACGTGGCGTCCCTCCATTGGCCAAGCCAGCTCATCATCGTCCGTCATGGCCAAAGCGCGGGGAATGTCGCGCGCGATGCTGCGACAGAGGCGCAGGCGGACCGGATCGCCCTTTCCGTGCGTGACGCCGATGTGCCCCTGAGCGCGCTCGGACGTGAACAGGCGCAGGCGCTCGGTCATTGGTTCGCCAGTGCGGCGGAGGATCATCGCCCGGAAATACTTCTCTCCTCCCCCTATCTTCGCGCATTCCAGACGGCGCAGGTTTTCCGCGAAGCCGGAGGTGCCCGCAGCGACGAACCGATCTGCTTTGACGAGCGGTTGCGCGAAAAGGAGTTCGGCATATTGGACGGCCTGACGACTTCAGGCATCCGAAATCTCGAAGCCGCGCAGTTTGAATTTCGCCAGATGCTAGGAAAATTCTATCATCGCCCGCCTGGTGGAGAAAGCTGGTGCGACGTCATCCTGCGGCTGCGGTCGGTCATGGACACCATATCGCTGCACTATGCCGGGCGACGGGTGATGATCTTCACCCATCAAGTCGTTGTGCTGTGTCTGCGCTACATCATAGAGGGGCTGAACGAGGCGGAGATATTGGCGATCGACCGGGCAGGCGACGTCGCCAACTGCGCGATCACCGACTATGTCTATGACCCGTCGCAAGGGCGCGATGGCGGGCTGGTGCTGCGGCGCTACAATGTGACAGCGCCGATGGAAGAAGAGGCGACACCTGTCACTCGCGAGCCTGACGCAATCGCGGGCGCCCGCGGATGATCCCCGCCGATCCGCTCGATATCGAATGGCTGCGCTCGCACCCGCTCCCGATCCTGGAAAGCGATTCGGACAAGAATAGCCGCGGCCGCGTGCTGGTGGTGGGCGGCGCGGAGTTCGTGCCCGGAGCACTACGCCTGACGGGCGAGGCTGCGCTGCGGGCAGGGGCGGGCAAGCTGCAGATGGCGACCGTCAGGTCGGCCGCTATGTCGCTCGGCGTGCTGGTGCCCGAAGCGGCGATGATCGCGCTGCCCGCGCAGGAGGATGGCGAGATCGCCGCAGGTGCTGCCGAAATATTGGCGCCTCTGCTCGCGCGCTGCGACGCGCTGGTCCTTGGTCCCGGCATGAATGTCAGCGCGCAGACAGACGAACTGGTGACGGCGATCCTCGCTGCCGCCGAACCGCATGTCACCACCATTCTTGACGCCGCCGCGCTGACCTCCGCACGGAGTCTGCAATCGCTGATAGCCCGACATGAAGGGCACATCATCATGACGCCGCATCACGGCGAGATGGCGATCCTTACCGGCGAAAGCGCGGAGGCCATCGCCGCCGATCCCGCCGCCATCGCCCGCCGCGTGGCGAGCGACTTTCAAGCCATAGTGGTCCTTAAGGGCGAGCGCAGCGTCATCGCGGGTCCGGACGGCGACTGCCTTTTGCATGAGGGCGGCTGCGTTGGGCTGGCCACCGGAGGCTCCGGCGATGTGCTGGCGGGGATCGTCGGGGGACTCGCTGCACGTGGGACGGAGCCATTGCGGGCGGCGGCGTGGGGAAGCTGGCTTCATGGCCGAGCGGGCCGCGAACTTGCCCGCACCGTAGGACCAATCGGCTTCCTCGCGCGCGAGCTTCTCCCGCTGATCCCCCGCCTGCTAGAGGAGCCCGGCTGCAAATAGCCTTAGTCGTTCCGCATCCGAATTCATCTTTGCGCGTTTGATCGTCATGAGCGACAATTTTTCTATCCTGCCCCATCTTGTTCCGATCGTCATCGCCTACTGCCTGGCCTTGCCTATTGGCTGGAACCGGGAGCAGGCGGAGCGCAGCGCGGGCTTGCGCACCTTTCCCCTTGTTGCGGTCGCCAGCTGCGGTTTCGTCCAAGCCGTTGAGTCCACCATGTCGCATGATCCATCGGCCCTCGCTCGCGTGCTCGAAGGCGTGATCGCTGGCATCGGCTTCCTGGGCGGCGGCGCGATCCTGCAGCAGAAACATTCGGTGAAAGGCACAGCAACCGCCGCCAGCCTGTGGATCACCGGCGCGATCGGGCTTGCAGCGGGGCTTGGCAGCTATGATGTCGCGATCGTTCTAACCGCCTTCACGCTACTGACCTTCTGGGTCATGGCGCCGCTCAAGCCGGAGGAAAATGAACGAGGCGAAGAGGAGGAGATCAGTAAGCCTGGCTCCCCTCGCTGAGTTTGCTTAGCCCAGCGCGGCCTGCTTCTCCGCCGCCAGCCGATCCAGCTCCGCCCGGCTCTTCTTTTCGCTGGCGGACTTGAGCTGCCCGCAGGCCGCCATGATGTCGCGCCCGCGTGGGGTACGTACCGGCGCTGAGATTCCGCCTTCGAACACGATGTCGGAAAAGCGCTTGATCCGCTCCGGCGTCGAACATTCATAGTCGGTGCCGGGCCAGGGATTGAACGGGATCAGATTGACCTTGGCGGGCAGCTTATACTGGCGGAGCAGCCGAACCAGTTCGCGCGCGTCCGCGTCGCTGTCATTCTTGTCCTTGATCATCACATATTCGAAGGTGATGCGCCGCGCATTGTTCGCGCTCGGATAGTCGGCGCATGCCTGGAGCAGCTCTTCGATGCCATATTTCTTGTTGAGCGGCACCAGTTCGTCCCGCACGTCCTTGGTCACGGCATGGAGCGACACGGCGAGATTGACGCCAATCTCCTCGCCCGCGCGCGCCATCATCGGGACCACGCCAGAGGTGGAGAGGGTGATGCGCCGCTTGGACAGGGCCAACCCATCTCCGTCCATCACGACCTTTAGCGCGTCACGCACATGGTCGAAATTGTAGAGCGGCTCGCCCATGCCCATCATCACGATGTTGGTGAGCATCCGGCCATCGGTCGTATATTGCAAGGCGTCGTCGGCTTCATCGTCATTGGCCGATGCCATGCTGCCCTTGGGCCATTCGCCAAGCGCGTCGCGTGCCAGCATGACCTGCCCGACAATCTCGCCTGGCGTCAGGTTGCGCACCAGTCGCATCGTGCCGGTATGGCAGAAACGGCAATTGAGCGTGCAGCCGACCTGGCTGGAAACGCACAAAGTTCCCCTGTCCGCGTCGGGGATGAACACCATCTCATAATCCTGCCCATCGTCGGAGCGCAGCAGCCATTTGCGGGTTCCGTCGCTCGAAACCTGCGCTTCCACCACCTGCGGCCGCCCGACGATAAAGCGTTCCGCCATCCAGCCGCGCATCGGCTTGGCAAGATCGGTCATAGCGTCGAAGTCGGTCTCGCCGCGATGATAGAGCCAGTGGAACAACTGTTTGGAGCGCAGCTTTGCCTGTTTCTGGTCAAGACCCGCTTCCTCGAGCGCGCCTTTGATCTGCGGACGTGAAAGTCCCATCAAATCGACACGCCCATCCTCACGCGGCGTCACCGCACGCGGCACAGGCACAGGATCAATAGCGCCGGGAATCGGCATGAGGGGGCTGACGGATGAATGCATGGCGCGCCCATAGCCGATTTTGGCCGAATTTTAAAGCGGCTGCGTCAGCCCACATTGTCGTCGCTCTAAGCCCTGTCGAACGGCTCTTTTTTGAGGAGGAAGGCTTCGACCAACAAAGGGGGAGGATGCGGTCCTACCGCAACCTTGCACAACCCAGCGCCGCCGCGTCGATCGCCGTGGCCGCGCCACGCAGGATATAGGTATCGGCAAAAGCCCGCCCGTTCGCGCCCTGCGTCTGCACGCTCATGCTGCTGGCCGACCGCATGGCCGCGATGATCGCAGCATCGGCCCGCGCATCGGCTCCCCAGGCATCCGCCTGGCCCGCCACCAGCGCGAAGCGGCGCTCGCCCACGTTCAGGACCACCGGCGCGTCATCAGCTCGAACGCGGCTCAACCGGAAATGCACCTGCCCGCGGACGCGCTGCCGCGGCCAACTGCCCACTGCGGCAAAGCCGTTCCCGGCGCGTCCCACCGGCTTGGAAATGGCATAGCAACGGGGGCTGGACGGATCGCGAAAGGCGCCCCAGGCTTCGAACATGCCCAGCGAATCCCGCGCCGCCGCGGGCGTGGCAACCAGCACCAGCAGGGCCAAATAGCGTCTCATCCACCGTGGCAAAGCGCATCGTGTCCTCTTTTGCAACCCTTGGAGAAGCGAAACGATCAGCAGGCGCTTGCCGCCGCCGCCACAGTGGCTATGAAGGATTATCCATCATTGTCGCCCGGATTCGACCGTCTTCGGGCATTGCGCAGAAAAGAAACGGACAAACAGGGACATGAAGGCCACCATCGAACGCGCAACGCTCCTCAAGAGCCTGAGCCACGTCCAGTCGGTGGTCGAGCGGCGCAACACCATACCGATCCTGTCCAACGTGCTGATCGAAGCGTCGGCCGATGGCGCGATCAAGCTGATGGCGACCGATCTTGACCTCCAAATCGTGGAAAGCATCTCCGCCCAGGTCGAACAGCCCGGTGCGACGACCATTTCCGCCCACACCCTGTTCGACATCGCCCGCAAGCTGCCCGAAGGCAGCCAGGTGTCGCTGCAGGCGGCTGAAGGCAAGATGCTGATCCAGGCGGGCCGTGCGCGCTTCAACCTGTCGACCCTGCCGCGCGACGATTTCCCGGTGATCGCGGAAGGCGACCTGCCGACCAGCTTCGAATTGCCAGCCGAGACGCTGAAGCAGATCATCGACAAGACGCGCTTCGCCATCTCCACCGAAGAGACGCGCTACTACCTCAACGGCATCTATTTCCATGTCTCCGATGAAGGGCAGCCGGTGCTGAAGGCCGCCGCGACTGACGGCCACCGCCTCGCGCGCGTCACTGTTCCTCGGCCTGATGGCGCGGACGGCATGCCGGGCATCATCATCCCGCGTAAGTGCATCGGCGAACTGCGCAAGCTGCTGGACGAGGTCGAAGGCTCGGTCCAGATCACCCTGTCGGCCAGCAAGATCCGCTTTGGCCTGGGCAGCGCAATCCTGACCAGCAAGCTGATCGACGGCACCTTCCCGGATTACAGCCGCGTCATTCCGACCGCCAACGACAAGCTGCTCAAGATCGATCCGCGCAGCTTCGAGGAAGGTGTGGATCGCGTCGCCACCATCGCCACGGAAAAGACCCGCGCGGTCAAGATGACGCTGGACCGGGACAAGATCACCCTGTCCGTCACCAGCCCGGAAAATGGCACCGCGGCAGAAGAAGTCCCCGGCGCGTTCCAGGGCGAAGGCTTCGATATCGGCTTCAACGCGCGCTACCTGCTCGACATTCTCGGGCAGATCGACAGCGAGACGGTGGAATTGCATCTCGCCGATGCTGCTGCACCCACGCTGATCCGTGAAAATGACCGCAGCCCGGCGCTCTACGTCCTGATGCCGATGCGGGTCTAGGTTTAGCTCTTGTCATGCTGAACGCCGTTCAGCATGACGAAGAGATGTCCGCCCGAGCGCGTCGCCAGCGGATAAGGTAAGTTTCTTTCAACATCTGCGCGTTACGCATCGGGCATGGCTCCTTCGCGCATCAAGCTCAACGATACATTGTCCCGCCCGGGCGATCTTGCCGTTGCGCTAGGCTTGAGAGAAGGGGGAACGGAGGTATCCGCCTTCTGGATATCCGGCGCTTTCACCCCCATCGCCCGGCTTTGGCCGCTGATCCTGATGAGCAAGCTGTGCACGATGGCGCTGCTGCACATTCCACTATTTCAGTCCGGCCGTATATCCCATGCGCTGATCCTGACGTTCATGCTGCTGGTCGATGGCCTGTTGATCTTCGGCCCGCGCGGCAACCGCTTCCAAGACCAGCGCCCGCATGTTCAAAAATGGCTGATGCTGTTTGTGGTGCTGCTGTCGGGCATGTCTTTCAGCCTGCTCCTCGGTCCCGCCGAATTTGCTGGCCCTTTGTCGATGTCCCTGGCGGCGGAGGTCGCGGTGGCGCTGCTTGCCGTGTCGGTTTTCGGCGACCGTCGGCTACTGGGCGTCGGCTATTTCCTCGGCACGCTCCTCGTCTCCGCCATCCAGGGTGCGGGTTTCGCGCAGATCGGCCTGCTGCTGAGCTGCATCGCGGTCATGCTGATCGCGGCAGTGCGCCAAGCGACAGCAGACCTCGATCGCGCAATCGCCCTCCATCAGCAGGACCTGCGCGCTCGGCGCTCCGACCGCTTGCTGCAGGAATATGAACAGTCGGGGCAGGGCTGGTTCTGGGAAACTGACCGTCAAGGCTGCCTCACCTATATCTCCCATACGCTGGCGCGAACGCTGGACATTCCCGAAGAGGAACTGGCGGGCCGGCCGATCAGCGACATCGTCTGCGCGGGCGATAATCAGCATGGCGCGGGCGAACGCACGCTGGGTTTCCATCTGTCCGCGCGCACCGGCTTTTCCGATATCCATGTGCGCGCCGCCGCCACCCAGGATGAGCGTTGGTGGTCAATCTCCGGCCAGCCTGTCTTTAATGAATATGGCCAGTTCCACGGGTTTCGGGGCAGCGGCACGGACCTGACCGAAATGCGCCGCAGCCAGGCGGAGGTGAAGCGGCTTGCCCAATTCGACTCCCTGACCGGCCTCGCTAACCGGGTGCAGATGTTGCGGTCGCTGGAGGAGGCGATCGCGGCATCACGCGGGCGGCCCGGCGATTGCGCGCTGATGATGCTGGACCTTGATCGGTTCAAGTCGGTCAATGATACGCTTGGCCATCCTGCCGGAGACGCCCTCTTGCGGCAGGTCAGCCAACGGCTTGAACGTGTCGTGGGCGACCGCGGGTTGGTGGGGCGGCAGGGCGGCGACGAATTCAAGATACTCTTCCCCGGCCGCCACGACCGCGCGCTTCTGGCCCAGTTGGCGCAAACGATCATCAATTCGCTGTCCCAACCTTATACTGTCGAGGGTACGGCGGTGGTCATCGGCGTATCGATCGGCATTTCCGCCTGCCCGCATGACGGCGATACGGCCGACGCGCTGATCCGGAACGCGGACCTCGCCCTCTATGCCGCCAAAGGCGACGGACGCGGCATCCATCGCTTCTATTCCTCAGAAATGCATGCCGACGCGGAAGACCGGCGGAAGCTGGAGGAGGATCTGCGCCACGCCCTCGCGTGCGATGGGTTGCATCTTGTTTATCAGCCGGTCGTGTCCTCGCGGACGGAACGGATCACTGGCTATGAGGCGCTGCTGCGCTGGAACCATCCAGTGCGCGGCGCGATTTCTCCGGCGATCTTCGTGCCGATCGCGGAAGATACCGGTCTTATAGGGCCGATCGGCGACTGGGTGCTGCGTACCGCATGCCGGGACGCGGCGCTATGGGCCGACGACATTCGCGTCGCCGTCAATGTTTCGCCGATCCAATTCGCCAATCCGGGACTTCCCGCCACGGTCATGAGCGCACTCGCCGCTTCGCAGCTTGCGCCCGAACGGCTGGAGCTGGAAATCACCGAAAGCGTGTTCCTGAACGATGATGACGGGACGGATTCGATGTTTGCCCGGCTCAAGGGCATCGGCGTGCGGCTAGCGCTGGATGATTTCGGCACCGGCTATTCCTCGCTCGGCTATCTCAAGAAAGCGCCGTTCGACAAGATCAAGATCGACCAGAGCTTCGTACGCGGGGCGGTGATCAATGGCAGCCGCAACAGCGCGATCATCAAGGCGATCGTCAGTCTGGCCGAAGCACTTGGCATGGACACGACCGCCGAAGGCGCGGAAACGCAGGACGAACTGGCTCTTATCCGCCAGCTGGGCTGCAGTCATATCCAGGGCTATGTCTATGGCCGCCCGCTGGAGGCTGGCGAAGTGATGCAGCGGCAAAGCAGCCACGGCGCCGTTCCCTTGATCGAAGGTTTCCAGTCCAGCCGTCCCGAACGCAAGACCATGTTGCGCACGGTCGCCGTGCATCATGAAGGCAATGCTTACACCGGACGCATCCGCAATATCTCCTCGACGGGCGCGCTGGTCGAAGGTCTATGGCATGTGCCTGCAGGGGCGCTGATGGCCATTGAGTTCAACGAGGGTCTGAGCGTCAACGCAGTGGTACGCTGGTCCCGCGACGATCGCATGGGCGTGGAATTCACCGGCAGCATCGACATCGCCGCCGCCTGCTCCATGCCCCGGTCGCTCGCTTCCTGAGCCGATAGGGTAACCGAGCACAAAAAAAAGGGCCGCAAAACGCAGCCCCTTGTTCCTTATGACCCTTTGGTTCAGGCGGCGATGGCAATCCCCTCCGCCTGCACCGCGCCGCGGGCGACATCCTTCACCAGTGCGATGAAGCGCGCTGCATCCCGCGCGATCATCGCCTTGTTGAAGCAAGCGGCCGCACCGCGTTCGAGCGCTTCCACCATGATCGGCGCGCCGTCGCGCATCAGGCTTGACAACATGATCACGGGGCACGGCGCAATGTCCATGATCTCGTCCAGAATGGTCAGGCCATCCCTGCCCGGCATGGCGACGTCCAGCGTCACCACATCGGGCTTTTCCAGGCTGATGAGGTCGATCGCTTCCTCGCCATCCCGCGCAATGCCCACCACTTCGAAGCGGCAGTCGCGCTCCAGCAGCGTCTCGATCATCGCGCGGATGGTGAGCGAGTCATCGACCACCACAATCCGTATCGGCTTTGCCATAGATTCCTCCGACCCTTTTTCTCATGTTCATAACGGATCGGAAATGGAGACATTTAGCCGGTTCAGAAGAACAGCTTGCGGAAGGAGATGCTGATCGTCCGGCCCAACGGATCGAGATAACCCTGCTGATAGCGCAGCGGCGTCACCCCAGTGGCATCGGTCACCTCCCGGCGCGTGTTGAAGATATTGTCGATGCCGATCGACACGCGCGCACCGCGCAGGAAAGGATGGTTCTTCACCAGCGAAGGCATCTGCCCCAAATTGGCGAAGAGACGCAGGTTCGCCGTCGCCAGGCTTCCGAAGTTCAGCCGTGATGTGCCGCCCAGCGCGCCATCGACATGCGTGCCGCTTTCCCAATCGACGCTCAGCCGCGCGCCCAAGCCATTATTGCTGTAGCCCACGCGCGCTTCGACCTCATGCCGCGGCTGGCCGCCCGACGATCCGGTCGCATCGCCATTCAGCAGGTCGAGTTCGGGCACTCCGGGCGCGATCAGAATGCTCTCCGTGAAATGCCACGTGTGATAGAGGCTGAAGCTCAGCCGTCCGCCGCCACCGCCGCGTCCGCCGCCAAAGCCGCCTGGTCCGCCGAAACCACCGCCCGGCCGTCCACCGCCGCCGCCCGGCCCGCCAAAGCCGCCTTCACCATGCGCCCGATCGCCGCTGTCCTGACTTAGCGCGGGCGCGCCGTCCTGACCGCCCTGGCCCTGTGTCTGGCTTTGACCCTGACCGTCGCGGCGTCCCCCGCGATTGCCGAACAGGCCGCGCAAGTCCTGCAATTCCTTGGGCCGATCCTCCGGCTTCGCACCTGCCGCCCGCCACGCCTCAACCAGCTTTTGGATGCGCGATTTCAAGGGGAATGAAAGGTCAAAGCCCCAACGCAATTGTTCGCTCTGCGATCGGAGATAATTGACGGGAGAAGCCCTGATTTCCGTCAGCCGCTGGTCTGTGTCGCGCAGGAAACGGTCGGGGAAGGCCCCTTCGATCGCCGGAGTGGGCTCGGGAAAAGCCGCAATCGGGTTGGCCGTCCGGCTGTTGAGATAGGTCGCGGTCAGCGTCAGGTTAGGCTTATCGAACGGCTTCACTGTCGCGCTCAGGCGAAACTGATCGCGCACACTTTCTTTCAGCAGCGCATTGCCACCCGTAACCCGGGTTACGAACACGGTCTCTCCGGTGCGGTAGTCGAACACCGGCACATTGTCGGTCCTGACCTCCGGATCGGTAAGCTGGTTGCCGGTCGGCGCCGCGCGGTCCTGGTTCGCGGATACAAGCAGTTGAACCGCCGGGATAGGCCGCCAGCGCATCCCGTAGCCGAGCGTGGACAGCGTGCCGAAATCGGAAAGTTCCTGCGCCGCAGCGTTGAGAGTGATGCCGATGTCGCCGACCCCGCCCAGCACGCCTCGCGCCTTGCTGGTGATCGGCATGTCCAGGCTGACCTGACCGCTGGCGATCTGCCGGTCATAATCATTGTTCCGCTCGACTCCATTGCGGATCGACCAGCCTTCAAAGCCATTGGCAGAGGCGCCTACGCGGACGGAACTGGTCACCGTGCCGGCGGGCAGGTCAAACAGCGGCCCGGACAGCAGCAAGTCCCCGGTCACGGCCTGCGACCGCGCGCTTGCCCGGTCGATCGAAGCCGACCTTTCGGTGCGGGTGCGTGTGTCCGACACATCGCCGTTGCCGGTGAAGGACCATTGCCATCCCTTGCCCAGCAGGCCGTTGAAGGTCAGGCCCACATGACCCGTGGTTCCACGAACCTGCTGATCCAGGGCGTTCTCCCGCAGGAAATCGCGATAGAGCGGTCCGTCGCCAAGCGGCGCTGCCAACGCGGCGGCCGACAACCCTTGCAGCGTATCATTGTCCGACAATTCCACGCGGCCATTGACCGTCATCGACACTCCGCCAAGTGCACGAGCATAGGTCGCATTGGCGGACACGCTTTCCGTCGCGGGACTCAGGGTGCGGAAATGGGTTAGGTCGATAAAAGCAGGACCGCTCATCGGCCGGTCGATATTCCGTTCGCTCTCCAACAGCGCGGCGGCGTTGCTATATTTGAGGTTCAGCGTGAAACGATTGTCGCCGCGGATACGCAGCAGGCCCGCCTCGGCAGAGCCATTTTCCCGCCCGCCATCGGTCGTTGTGCCCGCCCGCAGATCGGCCAATTCCGCACGGAAACGCTGGCGCAGCACGATGTTGGCGACCTTCTGCATCGGCGCATAGCCATAGGACAGCGCCACCTGTTCAGGCAGGATATCGACGCGGGCCACCGCTTCGGACGGAATATCCTGAATCTCGGAAAAGCTGGAGATGCGTTTTCCGTTCAGCAACACGACGGGCGTGCCGTTGGTCTGCGCCGAAAGCTCGCTGATCATCTCCGATATGGATGTGACGCCAAGCGCACGGACATCGGCGGCGGACAGTTGCTGCTCGGGCTTGATGTTGCCGATCACGGAGCCGCGCTGCGGCTGGCCGGTGACGATGATTTCCTCACCTTCCTCCTGCGGCGCATCGGTCTGCGCCATCAGCGCTGCGGGCGAAGCGCCCATCGTCAGAAATAGCATCAGCGAAGCCGATCGGCGCACGAAATACCCCTTTGGAAAAAGCAGAACCTTACCCGTCTGTCGTTAGAGGCGAGTTGTCTCAAAATATTGGCAGCGCCAAGGCCATTTTGTCGCAAAATGTATCGCGGAGATCATGCGCAAGGGCAGGCGGCGTTTCCATTGGCCCGGAGCTTTTCTAAGATCGCCCGATGCGCACCCTTTATCCTCCGATCGAACCCTTCGCCTCCGGCCATCTCGATGTGGGCGATGGGCATCATATCTATTGGGAGCGCGTAGGGACGCCAGGGGCCAAGCCAGCAGTCTTCCTCCATGGCGGGCCGGGCGGCGGCATAGCGCCCGACCATCGCCGCCTGTTCGATCCGGATCGCTATGACGTGCTGCTGTTCGACCAGCGTGGCTGCGGCCGATCGACGCCGCATGCGGAACTGGAAGCGAACACCACTTGGCATCTAGTGAATGACATAGAGCAGTTGCGCAGGCTTGCCGGGGTGGAGCAATGGCTCGTCTTCGGCGGCAGCTGGGGCTCCGCGCTCGCTTTGGCCTATGCGCAGACCCATGTGGATCGCGTGAGCGAACTCGTTCTTCGCGGCATCTTCACTATCCGCAAGCAGGAAATCGAATGGTATTATCAGCAGGGCGCCAGCCGCATCTATCCCGACAAGTGGGAAAGGTTCGTCGCGCCGATCCCGGAAGCTGAGCGCGGCGACCTGCTCCACGCCTATCGCCGCGTCCTGACGGGGGATGACCGTGCAGCGCAGATCGCCGCCGCCAAGGCATGGAGCGTGTGGGAAGGCGAAACCATACGGCTCCTGCCTGACGACGCCTTGTCCGCAAGCCATGAGGCCGATGACTTCGCTTTAGCCTTCGCCCGCATCGAAAATCATTATTTCATGCACGGCGGCTGGCTGAAGGAAGGTCAATTGATCCGCGATGCCGCAAAGCTGCGCCATATTCCCGGCGTCATCGTCCAAGGCCGCTATGACATGGCCTGTCCAGCGGAAACCGCCTGGGCGCTGCACAAGGCATGGCCAGAGGCGCGGTTCGAGATGATCGAAGGGGCGGGGCATGCCTATAATGAACCCGGCATATTGGATGCCCTGATCCGTGCCACTGATGGTTTCGCAAAATAAATCCTCCTCATCGTAGATGGGGAGGGGGCGCCAAACGGGCCGGACGGAAATAGCGCAAGCTTATCCATTTCCCGCAATTTGCGTTCGGCTGGTGCCTTCCTCCTGCAAGCATCGGGAGGATTTAATCAAGGTTCACCCTTCGACTCCTGCATCCTCCGCTCGGCGAACCATTGCTCCAGCATCTTGGCGGTGCAGCCGGTGAAGCCGTTGCTGCCGATTGCCGAACAACTCCCCGGCAAATTTTGCCGCTGGACTTGCTCCATGGTCGCGACCTGGCTTCCCCAGCCCGGACCACCCGCAGGCGCGGGCTTTTCGCGCAGCTTCTTGGGGATTCGATAGCGTTCGGATTCAGGCTTGCGCGCGCAAACGATGATTTCGTCACCCTGCCCCTTGGGACAGGGATCGTCGCCATAGACGATCAGGTTGAACACGCGCTGCGGCGGTTCAGCCTGCGCAGGCGCACCCAGCGCAAATGGCAAAAGCGTCGCCGCCAGAAGGCGGGAATGAACAGGGAAACGCATCGGTCATCATCCTTACTCGCCCCTATTCCCCAGCGGAGTGCCCAATCTCCGCAAGTCTTCATCCCTAACGTCGCGCCATGTGGAAAACCGTCACGGCTGTGTCGCAGTTCCCGGCCGGGTTGTGGCCTGCTGCGGCTGTTGTTGCCCAGCTTTCGCCTTCTCCTCCGCAACGGCGCGCGCCTCGATCTGCTTGCTTTCCTCGTCGATGTTGGAAAGCCGCCGTCCGCGCTCCGCCTCGACCAGATCCTTCCAGCTGGCATTATCCGCTGCTTGCCGCTCCGCCTTGGCAAGCCTTGCAAGCTGGTTGAAGCAGCCGGTGAAACCGCCGGGGCCGGTAGCTGAACAGCTCTCTGTGCCGGTGCGGCCGACATATTCCATCGCCTTCACCCGCTCGGCCCAGGCCTGGTTGCTCGGCTTGTTCGGATCGCCGCGCAGGGGCTCGGGGATGCGGTAGCGCTCCTCTTCACCCTTGCGGGCGCACACGACGATGTCGCTGCCTGCGCTCTGCGGGCAGGGGTCTTCGCCATAGACGATGACCAGGTTGACGCGTTCCGATCCTGTCGTCCCGGCCGCCGCAGTAGGCGCCTGTTCCGGCGCCGGCCCGGCCTGCTGTTGCGCCAAGGCGGGGAGGGCGCTCGCAGCCATCAGCAGCATGGCGGTCATCGCGGTCTTCAACATTGACTTCGTCTCCTCAGATCCGCTTCGACAGCGCGATCGCGGCGCGGCATCCCAGGCGAATGACGCCCGACAGCAATGGATAGGCGGGCGCTTGCTCCGCGCCATGAGCTATGGCGGTGTCGCGATGCTCCACCTCTTCCGCCTGAAAATCCGTAATGGTGGCGGCAAGTTCCGGATCGTCCCCGGCCAATGCGTCCAACTGTTCTGCATAGTGGCGATCAATCTCGGTCTCGATCGCGGCGGTGCAGGCCATGGCGGCGTTGGGGCCAATCGCGGCCGTTACCGCGCCCAGGGCAAAGCCCGCCATATCCCAGACCGGCTGCAGCGCCGTTGGCCGTACGCCTCGCCGCGTGATCATCGCATCGAAAATCTTGCGGTGCCGTTCCTCCTGTGCCGCCATGCCCGCGATTACGCGCGCATGGGGATGGCGATCGCCCAGCACGGCGAGCTGCCCCGCATAGATGCGCGTCGCGCCAAACTCGCCCGCCTGATCGACGCGCAGCATGGCGGCGCGTTCGGCGTCCGTCACTTTCCGGCCGGGACGGGGGAAATTCTTCGGCGCGCTCATGCCTCTTTCCTTGCCTTGATCAGCAGCACCAAGATGGCGAGGGCGCTGGCGCCCGACAAGAGCCCGTTGAAACCCGCCAGCGAAATGCCCATCAGCGTCCAGGGCGCGACGTCGCACCGCGTGATCGGTGTCGCCATGATCTGGTTCAATATGTCGGCAGGATTGCCTCCCGCCGGACTGGTGGAGCAGGCGGTCAGCCCTTGCCACCAGCCATATTCGACGCCCGCGTGGAACAGCCCGATGCCGCCGCTGATCCCGATCGCCAGCCCCGCAAGCCCCGCGAAAAGCGCGCTGACGCAGGGCCGCCCCGTCGCACCATAGGCGATCAGCGCCAGCGGGATCGCGGCGAAATGCGGGTAACGCTGCCACCAGCACATCTGGCAGGGATGCAGGCCGCCAATATATTGCGACGCATAGGCACCCCCCAGCAACAGCAGCGGCACGGCCAAGGCGAGGAGGCGAGCAAGGGGTAAGCTCTTCATCATGCCCGCTTAAACCGCCTGGCACCTTTCGTCATGCTGAACTTGCGTCAGCGCCCGAACTTCCTCTGGGTCTTGCCGTAGCGCAGCTTCCGCGTGCCCGGCTTCCCCTCGGTCGCCCGCCCGCGGGGAGCCGCCACCTGCTGGTCGGCGGGCAGGCCAAGTTCTTCCGCCTCCAGCTTGCGGATTTCGTCGCGGATGCGCCCGGCTTCCTCAAACTCCAGATCTGCGGCGGCGGTCCGCATCTTCTTTTCGAGATCCTCGATATAAGCGCGCAGATTGTGGCCGACGAGGTGCGGCCGGTCGTCGATCCCTGTGTCGATCGTGACCTGATCCTTGCTCGCCACATGGGCGATGATGTCGCCGATATGGCGCTTGATCGTGGTCGGCGTGATGCCATGCTCGGCATTATATTCCATCTGCTTCTCGCGCCGCCGCGAGGTTTCATTGAGCGCTCGCTCCATGCTCCCGGTGATCCGGTCGGCATAGAGGATCACCCGCCCATCGACATTGCGCGCCGCGCGGCCGATGGTCTGGATCAGCGAGGTTTCGGAACGCAGGAAGCCCTCCTTGTCCGCGTCGAGGATCGCCACCAGCCCGCATTCGGGAATGTCCAGCCCCTCGCGCAGCAGGTTGATGCCGATCAGCACGTCATAGACGCCCAGCCGCAGGTCGCGGATCAGCTCGATACGCTCCAGTGTCTCGACGTCCGAATGCATATAACGGACCTTGATCCCCGCCTCATGCATGAACTCGGTCAGGTCCTCCGCCATCCGCTTGGTCAGCGTGGTGACAAGCGTGCGGTATCCTTGCGCCGCGACCTTGCGGCATTCGTTGATCAGGTCGTCCACCTGATCCTCGACCGGCTTGATCTCCACCGGCGGGTCGATGAGGCCAGTCGGGCGGATGACCTGTTCGGAGAATGTGCCCCCCGTCTGATTCATCTCCCACGGCCCCGGCGTTGCGGACACGCTCACCGTCTGCGGCCGCATTGCGTCCCACTCGTTGAAGCGCAGCGGCCGGTTGTCGATGCAGCTCGGCAGGCGGAAGCCATATTCAGCGAGCGTGATCTTGCGCCGATGGTCGCCGCGCGCCATCGCGCCGATCTGCGGCACCGTCTGGTGGCTCTCATCTACGAACAGCAGCGCGTTTTCTGGCAGATATTCGAACAAAGTCGGTGGCGGCTCGCCCGGCAGACGCCCGGTCAGGAAGCGCGAATAATTCTCGATCCCCGCGCAACTCCCGGTCGCCGCGATCATCTCCAGATCGAAATTGGTCCGCTGCTCCAGCCGCTGCGCTTCCAGCAGCTTGCCCTCGGCGGTCAACTCCTTCAGCCGCTCGGTCAGTTCATGCCGGATCGCCTCCATCGCCTGCTTCAGCGTCGGCCCCGGCGTGACATGGTGGCTGTTGGGAAAGACCTTCACATATTCCAGCGTAGCGACCTTCTTCCCCGTCAGCGGATCGAATTCGACAATGTCCTCGATCTCATTGCCGAAAAAGCTGACCCGCCAGGCGGTATCCTCATAGTGGGACGGGAAAATCTCCAGATTATCCCCCTTCACCCGGAAATTCCCGCGCGCGAAGGCCGCATCGTTGCGCTTATATTGCAACGCCACCAGTTTGCGGATGATCTCCCGCTGGTCCTCGACCTGGCCCTTCTTCATCGAGAAGGTCATGGCCGAATAGGTTTCCACCGACCCGATGCCATAGAGGCAGGACACCGAAGCGACGATCAGCACATCGTCCCGCTCCAGCAGCGCCCGCGTGGCCGAGTGCCGCATCCGGTCGATCGCCTCGTTTACGCTCGACTCCTTCTCGATATAGGTGTCCGACCGCGGCACATAGGCTTCGGGCTGGTAATAGTCATAATAGCTGACGAAATATTCGACGGCATTCTCCGGGAAGAAGCTCTTGAACTCCCCGTAAAGCTGCGCCGCGAGGATTTTGTTCGGCGCCAGCACCAGCGCTGGCCGCTGCAACGCCTCGATCACCTTTGCCATGGTAAAGGTCTTGCCCGAGCCCGTGACGCCCAGCAGCACCTGGTCCTTCTCGCCCTGCAGCGCCGTTTCCACCAGTTCGGCGATGGCAGTCGGCTGGTCGCCCGATGGCTCATAGTCCGAAACCAGCTTGAACGGTCGCCCTCCCTCGCTCTTTTCCGGGCGCGCGGGGCGGTGGGGGACGAAGCCTTCGCCGGTCTCGGGCTCGTCCAGCGTGGTGCGGATTTGAATTGTCATCGCCGCTTGATATGGTCTCGCACCACCGGGGGTGCAACAGGGAGGATATCGATGCGCAAACCGCTATTGGCGCTGGCCGGAATGACTGCGATGCTGGCCGCTTGCGGCGAAAAGCCGTCCGGCGACCCGCAGACGAAGGAGCAGGTCGCCAAGGAGGTCCAGAAGGTCCAGCTGAAGCCGGGCCAGTGGGAAGGCGCCTACACGCTCGAAGACATCGACATGCCGAACATGCCCGGCGGCAGCGGCGATGAGATGGAAGAGCAGATGAAGAAGGTGATGAACCGCACCTCTATCAAATACTGCGTTTCACCCGAAGAAGCGGCCAACCCCAGCGGCAAGATGTTCTCCGGCCAGGAGAATAAGGACTGCACCTATAAGGGCTTCGACGCCACGGGCGGATCGGTGAAGGGCGAGATCGCCTGCAAGTCCGAACATGGCGCGATGAACGCGGTCATGTCCGGCAGCTACGCGCCTGAAAGCTATGAAATGCACATGGACATGAAGATGACCGGCGCACCGGGCGGTATGGACATGAGCATGAAGGCGAAGACCAGCGGCAAATGGGTTGCCGCCAACTGCACCGAAAAATGAACGATAGCTCAGCGTGCTGGCTCTGCGCCCGCCCGCTGGGCAAACGTATAGAATGGCACCATCCCATCCCGAAAAGCCGAGGCGGGCGCGAAACCGCGCCCGTTCACCCCATTTGTCATCGCGCCATCCATGCGCAACTCAGCAATGCCGAACTAGCGCGGATCCGGGGCGATCCCGCTCAACTGCGCGCGCATCCCGGCATCGCTCATTTCCTGAATTGGGTCGCGAGCAAGCCTCCGGATTTCCACGCGCCCACACATAGGAGGCGTTGATCCCCTAACCCGCATATTTCTCTTGCGCTTTCCCGTCCGTGGAGCGAGCCTCCCGCCGTTCCGTAAGTGAACAGGGGAGAGGATATGCGAAAGACGATTCTGGCGGCGCTGCCGCTGGCGATGACGCTTGGCCTGACAGGATGCGGCAACGAGGCGCCTGAGCCTGAAGCCGTGGAAGCGCCGATCCTGATGAAGGCGGGGGAATGGACGATCACCCGCAAGACCACTGGTTACAACACCCCCACCGTCACCCCGGCCGAATATCAGGCCGCGCTCAAGCAGACGGAGGAGGACAAGCTCTGCATCGCCGTCGATGCCGCGGGTGTGCCGGACGCCAACGCATTGGCCGGCGATGAAGGGAAGAATTGCGCTTACAAGGATAAGCTGCTGCGCAAGGGCCGGCTGATCGCCACCCTGTCCTGCAAGTCTGGCGCGGGCACGTCGGAAATCGTGCTGGAGGGCAATTATACCGCTGATACGCTGACGCTCGGCAGCACCATGACCAAGACCGTCGGCGGTAGCCCGGTACTGCGCACGACCCACGATCTCAGCGGCAAGCGCGCAGGCGAATGTAGTAAGACCTAACGTCCCGGCAGTCATTTGCCCGTTCGTGTCGAGCGAAGTCGAGACGCAGGAAGCGCTGTGCTCCCGACTTCCCTCGATCGAACGGCCTTTAGCGAATGGACCAAGGGGGTTTCAGCAGCGCGCCTGCCTGAAATCGCCAATGCAGCCGCGCCCATTCTGTGGCATCCTGCCGCCCGGCATCTTAGCGGCGGAGACTCGTCCCATGCTGTTTCATCTTTCGATTGCGGCCCATGATCCCAGGCATGTCGCAGAGGTCATCGCGGAAATGTGGCGCGGCGAAGCTCATTATTTCCCGCCGGTGACGCCCGGCAGTTGGATCGCAATGGCGGGCGACGATCGCGGCACCGCTGTGGAGGTCTATCCGATCGACACCGTCCTGCGCGAGGAGGAAGGCGACGCCGACTCCTTCGGCGACCGCACGGGCGAAACCCGCTTCACCGCCACCCACGCCGCCCTGGCCACGCCGCTGACCCAGGACGAGATAATGGCAATTGCCGCGCGGGAAGGCTGGCCCGCCAAATATCGCAAGCGCGGCGGAGCCTTTGGCGTGGTCGAACTGTGGATCGAAGGGCGGCAGATGATGGAATTGCTGACCCCGGCAATGCAGGCCGAATATCTCGCCGCGATGGCGGGCGCCAATTACCGCACCATGTTCTCGCCGCCCCCGTCGGCATGATGCGCTCTTAAGCTATTTGCAAATATGTGCCTCTAGCCTTCTCTGCGGGAAGGACAGGCATGCAACTCACTCAGATTGGGCTTTTCGTCATCGGAACTTTGGCTCTTGTAAGCTGCGTTCAGCCTCAGGACGATCCGGCCAACCCTCCGCGCCTAGGTCAGTGGCATGACCGTATGATGCTGACCAGTATAAGGTTGAACGACAGAGCGTTGAAGGAAGAGGAAGTTCCGCCCCAACTGCGGAAGATTTTTGACAAATTTAACAAGGATGATCGCTATTGCGGCGAACCGCACCCGCGAGACCGTGGGGAGATGCAGGCGCTGCTCAATGAAAAATTTGCTCGTTGTGAACTTGAACAGCTAACTTCCGAAGGCGCCCATGTGCAGGTGCTGGTACGTTGTCGGCCAAGTGGCGAGCAGGACGATGTTTTGGTAACCGCTCGCGGCAATGGCTCGCTCGGTCCAAACTATGTCACCTTCGATGTCGATGCGATCGCTCGCGTCACCGAAGAGACTGGCGGCAATTATCTGCTGGTGGCGTCGGGCCGGCGTGAAATCATTAGAACGGGCGATTGCTGATCTTCATTCCAACGCCCTGATCGCCCGCTCATCGCACCGTTTGGAACCCCGCGTTACCGCCGAATAAACCGGCACATGTATCGCCTGCCCGATCCGCAGCGGCGCGAACCGCTTGCGTGCGATCCCTTCGCAGCGCAGATATAGTTCCAGCATGCGCGGCGGCGTGCTCCATTGTTCGTAGGACAGGCGGAACGTGCCCCAATGAATGGGAATCGCCGTTGAGGCGTTGAGCTTTTCAAAGACGCCGACCGCCTGTCTTGGTCCGATATGCGAATCCGACTCCATCTGCCCCGGCCAGAAACGGAAGGCGCCGATGGGGATCATCGCCAGCCGGATCGGTCCCAATCGCGCCGCTTCCTCCGGCCAAGCCATATCCCCTGCGCCCGTATCGCCTGCGAAGAAGATGTTGCCGGCCCGCGTTTCGATGAAGAAGCTCGACCACAAGGCCCGGCTGCGGTCGGTGCCCCAACGGCTGCTCCAATGATGGTTACGCAGCACATGGACGCGATAGTCCGGGCAATGTTCGTAATTTTCGCACTGGATGACCGTATCCGTGCCCAGGCCGTTAAGCGCCGCGCCGCTGACCGATTGCCCCCAATCGATCGCCGTCGATGGGATGCCATTGTCCTTGAGGATTTTGTCATTGCCAAGGCTGGTGATGATCTGGGGCCGGTCCCGCTCCCACAGTCTTTTCAGCGTGGGGATGTCCATATGATCATAATGATTGTGACTGATGATGATCAGGTCGATCTTGGGCAGGTCCTCGAACCGGATGCCCGGCTGCGCCACGCGCTTGGGTCCCAGCGGCGGGAAAGGGCTGGCATAGTCCGACCAGATCGGATCGGTCAGAATGTTGATCCCAGCGGCCTGCACCAGCACCGTCGCATGGCCGACCCAGGTGGCCACCATGCCGCGCGGCGCTGCGAAGGCAGGCGGACGCGAGGGCTTTACCGCTACCGCATCGGGCCATTCGGGCCGGTCGTCCCGCCCCATCAGCCAGCGGGCGATGAAGCCGCGCCTGTTGCTCCCGGGCGGCGCGGAAAAGCGGATTTCGCCATCAGGATTGAAGAAGCGCTCGCCATCATAATGGCGGCTGACCGGTCCTTTATAATAGATGCGGTCGAGAAAAGGCGGGACAATCGTGATCGCCAGGCAGAGCGCAATGACGAGAAACAGCAGCGCAACCCCGGCTCCGCGCACGATTTTCCCGATGATGAGCCCCATGCCGTCTCCTGCGATGATCACCATGCAGGGTCATAGCCACCCTTGGGCGAGGGGCAAGAGGCGGCCCCGCCTTCGCGGCTTAATGGTGCATGTGTCGCAGCCAGGGAAGCAGCCGCCGTTCCAGCGCGCCGGTGCCATTTTCCTCACCGTCCAAAAACGGAATGGCATAGGCTTCCAGATCATCTTTCAGCAGGCTGGCGCCCTGGCTCGGACGATGCAGGTCCACTACCGCGCCATCGGGGAACTGGCTGGCGAGCGCCGCCATGCCGTCGCTGACGCTCGCATAGGGACCATCGACCTCATAATCCTCCGCCAGCAGCAGATCGACCATCAGTCCGGCGAGCGTCGGGTCGTCTTCCACCAGCAGGATGCGTCCATGATTGCCCGCCATCATCGTCGCTCCAGCCCGAAATGACTGCGATAGCGGTTGAAGCAGCGATCTCCGCAAGTCAGCCGGATCAGAGCGCCTTCGGCAATCGCGGTCGCCCGGCGCGGGTCTTCCGCCACTGCAGGCTTGATCGCCAACTCATTCCAGTCGCGGCTATGCTTGACGTCCAGAACCGCGTGCAGATCGAAATAACGCCTCTCCGATTGGCTGAGCCCGATCCGCCGCAGCGCGCGTGCGGTATGCGCCGACCGTCCGGGCGCCGTCAGTTCGATCACGCCCAACGCGCCGACACTGTGCCAGGCATAGCATCGCTGCGTCGCCATCGCGGTCATCGCATTGGCCAGCGCCAGGCTTTCCCAGGCGGTTGCTTCGATCGACGGCGACAGGTCCAGCGTGGTGACTAGCTGCGCCAGCATCGGGCCATGCATGCCCTTTTCATTGCCGCGCCCCATCTCGTCCCAATAGTTTCGGGCGAGTTCGAGCTTGGGCGAATCCGGCAGCTTCACCTGGGTCATCGCGACAAGGTCGTCAAACCCGGCCTCGCCAGCGGCTTCCTGGGTCAGGAACCAGCGTATCTCGTCCCGCTCGGCCTGCTCGGCCAGCCAGGGGAACAGAGGGTCATGCTGTCCGGGGCCTGACTGTTCCAGATCCTCGAACCAATGAATGAACCCATCAGGATCGGTTGGAGCCTGCGCTGCCCGGTCGCGTATCTGCGCGCGCAACTCCTCGATAAATCCATGCTCCAGCCGCAGTATGACCTCATCCTGCCGGAACCTTTCCTCCCAATCGTCGGGATAGGCCGGGGCAAGCCGCTGCCGGTTCCAATGGCTGAGCCGTTCCTGAAAGGATTGCTGAAGAAACTGCGACTCGCAACTTGGTGCGACGAAACGTGTAGCCACGAAAAATTCTCTCCTGATTGTACCCCTGTTCAATTCGGCGGAGCGCCTCGCGTTCCCCCTAAAGTGCCTAATCAAGATCATTCTATTTGCTGTTTCATCCATGAAAACGCATCGCAGCCTCGCGTCGCGCGTTCCTAAAAGCAGGAGGAACCGATGCTTTCACTTCCCCATCGTTCGATCCAGCGAGCGGTTCAGCAGAGCGTCGCCAGGCTGTTCGGCTCCGGCGGTGAGCGTATCAATCTCGACTCCCCTCTCGGCGATCAGGGACTGTTCGGTCCCCAATCGATGGCGTGGCGCGTACATGCTGACTTCACCACGATGATGATCGGCGGCATCGCCGCCCTCCTCCTGCAGATGCTGCACCCGGCGGCGCTGGCAGGTATCTGGGATCATTCCCGTTTCCGCGAAGACCGCAGCGGCCGCCTGCGTCGCACCGCGCAATTCATTGCGGGCACGACCTATGGCGGAACCGCCGAAGCCGAACGCCTGATCGCGCGCGTCCGTGATGTTCACGACAGGGTGGAGGGGCAGTTGCCGGACGGCAGGCACTATCGGGCCAACGACCCGGCTCTGCTGCGCTGGGTCCATGTCGCAGAGGTCTATTCTTTCCTGTCAGCTTACCGCCGCTATCGCGCGCCGTTTCTGACGACCCGCGAACAGGATCGCTACTATGGTGAGATGGCGCGCCTAGCTGAGCGGCTCGGCGCCACCGAAGTTCCGCGCACCGCCGCTCAAGTGCAGGATTATCTCTTTGCGATGCGGCCGCAGCTTCGCTCCGATGCTCGCACGCAAGAGGTTTCGTCCTTCCTTCTGAAACCCCAAGCCGGGCTATTGAGCTCGCCCTTCAGCAAGATTGCGATCGATGCCGCCATCGATCTTCTGCCGCCTTGGGCCGCCCGCATGCATGGCTTCCATTCCGGCCCCGGTCGCCATCGGACACGCGCGCAGCTCGCCTCCATGGCGGCCTTCCTGCGCTGGGCGCTCGACGGCGGCTCTGCGCAGCGGGCGCAACGGCGCGTGGATCAGGCTTTCAGCAGCTGATCCAGTTCGGCAGGGCGCAATTCCATCTGTAGTTGATCGCATGTGCATTGTCGTGGGGCCTTGTCGGGCCGCCACCGCAAGAAACGCGTGCCATGGCGAAACCGCCCGGCAGTCACCTGGTCATAAACGACTTCCACCACCAGATCCGGACGGAGCGGTTCCCATGCGCTTTCCTCGCCCCGATTCCATCGACTGGGTCCGCCCGGCGCCTTACCCGTAAAGCCCGGCGCTCCCACAAACGGCGTCAGTCGTTGCAGCAGCAAAGGGCGCTCGTCAGCCTTGAAGCTGGACGTGAAGCCGACATGGTTCAGCGCCCCAACCTCATCATAAAGGCCCAGCAGCAATGACGCCGCACCTTTTCCGTCTTCGGTCCGGCGAAAGCCGCCGACAACACAATCCGCGCTCCGATAATTTTTGACCTTCATCATGGCTCGCTCGCCTGAGCGGTAGGGCAGGTCGATCTGCTTGGCGATGATCCCATCCAGCGCACCGCCGCTCCGCTCCAGCCAGGTCGTGGCCACTTTCTCCCTTTCTGTCGCCGGCGAGAGGAGCAGAGTCGCGGTGCCTTCCTGTTCATAAAAGCGCTCTAGAGCGGGCCGCCGTTCGCGTAGCGGCGCGCCCGTCAGGTCCTCATGGCCAAGTATCAGGCAGTCGAAAAGCATCAGCTGCGCCGGGGTTTCGCGAGACAGCCGCAGGATCCTGCTCTCGGCCGGGTGGAGCCGCTGTTGCAGCGCATCGAAGGATAGAGCTCCACCCAGGGGCAGGATCAGCTCACCGTCCAGAATATAGCGCTCCTCTTTTGTCGATAGCAGGGCCTCAACGATCTCCGGAAAGAAGCGGGCCAGCGATTTGCCAGACTTCGAGCGGATGTCCGCGCTCTTGCCGTTCCGCCCGACCACAGCACGGAAGCCGTCCCATTTGGGCTCATATTGCCAGCCTGGCGGCAAGGGCAGTTCTGCAACCAGCCGCGCCTCCATCGGCAAGGGCAGGGATATGGGCTCGCCGGAAGTCATCACCGGACCTCACCCGATTGATCAAGCGTGATGACGACCGGCGCATGATCGCTCGTCCGCTCCCACCCGCGCGGGACGGTATCGACTTCCGCTGCCTTCAGCATCCGCGCCGCTACCGGGTTCAGCAGCAGATGGTCGATCCGCAGGCCCGCATTACGCTCGAAGGCCCCACGCCAATATTTCCAGAAGCTGTAAATGATGTCGTCGGGATGCAACTGCCGGATCGCATCGCTCCACCCTTGGTTCAGCAGCGTTTGGTAGGCGGCGCGAACTTCCGGCGCGAACAGCGCATCGTCGCGCCACCGCTCAGGCGCATAGACGTCAAGGTCGGCGGGCATGACATTATAATCGCCCGCGACAATTACCGGCGCATCCAGATCGATCAATGAGGCAAGGTGAAGCCGCAGTCGCTCGAACCATCGCAGCTTGAAATCGAATTTGGGTCCCGGACGCGGATTGCCGTTGGGTAGGTAGAGACCGGCGACCAGCACGCCGTTCACCGCCGCCTCGATATAGCGGCTCTGGACGTCTTCGGGATCGCCCGGCAGGCCCCGGCGCGTTTCGTGAATGTCTCCAACGCGGCTCAATATAGCGACGCCGTTCCATCGACTCTGCCCGTGCCAGACAGCCTGATAACCGGCATCCTTGATCGCTTTCTCTGGGAAATTCTCCTGCGGAGCCTTCAATTCCTGCAGGCAAACAATGTCGGGCGCGGCGAGGTCGAGCCATCGCAGCAGCACTGGGAGCCGTCCATTGACGCCATTAACATTGTAAGTTGCGATCTTCATGGCTTTTGAAAAGCTAGACGTTCCGCAGCGCAATTGGTTCGACGGCCGCAGGAACGCCATCCGCGCAGGCTCGTTCCTGTCGCTCGAGGTACAGCATCGGAGCAAATGATGGCAGATGATCGGACGGAGCGGCCCGCGAACGAGGCCAGCCTAGCAAAGCAGGCGTCTCCCAAACCTGCGACGCCGACGGAGAAGGAAAAGCAGCAAATCGCCGATGCTAAGGAACGCGCTAAGAAGGATCAGGAGGAACTGCGTTCACAGGGTTTCGGCGATCACAAGGGGACGGAAGGATTCTGAACAGGCACCAAGCAAAAGGCCGCCCGGATAAAATTCCGGACGGCCTTTCCATTGTCAGCCGATTGGACGCGCTCAGAAGAGGCGGACCCCCGCGGCGGAGGTCAGGCTCTTCGTTTTTGCCGTAACCGGCACGTGACAATGAGACATCAGACCACCTCCTTTCCATTGTTGACGATGACCGGGATATGGGTCGCCATTCCGACAGGACAAGGGGTTTTGCGCGCAAGCTCACTGCTTGGCGGCGGCTAACATTATCCCCTTGGCGGAAAGTGAGCGGAAGGTGATGGACAAGCGGCCCCTGTCCTGGGGCATAATGCTATGTTCCCAGTCATGACGCGCTTCACCTGAAAGATGATAGACGGATCGTGGCGCCAAGGGAATGCTAAGGCGGTCGAAGCCCGTGGCCGTTCGCTTGCGAAACCGCAGCGCCGCAGCCGTTTCCAAGGAGATGCCGACAACATGGTCGAACACCGGCCTATCCCGGTGCCACCCGATGCCCGCACCTGGATCGTAGCGGATCAGCAGCGCCTGGACCAGATCGGCGTCGGCAAGTCCCGCGAAGCGGGCCGCGCGCGCCTTGATCGGCGCAAGCCAGGAGGGGATCGGGTCGCTTGGCCCGAAGCGACCATTTTCAAAATCATAGGTCCATCCGAGCGACAGGGTCAGCCG
This sequence comes from Sphingobium tyrosinilyticum, assembly GCF_042654265.1. NCBI lineage: Bacteria > Pseudomonadati > Pseudomonadota > Alphaproteobacteria > Sphingomonadales > Sphingobiaceae > Sphingobium > Sphingobium tyrosinilyticum. Next base: position 207,073 of record NZ_JBHSFZ010000001.1, on the reverse strand, counting down.
CTTTCCCGTCCATCCCTGAAAGCGGAAGGGCGAGAGGGGCAGGGTGTTCATCTGCGCGATCAGTATCGCTTCTTCGTCCGGGGCGACGAACTCCTCTTCGTAGGAAAGGCCGGGGATAACCGGCGTTTCGAAGAGGCTTGGCTGCCTCATTTTCTTCGCCGTCCCAGCCGCCGCCTATTGCTGTCCACCGCCTTGCGGTAATGGGCGATGGAGGCGCGCATCGCCGCGTCGGGCGTCGCGCCTAGCGTGCCGGTCATCGCCTTCCATTGCAGGACGCTTATGGCTTCGATTTTTTCGACCACCATCCGCTGAGCCTCCAGCGCAGCGGCTGGATTGCCGGCGAGAAGCTTGGGTATTCGGAGGCCGATCACCGTCCAAGCTTCCACACCCAATTGCCAACTTTCGATGGCGAGCCCGAACGGATTGATCTTCTGCATGATGACAGAAGGGCTCGCCTCCCGTTCGGGTTCCGTCGTCCGGAGGCTGAGCTTCACTTATTCCGCCAGGAAGCTCAGCAGATCACCGTTCAGCCGGTCCGGCGCCGTGGCGAACAGGCCGTGCGGTTCACCTTCATACTCGATCAGCTCCGCGCCAGCTATGCCTGCCGCCGCTGCCCGGCCGGTGGGATCGATCGGCACCGTCTTGTCGCTGGTCCCGTGAATGACCAGGGTAGGGATGTCGAAGGCGGCGAGGTCCGGCCGGAAATCGGTGCGACCGAACGCGCTGATGCAATCGATCGTCGCCTTGGGGCTCGCCATGATCGCCAGCGCGAAGGTCCAGTCCAACAGCGCGCTGCTGACCGGCTTGGAAACGAGGCCGATGCCATAGAAGCTCTTGGCGAAGGTCTGAAGAAAGGCGAAGCGGTCCTCCCGCACCTGCGCTTGCATCTGGTCCAGAACGGATTCGTCCACGCCATCCGGATTGCTGTCATCCTTGAGGATATAGGGGACGACCGACGCAACAAGCGCCACTCGGTCCACCTTGGCCGAACCATAGCGCGACAGATAGCGGGCGATCTCGCCTCCCCCCATGGAGAAGCCGATCAGAGAGACTTTGGGCGCGCCAACCTTTTCGATCACCGCCGCAAGGTCGTCCGCGAAAATATCATAATTATAGCCGCCCGCCGGATGACCCGATTGGCCGAACCCGCGCCGGTCATAGGTGATGACGCGGTAGCCTGCCTCCAACAGCGCCAGTGTCTGATATTCCCACATGTCGCCGGATAACGGCCAGCCATGAATGAGGATGACGGGGTGGCCGGATCCCATGTCCTTTACGTGAATCGCATGACCTTCGGGGGTTTGGATATGCATAGGAGCCACTCCTTCCTCTTTGAGTGACCGCAACCGGCAAGGCGGCGCATCGTTCCATCGGGACAGTCAGGGAGCCATGTTGCATGCGCGGCGTTGGACGGCCGAGGAGACAGAGATGACCCATAAGCCCCACGTTCCCGCCGGCAGCCAGTCGCCCTACCCGCTACACCCCGCGCCAATGCAGCAAACACTGCCTCGTTCCGTTCCGGTCAGCCCCCCCGAAGAGCGGCAGGCGCGGGCTTTGGCTACGCATTCCACGGGCTGGACGATCGGGGTTGGGCTTGCCGTCATCGCCTTGAGCTTCCTGTTTCTGCGCCGCCGCTGAGAGCGGAACAAGCTCCGCCAAGCTGGGTTGAACAGACGTGCGGTGGGGCGCCATCAGCGGCCTCAAACAGGCCAACGGAGGATGTCATGGTGACGCTTACTCCCCTGGAAATTGGCCTGGGACTGGTCGTTCTTGTCCTATTGGCCGGGATTGTGGCTCTCGTCGTACGCAACCGGCAGCGCGCAAATCTGAGGTCCAAGTTCGGACCCGAATATTCCCGGACGGTTGAAGAGGTCGGCAGTTCGCGCAAGGCGGAAGCCGAGCTGCAGCAAAGGGAAAAGCGCGTGGCGAGTTTTTCGCTCCGCCGTCTCTCGCCGCAGCAGGTGGACATGTTCACCGATGGCTGGATGAAGGTGCAGAACCAGTTTGTCGATGATCCGCAAGGCGCGGTGTCTCGTGCAGATGTCCTGCTTACTGAAGTGATGGAAGCGCGCGGCTATCCGATCGTCGATTTCGACCGCCGCTCGGCCGACCTGTCTGTCGATCATCCCGAAGTTGTGCAGAATTATCGCTCGGCACATGATATCGCCATCCGCCATGCTCGCGGCGAAGCGGACACCGAGGATTTGCGCCAGGCGATGATCCATTATCGCGCGCTGTTCGAGGAACTGGTGCACGAACCGGGCGAGCCCAATGGCGCTTCGCACATTCCCCGGCCCAGCCGCTTTGGTGACACTGACTATGGCAGGCGTGACCTGCACTAAGAGTTGAACTGTCACTGCCGCCGCGAAGTTCGTCTTCGCGGCGGCAATCATATTCAGGCCGTGGCGGTCAGGCTCGAGCGGCGGCGGTCAAAGCGGTCGGCGTTCATCACGTTGACCCAGGCCGCGACGAAATCATCCACAAACTTCCGGCCTGCGTCTGCACCGGCATAGACTTCAGACAGCGCCCGCAGCTGCGAGTTTGATCCGAAGACCAAATCGACCCGCGTCGCCGTCCATTTCTGCTGATCCGTCCTGCGGCATGTGCCGATGAACAAATCGCCCTTGTCGCTTCCCGCTTTCCAAGCGGTGCCCATGTCCAGCAGGTTGACGAAAAAGTCGTTGGTCAGCTGGCCCGGCCGATCAGTAAGCATGCCATGCCGCGATCCGCCATGGTTGACGCCGAGTACGCGCAACCCTCCCACCAGAACGGTCATCTGCGGTGCGCTGAGGCGCAGCAGACTGGCGCGGTCGATCAAGAGTTCTTCGACCGGCACGCGATAGCTGACCGGCAGATAGTTGCGGAAACCATCGACCTTGGGCTCCAGCACGGCGAAGCCTTCCATATCTGTCTGCTCCTGCGACGCATCCGTGCGGCCGGCGGTAAAAGGCACCACGATGCCATGGCCCGCATCTTTCGCCGCCTTTTCGATGCCAACCGAACCGCCCAGCACAATGAGGTCGGCGATGCTGACCTTCTTCCCACCCGCCGCGCTGCCGTCAAACTCGGCCTTTATCCGTTCCAGGACGCCAAGCACATGAGCAAGTTCTCGAGGTTGGTTGACGTCCCAATCCTTCTGCGGGGCGAGGCGAATACGCGCACCATTTGCGCCGCCGCGCTTATCAGATCCGCGGAAGGTGGAGGCCGACGCCCAGGCCGTTTGCACCAGTTCGGTCACCGTCAGTTCCGACGCCGAAATCTTTTGCTTGAGCGCTTCTACATCCGTCTCATCGATCAGCGCATAGTCAGCCACAGGGATCGGGTCCTGCCAGATCAGATCCTCGGAAGGCACGTCGGCACCCAGATAGCGGGTTTTGGGACCCATGTCGCGATGGCACAATTTGAACCAAGCGCGCGCGAAGGCATCGGCAAAGGCGTCGGGGTCGTTGCGGAAGCGTTCGGCGATCTTGCGATATTCCGGGTCTTCGCGGAACGCCATGTCGGCCGTCGTCATCATCGTCGGCAGGCGCTTATCCGGGCTGTGCGCGCCGGGGGCGAGGTCTTCCGGCTTCTGATTCACCGGCTGCCATTGATGCGCCCCCGCCGGGCTCTTCACCAGCTCATATTCATAGTCGAGCAGCATGTGAAAGAAGCTCATGTCCCATTGGATGGGCGTTGGCGTCCACGCGCCTTCGATGCCGCTGGTGATCGTGTGATCGCCGACGCCCGACTCATGTCCGCTGTGCCAGCCCAACCCCTGCTGAGCGATGTCCGCGCCCTCCGGCTCCGCGCCGATCTTTGATGCGTCGCCTGCGCCATGCGCCTTGCCGAAGGTATGGCCGCCCGCGGTTAGCGCCAGCGTCTCTTCATCGTTCATCCCCATGCGGGCGAAGGTTTCGCGAATATCGCGGGCGGACTGGAGCGGATCGGGATTGCCGCCCGGCCCTTCGGGATTAACGTAGATGAGCCCCATCTGGATCGCGGCGAGCGGCTCTTCAAGGGCCATTTCCTTGTCAGGCTGGATGCGGGTCTGGTTGTCGGGATTGCCGACCCACTGTTCCTCGGTGCCCCAATAAATGTCCTTCTCGGGTTCCCAAACATCCTCACGTCCGCCGCCGAAGCCGAACACGGGACCGCCCATGGATTCGATCGCGACATTGCCGGTCAGGATCATGAGATCCGCCCAGCTCAGCTTGCGGCCATATTTCTGTTTGACCGGCCAGAGCAGGCGGCGCGCCTTGTCCAGATTGGCATTGTCGGGCCAACTGTTGAGCGGCGCGAAGCGCTGCCCGCCTGACGAAGCGCCGCCGCGACCGTCTCCGGTGCGATAGGTGCCAGCGCTGTGCCAGGCCATGCGGATGAAGAAGGGACCGTAATGCCCATAGTCCGCAGGCCACCAGGGCTGGCTGTCGGTCATCAGCGCATGCAGGTCCTGCTTGACCGCTTCCAGATCGAGCGACTGGAATTCTTTCGCATAATCGAAGGACTCGCCCATCGGATTGGCGTGAGCGCCATTTTGATGAAGGATCTCCAGAGATAATTGGTTCGGCCACCAGTCGCGGTTGGTTCGGCCGAGCAGCGACCGCAGCGCCGCTATTTCCTTGGCAGGGCAACTGAGCGGGCTTCCCCCGGTTTTTGCGTCCATGACATGGCTCTCCTTTAGATTGCGATTGGAAGCGTAGGCTTCGTCGCGGATGCAGGAAAGCGATTAACATCGGTCATCATGATCGATAAAAGCGATCACAAGCGTCTGGCGCACGAGCGGTCCAGGCCCGAATCCATTGCGGCTTTTTGGTTCCGCTCCGTTATCCTTTGGTGTAACGTGCAGCTGTTGGCCATGAGGCGTTTCTCATGCCGAGACGATGCGCTGCGTAGGTCAAGAAGGCCGCTCCCGGCACCAGTCCCGACTGAGGGTTAGGAAGCTCAAGCGTCGTCATGGCGGCTTCCAAGGGAGAGCGACCATGGCAATTACGCAACCAGCTGATCTGACATCCCGCCGCGATGAATATGAAATTCGCAAGATCGGCTTTGAAGACCTTCGCATCTCGCTTCGGCAAGGCTGGGAAGATTTCCAGGCCAAGCGCGGCGACCTGGTCTTCATCGGCTTCATCTACCCGCTCGTGGTGCTTTTCGCCATTCTGATCGCCAGCCGGGTATCGATCCTGCCGTTGCTCTTCCCGCTCCTGGCAGGCTCCGTCCTGTTCAGTCCGCCACTGGCGAGCGGCTTTTACGAATTGGCGCGACGCCGCGAACAAGGGCTGGATTCTCGCTGGCGGCATTTCCTGGATGTGGTCCGCGGCCCGTCCGCGCCTTCGCTGCTGGACCTGACCAGCGTCACGGCCATGTTGTTCCTGGCCTGGATCGCCGCCGCCTGGTTCATTTATAATTCAACCGTTGGCACGCTGGGCCACGAGGCGGTGTCTTCCGTGGGCGCGTTCCTCAATGCCGTGTTCGGCACATCCGAAGGCTGGAGCATGATCATCATCGGCAACTTGGTGGGGCTTGGCTTCGCCATTGTGGCGCTGGCGATCAGCGTTGTGTCCTTCCCGATGATCATCGACAAAAATGTTAATTGGGGGATCGCGCTGCGGACATCAGTCAAGGTCGCCTGGAACAATCCGGTGACGGTGGCGGCGTGGGGACTGATCGTCGTGGCCCTGTTAATCCTGGGCGCGCTGCCGGGGCTGGTGGGTCTGGCCGTCGTACTGCCGTTACTCGGATATGCGACCTGGCATCTCTATACGCGCGCGGTGGTTCGCTGAAACAGACACCCGCTCGGCCTGAGCTTGTCGAGCCCGTTCGACAAGCTCAGGCTCCCGAGGGGAGTTATTGGGCGGTGCTGGCTAACGCCTTTGGCTTTGGCATGGACGGAGCGCCATTCCCCAGGGTTGCAAGATATTTGATCAGCGCGGCCCGGTCCTCCGGCCGCCGCAGCCCGGCAAAGCTCATCTTGGTCCCAGGCACATCCCGTCCCGGCGAGGCGAGAAATTCGAACAACTTGTCATAGGTCCAACTGCCGCCATGCGCTTTCATCGCGGGGGAATAGGCAAAGCCTGCATGGCTCCCCACCGGCCGGCCCACAACGCCCCACAAATTGGGCCCGATGCGGTTTGGGCCGCCCTGCGTAAAGTCGTGGCAACTGGCGCAAAGCTGCGTCTTTGCCTTCCCCGCAGCGGCGTCTGCACCGACCAGCAGCGTGCCAAGATCAACGGCCGGTGCAGCGGCGACCGGCCCGGTCGATGCGGAAGGCATGGGCGCCTTACCCCGCATCTCCCGATGATAGGCAATCAGCCTGTTGCCATCGCCCGGATCGCCGAGGCTGGCGGGCCAATCGCGTTGAACCGACGCCATGTCCACGCGCGGCGGCATATCGTCGGCGGGCTTATAGGCGAGGTCCCCGGCAGTGGCGTGCGGATAGAGTTGGCCTGCGAACCAGCTGAAGCTCCAGAGCGCGCCCGCTGCTCCTGCCACGCACAAACCTGTCATCAGCCAGCGCGTCCTGCTCATGGCTTCAACCTCCGCCGCCCATGAAGATCGCCCGGGTCCAATAGGCATAATCGGCCTCGATCGTCATGATCCGTACCAGCACAAGCAGCACCAGCGGCGGCACCAGGATCGCGTAGATCAGCGACAGCCTTTCCCATGCAAGATGCATGAAGATGGACAGGATCAGCCCGGCCTTCATCAGCATGAACAGGATGATAAGCGTCCAGCGGACGATACCCTGCACATGCATGTAGTCGACCAGATAAGACAGCGTGCTGAGCACGAACAGATAGCCCCAGACCTTCAGGTACAGGCTGATCGGATGATGCTGCCCTTCATGGGCCACGGAGGTTTCGGTGCTGGGCATCTCATGCTTCATGGCGATCACCAGAGATAGAAGAAGGCGAAGATGAAAACCCAGACCAGATCCACGAAATGCCAGTAGAGCCCGGCAATCTCGACCGGGCTATAGTCGCCGGTCCGGTCATAATGGCCGCGGGCGACCTTCGACGCGATGATCAGCAGAAGGATGACCCCGCATGTCACGTGCAGGCCGTGAAAGCCGGTGATCATGAAGAAGGATGCGCCGAATTGCGGCGCGCCCATCGGATTGCTCCAGGGGCGCACGCCTTCCTCGAAGATCAGCTTGCTCCATTCGAACGCCTGCATGGAAAGGAAAACCAGGCCGAACAGCGCCGTCAGCAGCATGAGCCCGGCCGTTTTTCGCCGATCATGCCGGTAGCCAAAGTTCACGGCCATCGCCATCGTGCCGCTAGAACTGATGAGGGCGAAGGTCATGATCGCGATCAGCACCAGCGGGATATCCTGCCCGCCGATGTTGAGCGCGAACACTTCTGCCGTGTTGGGCCAAGGCAGCACGGCGGACGACCGCATCGTCATGTAGCCGGTGAGGAAGCAGGAAAAGATGAAGGTGTCGCTGAGCAGGAAGATCCACATCATCGCCTTGCCCCAATGGGTCTGGCGAAAGACTTCCTGATCGGCCGACCAATCCGCAGCAATCTCACGCAGAGAGGGCGTCAGAACCTCTCGGTCTCTTCTGTCCGTCATGGCGTTGGACATGGCGATGTGACCTCATGTCGATAAGAGCAGGGCGGCAATCAAAATCCAAAGGAAGAGAAGGAAGTGCCAATAAATGGCGCAGAGGCGCAGATGGGCCGGGTTGCTTTCAGTCAGCACCCAACCAGCGGCAACCAGGCCGCCCACTATGTGAAGGCCATGCAGCGCGGTTAGCAGATAGAAGAAGGCGTTGGCCGGATTGGACGAAAGATAATAGCCCGCCATTTGATAATGACGCCACAGCAACCATTGACCGACGAGGAAGCAAAGGCCCAGTGCAGCCCCAGCCAGTGAAGCACGCGCTGCCCGGCCTTCTGCGCTTGATCGGCGCGCCATTTCCCAGGCAAGGCTGCTTGCCACGAGAATGGCGCTGTTGATCCAGAGCAGTGGCGGATCGGGCATGGAGACCCAATCATCCGCATGGCCCATGGCGGCATGCAGTCCCATGCGCATGTAATAGGCCGCACCCAATAGTGAGAACATCACCATCGCAACGGCGAAATAGACGGTCAGCCCGACGCTGCCCGCCGAAGGGCGACCCTCCGGCTCACGCGGATCGCGGTCGCTTGCGGGCTCCCAGCTTCTTTCGGCAAGGCGCGCAAGGATGGTCATGTGCGCGGCTCGGTCTGCGCGATGAAGTCGCGCGGCGCGCCTGGAACGCTGTAATCATAGGCCCAGCGATAAACGACCGGGAGCTTCGGTCCCCAATTGCCATGGGCGGGGGGCGTCTGCGGTGTCTGCCATTCCAGGCTGGCTGCGCCCCAGGGGTTGGGTTCGGCGCGGGGGCCGCGGAACAGGCTCCAGATCATGTTGAAGAAGAACAGGCCCTGCGCCGCGAACACGATCAGCGCGGCTATGCTGATCCATTCATTGGCAAGATGCACCGATTCCGGGATGAAGCTTGTCTCGCCCAGCGCATAGTAGCGGCGTGGCACGCCCAATATGCCCAAATAGTGCATCGGCAGGAAAATCGCATAGACGCCCAGAAAGGTGATCCAGAAATGGAGTTTGCCTAGCGTCTCGTTCCACATGCGCCCGAAAATCTTGGGATACCAGTGGTAGATGGCGCCGAAGATCACAAGCACCGGCGACACGCCCATTACCATATGGAAATGCGCGACGACGAAGAAGGTATCGGACAGCGGCACATCGACGCTGACATTGCCCAGGAACAGCCCCGACAATCCTCCGTGGATGAAGGTAAAGATGAACGCGATCGCGAACAGCATCGGCACGCGCAGATGGATGTCGCCGCGCCACAGGGTCAGTAGCCAGTTATAGACCTTGATCGCGGTCGGAATGGCGATGATCAGCGTCGATGTGGCGAAGAAGAACCCGAAATAGGGGTTCATGCCGCTCACATACATATGATGCGCCCAGACGACGAAGCTCAAGGCACCAATGATGACGATCGCCCACACCATCATGCGATAGCCGAAGATGTTGCGCCGGGCATGGACGCTGATCAGGTCGGACACGATGCCGAAGGCGGGCAGCGCGACGATATAGACTTCGGGATGGCCGAAGAACCAGAAGAGATGCTGGAATAGCAGCGGGCTGCCCCCTTCGGTCGGGGTGATCTTTCCCATGCTCTGCATCGTCGGCATGAAGAAGCTGGTGCCGGCGAAATGGTCGAACAGCATCATGATCGCCGCGACGAACAGCGCCGGGAAAGCGAGCAGGCCCATCACCGACGCGGTGAAGATGCCCCATACCGACAGCGGCATCCGCATCAGGGTCATGCCCTTGGTCCGCGCCTGCAACACCGTGGTCACATAGTTGAGGCCGCCCATGGTGAAGGCCGCAACGAAAATCGCAAGGCTGACCAACATGGTTGCGATGCCCCATTGGTGCCCCGGCGTCCCCTCGCTGATCGCCTGCGGCGGATAGAGCGTCCATCCTGCTCCGGTCGGGCCGCCCGGCACGAAGAAGCCCGTCACCAGCACGATCACCGACAGCAGATAGAGCCAGTAGCTCAGCATATTGACGAAGGGGAACACCATGTCGCGCGCCCCGACCATCAGCGGGATCAGGTAATTGCCAAAGCCGCCCAAGAGCAAAGCGGTCAGCAGATATACTACCATGATCATGCCGTGCATCGACACGAACTGGAGGTAATTGTCCGGCTGGATCGCGGGAAAGGCGCCGGGAAAGCCCAACTGCAACCGCATCAGCGCGGACAGTATCAGCGCCACCAGCCCGATCGAAATGGCAGTCACGCTATATTGGATGGCGATGACCTTGTGATCCTGGCTCCAGACATATTTGGTGACCCAACTGTGCGGATGATGCAGCGGGCGTAGGTCGTCAGCCAGTGTAGTAGCCATCAGATAGAGCTCCGGGTGGCGGCAATAGTGCAGGCATTGGCCTTGATCAGCATGATCGACATGGCGGCCTTTGGCATGTCGGCCAGTATCTGGGAGAAACTCGTCTGCTGCGCCTGCCAGTCTGCGAAGGCCCTGGGCGTTTCCACAATGACTTTCCCCCGCATCTCATGATGACCGGTGCCGCACAGCTCTGCGCAGAGAATATCGAACGTCCCCGCCTTGGTCGGCGTCATCCAGAAATAGGTGACGATGCCCGGCACCAGGTCCATCTTCGCCCGGAACTCGGGTACGTAAAAGTCGTGCAGCACATCCTTCGATCGCAGCACGATCTTCACCGGCTTGCCCAGCGGCAGGTGCAGATCGCCCGCCTCGACCAGAAGGTCGTCCCGTCCGAACGGATCCAGCGGATCGAGGCCGATCGGATTGTCGGGCGTCACATATTTGACCGCCGCGGCGCCCAGCACTCCATCAGGGCCAGGATAGCGGAAGGACCATTGCCATTGCTGACCCACCGCTTCGATAATCGTGGCGTCCTGCGGCACCGACACATAGCGGCCCCAGGCCGCGAGGCCGGGAGCCAGCATTCCGGCGATGCCGATCGCTGTCCAGATCGTCAGCCGCTTTTCCAGCGAACTGTTCTCCGGCTCGTAATGGGCGCGATGCCCCACCCGGTGCCTGTAACGGACCAGCGTCCAGGCCATGAAGAGGTTGAGCAGGATGAAGGCGGCCGCGCAAATCCATAGCGTCACGTCGAGCGCGGTGTCGATGGAACCCCAATTGGATGCAAGCGGCGTGCGCCACCAGGGGCTGAATAGATGAAATGCGACCGAACCCAACACCAGCATGGCGATGGCGACCGCAATCGGCACAAGCCCTCTCCCATCGATGTGGGCGCTCGTTGCCGTATTCCGGCTTCTTTCGAGTCGCCCTCGGAAATTACCGTGAGCGGTAGCTTATAGAAAAAGCGGCAGAGGTGAAAGTCTTCCGCTTGTCATGCTGTTGAATCGAGATCCGGCGCGTCCTCCCGCTTACCGTTTGGTGCTTCGCCATACTCGAACGGGTTAATCACTTTGCCTGCCATTCGCGCCCGAAGATTGTTTGATCGAAAGACCTAAAAGCAGGAGGGTCGCAAACTCCGGCGGGACTAGATCATCTGGAGAGCATACTCATGTTGTCGCAATCGGGAACGATCAATACCCCACTTCTCGAGGCGAGGCTCGATCAGCCGGTGGAGGGCGGAAGCGCGCCTTCAAGTCTCTCCGCGCGCCAGATTTTCAAGATCATCAGGCGGCATGAATTGCTGCTCGGCGCCATCGTCTTCATCATTGTGGCGGTAGTCCTTGCGGTGCAATTGACGGCCACCCCGATCTATGAAGCCACGGCTACGGTGCAAGTGGAGCTTAACGATGACAGCGGGTCGCCTGACATGGCCGCCCGCAACCAGCAGCGCGTATCGAATGAAGCGAATATCTACCGTTCGCGCTCCCTTGCCGAACGTGTGGTGCAGGACCTGAAGCTGGCGCAGGACCCGCGCTTTGCCTCTGCGCCGCTGCCGTCGAATGCCATACTCGACACCCAGCGGCTTACCCGTCTTGCGGGAAGGCTGATGTCGATGACGTCGGTATCTAACCTCCGCGATTCCGACTTCGTTGATATCACCGTGCGATCCTCCTCGCCGGAACTCGCGTCGGAGATCGCCAACCAATATCCGGTCAGCCTGGCGGCATACCGCTCTGAAATGCGCGATGATCGCCAGGGCAAAATCGTTGCTCAACTGGATGGCGAACGCGACCGGCTGGCCATCGAAGCCCATAAGGCGGAGCAGGCTGTTGCGGATTTTCGCCGTAAGAATCAGATGCTGACAGGCGCCGGCGGAGCGGAGGACTATCAGCAGATCAACCGCATCGCCGTGGAAGCAGCCTCAGCTGCCGCCATGCGCGCCGCGCAGAATGCGCGTGCCGCTGTCGTCACCAGCGCCGTCAGCAACATCAGCACCGCAGGGGCGACTTCACCCCTGCTGGACCAGCAGAAGCGGCAGATGGATGATCTGATGCGGACGCGCAGCGAAATGTCCCAGATGCTGGGCTCTGAACACCCGCGCATGCGCGGGTTGGAGGCGCAGATTGCGGAAACGAGCGCCAACATGCAGCGAGAGCAGGCACGGGTCGTCACAGCGGCGATGCAGCAGGCGCAGGCTGAAGCAGCGCGCCAGGCTGGCATGGCGAGGAGCGAGGCGGCGGCTTCGTCCTCAAGAGCCGGGCAGTTGGAGGGAACCCTACGCTCCATCACCGGCAAGGCCTTCGCCAACACCGCCGCATCCGTCGAACTCAACGCTCTGGAACGCAATGCAGAAGTCGCGCGCAGCGCCTTCGCCGCGATGAGCACGCGCGCGCAGGAGGTTAAGGCCAGCCTTGCCGCTTCGGGCATCCACTCCCGCCTGATGTCGCCCGCCGCAGTTCCGCAGAGCCCCATCTCTCCGCGGCCCAAGTCGGCGACCTTCGCCGCCTTCGTCGGATCGCTGATCATAGGGCTAGTGATCGTGTTCGGCATCGAACTGACCGACAACAGGCTGTGGAGTGCAGAGCAGATTTATAATCAGTTCGGCCTGCGGACCTTCGCGATGCTGCCTGAACTCACCGGCGACGCCCTGACATCGGCGAAGGCCAATCCCGTAATCCAGGATCCGCAATCCCTGTTTGCGGAGGTTGCGCGGGGGCTGGGCAGCGAGGTCGCCGATCTGGCGACGCCTGGGCGGGCGCAAACCGTGCTGATTACCTCTCCCATCACCGGGGACGGAAAATCGACGGTGACCTTGTCCCTGCTGGCGGCCGCGGTGGCGATGGGCCGGCGCGCGATTGTCATCGACCTGGACCTGCGCCGTGGTGGAGACAGCACGATGGGCCCGGCTGAGGACGGGGACACAAGGCCTGACCTCATCGACTATCTGACGGGTGCGGCCGATGCCCGGCATGTGCTGCCCGCCCCTCCGGCAATGACCTTGGGGAACGGAGAGGTACGCGACCTAGTCACCTATGAGCCGGTCGTCATCAGCGCGCGGGAGCCTGCGCGCAATCCTGTGGCGCTTATGCGCATCGGCCGGGTCAATCACTTGCTGGACGAACTGCGGGATCAATATGACCTGATGATCATCAACGCGCCCCCGACGCTTGCGACGCGGGACTCGCGCATGCTGATGGATGCCGCCGATCACACCTTGCTCGTGGTGCGCTGGGGGCGCACGACCATCGAACAGGTGCGGGCTTCCCTGCAGGTCCTTCAGCGGCCCGTGGACGGGGTGGTAATCAACCGCGTCGATTATGCCGAGCACGCCCGCCGCGGCTATGGAGACGCTGTCCAGTTCTACATGGACTCGGCCGAATATTTCGAAGGCGACTTGCCGCGTCCCCGTCGCTGGTATCAGCGTCTGGGCGGCTTCCCGTGGCGCAGGAGCGCTGATGGCGTCGCCTGACGCCCGCCACCCAATATCCTGATGCTGACAAACCGGGTTCCTGCTTGAGCAGGAGCCCGGTTCTTTTTTGCGCAGGCAGTTAGACCCGCGCGGTCAAGGCGCAGTTCGCATGTTTTGCGCTCACCGAACTGACGGATAGCCCATCGGCCCGCTTAGTCCGTGGGCCAGCCGTGTCTATCGCGCCCGCCCGCACCGGGCAAATCACGGCTGATGAGGATCATCCGCTCGATCGCGAAGACCCCGCCAGTGCGGCGGCATGGGACGCCCTTAAATTGATGATCGTGCAGGAAGCTGCTTGACTGGCGGGCGCTCGGTCGCTGCCTCGCCTTATTCCGCGGGCATCTGCTCGACCGCCCGTTGTCCCGCGGCCGACCGAAGCTTGCTGTGTGTGACCCAGGCGATGTCCAGCAATATCGCCGTCACTACTGCCAAGGAGATGTGCGCAGCACTGGCGCCGGCTGGCCCGAAATAGAGGACGCCGGGCACCGCGATCGCGTAAAAGATGACTGTGCTCAGCGCGAATATCTGAAGAACCCGCTTGGGTTGGCCCATAGACAGCAACGCGCTTTTCGCCGGGATCGAGTGCATGATGAACAGGACGGCGATTACCTGGCTCATAAGCAGAGGGAAAGCGGCGACATATTGCGCACCTGGTCCGATGCGGAGCAGCCATTCTCCGAAGAACCAGGTAATGATGGCGATGACCGTTCCCGTTCCGCTCAACAGCAGTTGCGTATTGAAGATGGTGGAGCGGAAAGTGGCGTAATTGCCGCTCTGCCACATGCGGGCAAGTTCTGGGTAAAGCACGGTTTGAACCTGTGCTCCCATCTGCTGGCCCAATTTGGCAACCCGCTTGGCAAGGTTGTACATGCCCACCGCGCCATGGCCTGCAAGCGCGCCCACGAGCAGTTCGTCCGCTTCATGGGTCAATGTCCGGAGCGTTGTGGACAGATTGACGGTCCAGGCGAATGAAAGGAAGTCCGGGAAATCCTTTCGAAGGCCCCGGAGAGAGACGCTGAACGGCGATGGGATATTCTGCCGTTTCAATGCCTTGTAGCCAAGCCAGAGGAATAGCAGGCTGTTGAAGACCTCGGCGACCGTCCAGGCCAGGATGAATCCGATGACTCCCGCCCCGATCCAGAGGCAAAAGGCGGCCAGGAATGCGCGCAGGATGTTCGACAATATCTGCGAATAGGCCACTTCCCGGAACCGGCCGTCGAGCCGCAGGGCGGCGCCGGGCGCGCCGACTATCCTGCATAGCATCGCGAGCGCATAGATCGCCGCCACGTCCAAAGGCACAGGGGCGAAGATCGCTGAGATGCAGATCAGCAAGATGGAGGAGAGGGTGGCGGTGGTGATGTCCAGCAGCAGGCCATATCCATATAGCCGGGCCATGCGCACAGGATTGGCGTCGCTCTCCTCCTCGGCGGCAAATTTGATGAGCGGTTGCCAGGATTCGAAGCGTATCAGCCGTTCGATCGTGCTGGCCAAGGCGAGCACGATCACCATCGATCCCCATTTTTCCGGGCCCAGCCCGCGCGCAGCGATAGCGACGCTGATCAGCATCACGCCCAGATTGACGAAATTGCCGGTCAGCATATGGCCGATGTTGATCAAGCGGCGGCCCATCGGCCCATTCAGCACGGATGCGACTATCCGCATGCAATAAAATTCCTCAGGCTTTCAGGGGTGGGAAGGCACTGCCGGGCGGTCTTCGGCCCGGATATGCGGCGGGCTGCGGACTTCTTGCACTATACCAGATCAGCGCCGGGCTGACCGCCAGATAGATGAACAGGAACCACGCACGGCCATAGACATGTGCCACCCCCATCGTGGCATTGGCGAAGACCACGACTGCCGTAACCGTTGTCAATAATATGAGTTTGCCATGAGGCAGCCGTCGTGCAGCCACGCCTGCGACGATCGGCACCGCCAGAATGACAAGATAGCCCAATAGGGACAGGGCGCCTCCTTCGTTCAGAAGCAGCAGATAGGTATTGTGAACCGGCAAGCCATATTGGCTGGTATAGCGATACTGGTCCGCGCCCAGGCCGACGATCAGATTATTATCAGCCATGCCCAAGGCTTCCATATTCAGCTCCTGGCGATGCTCGAAGGTTCCAGCTGCGGAGATGTCGCCGGAATCTAGAGCCGAAAGGACACGCGTCTGGAAAGTCTTGGGCAGATAATCCTGGCCAAACATCAAGACAGAGCCGCCCAGGCAAACCACCGTGATCAGCGTCTTGAAGTTCCGGCGCCCGCCAAAGAAGATCAGCGTCGCCGCTATCATGCTGTAAAGTCCCGTGTTGGAACTTGTCAGGATGACGCCCGTGACCAGAAGTCCCATACATGGCAGCGCAACCATGGGCCTCATCTGGCGCGACAGCAGCAGGAACCAAAGGAGGGGCATGGACATGACAGTCAGCACCGCCATGGCATTGGGATTATCGACGAATCCTGAAAGGCGCTTGCCGCCGGTGACCAGCTGCATTTGGCCTTTCGCCATGCTGGTGTAACCAGACATGTAGATGACAATGCCGATCGCGCACATGATTGCCATTCCCCAAAGGCCGCATTTGATCAGCCGGATCACTTCCTTTTCAGGCCGCCGCAGCAGAACCAGGGGCACGATCAGATAAGCGAAGAAATATTGGGAAATGAGCGTGAGACAGCGGGCCATGTCGCCATTGAAGATGCTGCCCAGGAACAGCCCGCCAGTCAGCAACAGGAGGCCGAGCACCCACATCCAGGTAAGCTCGGCGAAAGGACGCGCCATGCGACCGGTGGAAAGGCGCAGCATGAAGGCGCCCAGGAAGAGGCCATCGCCCAGGGTGAAATAAAGGCTGGGCGGGTGCAAGGCGACGTAGGGGGCGAAAAAGACCGCGCCTTGCAGTAGGATAAACTCCCACCGGTGCAGCTCTTCCGTCCAATTCTGCGTCAGGCCGCGCATGTCATTGACAGGGGGACGGGCGGGCGCAGCGAACCTATTTGCCTGATGATAGTCTGTCCGCACGTCGCGCTCCGGGCCCGCCACATTAGCAATGGTTCGTCAGCAGCATGCAAATCTGGTTCAGCTTAGTCCATTGCACATAATTTCAGCGCCTTATTCATAAGGAGCAGCGCTATACGCCCATTGGGTATCCGTATCGCGCCAGTAGAAAACCGCATGCCCGCGTCAGCAGCCTGCGCTTCCCCTCCGGCATCTGTTTCCGCCATGAATCATCGCTTTTGACGCGGATTCCCTTCTGCATCCGCAGCCGGTTGCCTGCCACCTGATGGACCGGGTTAAACTCGCCAGCCTCGTAATCGCGTGGGTCGAGCGCTATGCCGGCAAGCGAGGCGATGCGTTGGAGGCTGCCGGCCGGATCGGCTGCAACATCCTCATAACGGATGCGCAGATATTTCGACGGCCCTACCTTCCGGCACAGCCATTCCGCCGCGAGATTCACATAGGCCCAGCGAGCGGCGCTGTAGAGGAGCGGCTTGGGCACGATCACCCTTTGTAATCCCTTGGACGCGTCGGCTTCATAAGCTTTCGACAGGGACCATGCCACGCCCCGGACATCGCGAACGAGGTGAATGACGTGAAGATCGATGCCCTTGATCTTCGCCAGCGCCATGCCGCGCCCAGGCCATTTGGATGAATCGACGATGGCGGCTTTTCCGGATCGGTCAGACATCAGCCGCATCAGCCGCGCGGTATGGCTGGAGAACGTTTCGAGGTCGCGGCTACCAAACCATCTTCGCGGGCTGAAGACCGTGCCCACCTTCCATTGTGCGCGCCGAAATTCTTCAATGAAGCGGGGCGGCTGTTGAGCATGCCATTGTTCGACGACCGGCTGCCAGAAGGAACAGCTTCTGACCCGTTCGCCGCAGGCGCAATATTCATCGTTGAGATAAACGTGCTGGCTGAGGCCGATGATCTCCCCGCCGCCGAACATGGAACGCTGCTGGCCCAGCAATATGTCGAGCAGCGTTGAGCCGCTGCGACCATATCCGCAGATGTAGATCAGCTTGATTGGCTGTGTTTCGGCCGTGCTTGCAATCTCATCCCATGTCGAATGTTCGGCAGGATTGATGTCTCGTCCGTTATCATGCGCGAGCGGCATGTCCATTCACATTACCCTTTCCTAGCACGGCGCCCGCCGCCGACTGGATAGCTGCATCATCGATCAGGGCAGGATAGCTGCGCGCCGCTGCCGTCCTTTTCGAAGCTGCGGGCTCGGTGGCGGGACCCAATGCCTGCAAGCCTTGCGCCGCCGCCCAGATGGCCGCCTGGGTCCGATTGGCCACACCGAGTTTCCGCAGCACTGCCTTGACGTGGACCTTCACCGTGGCTTCGCTGATGCACAGTTGGCGCGAAATGATCTTGTTGGGCAGGCCGCTTATGAGGCGCTGGAGAATCTCCATTTCGCGGGCCGACAAATTGACGGAGTCAATTGTTGCTGCGCCGCCGCTAGGAATGCCATCCATATTCTCACCGATTAATCGTTCCGCCAATTGCGACGGGAAGATCTTCTCGCCAAAAGCGATGAGGTCCAGATAACCGGCGAGCCGCTCCCAAGGCAGATCATTGGTCAGATAGCCTTGCACGCCAGCCCGGAAAGCTCCCAGCATGGCGTCATAATCGAACTCGGTTGCCAGAATGACGATCTTGGCGGCCGGATGCTGCTGGTGAGCGGCGGCCAAGGCCGCGCCATTCCATTTGAGTTGCTGATCCTCCATCAAGATGAGCAGGAATGCAGCGTCCGTGGAGCCGCTCCTGCGCAATTCCTCGACTGAAGGACCTGCATAGATGATTCGACGGTGTTCTTCGGAAAGAAGGCGCTTGAGGCTTTCGCTGGCTATGGAGTTGCAGCCGACAAGCGCAACATCGGAGGTCGTCGTCATACCCGTCACTCCGTTCATATCACGGCGAGCCGTAATGCGTCGAAACATGAAGTTACTGGAATATTGCGACCAATTTTTTTGTGTTTCGGGACAGTAGCACATATGGAAACTTCAACAAGTGTCTCATTCGATTGTAAAATTGATCTACATTGATCTCCGATGATATGATTCCAGCTTAACCCTTTGAGCTATATAGCTACTCGCCTGGGGCGATTTCCGTCGCCTTTGAGCCACGACTGCTCAGGCCAAGCGAGTCGCGCCGTAAAATTCCTTCTGTGCCGTCGGTCGCCTTCGCGCTGGACCTCGCAATCGGCGTGGGAAATGAAAATCGAGTTTCGCGCCTGTCAATAATCCTGAAGACGTAGTTCTT
Organism: Sphingobium tyrosinilyticum; assembly: GCF_042654265.1. Classification (NCBI taxonomy): domain Bacteria; kingdom Pseudomonadati; phylum Pseudomonadota; class Alphaproteobacteria; order Sphingomonadales; family Sphingobiaceae; genus Sphingobium; species Sphingobium tyrosinilyticum. Next base: position 188,454 of record NZ_JBHSFZ010000001.1, on the reverse strand, counting down.
CGCCATCTGGAACATCCGCTGGAGCGCCGCAGACGCCCTGAATGCTCCCATTCAGCTATCTTGCTACCGAAGTTTGCGACAAGGGATGATAGCTGTCTGGTTCATTGCGGCCCCAAGCCAAGTCGCTAGGCTTTTACGCAAGCCAATTGACCATGGCGTTACTGCATGCGCGACGAATGTGGATCGCTTCATTCAGGCACGTGCCGGTCAAATCAGACGTTTACGACCGCGCAAGGGGTTATCATGGCAGTAAGCACTTCGCCTGCAGCATCCGAACCCTATTTTGATGAACTTGGGGAAAGGCGGAAGAAGTTTGCCGATGGCGGGCCGCTATGGGCCATTCTGCTCCATGACCTGCTCACGCGGCCGACCGGCTTCCCCGGGCCCGCGCGCTTCGCCGCCCTCATGCTTATCGACGGGACGCTTATCCTGTTGACGTTGCTTCTAGTCACGTTGGCCATTCCCGGCGCTGTTTCCTCTGCCTTTTACGGCAGGCCCAGCCTCATGGGCTTTTTCAGCCTCACGGCGGTGTTCACCATTTGCCTTACGGGTCTTTATTGGCGGAGCTGGCGGTTTCTGTCTTTTGGAGATGGTATAGCCATTTCGACCTCAGTCATGGGCGGAATGGCGTCGGGCTGGGCGCTATGTTTCATCATCTCTGTCAGGATCAGGTCGGCGCCACTCGATGCCTTGGGCTTCGCGCTTCTGCATACCGCGCTCTTGCTGGTGACGATGATTGGCGTTCGCACCCTGCGGCGCGGCCTGAGGGAGTTTGCGCGGGGCCGAATGGCGCCTCCCGAAGACAGCCACAATATTCTGCTGCTCGGCAAATTGGAGTGGATCCGCTCGCTCGTGGAGATGCTGAAGGCGGACCGGGAAAACCGCTATAATGTGGTCGGTGCGCTGACCTTTGACGGGCGCGAAACGCGGCTTCAGGTTGCGGGCGTCCCCGTGCTGGGCTCCCCGGACCAACTGCCGCAGATCGTCGAAACTCTTGCGCTCAAGCGCCTCAAGCCGGAATGCCTTGTCATTCGCGGCGACAAGTCCATGCCGCGACGCGCCTTTTCGCATCTGGTGAAGTTGGCGGATCAGTGTGACCTTACCGTCGCCAGCGCCAACGATCTGCAGCGGAGCGAAGACGGCGAGCCACGCATCGAGATCAAGCGCTTCGAACTGGCCGACCTGCTGGGCCGTCCGGAAGTCTCGCTCGATCGCAACATCGTCGATCGGCTGATCCGTTCCCGCCGCATTCTCGTGACGGGCGCAGGGGGAACGATCGGCGGCGAACTCGTCCGGCAGATCGCGACCTTCAAGCCTGCCGAGATCGTTCTTCTCGATCATAGCGAGTTCAATCTCTATACGATCGAGATGCAGGTGAGGGACCTTTTCCCGGACATCATCTGCCGGCCCGAACTCTGCTCGATCCGCGAGCGTTCAGCAGTCGAAGACGTGTTTGGCCGCCATCAGCCCGAAATCGTCTTTCACGCTGCTGCGCTCAAACATGTGCCCATTGTGGAGGGCAATCCCTGCGCGGGCGCGCATACCAATGTGCTTGGCACTCGCAATGTCGCTGACGCGGTCTGTGCGCATGGTGCGCTCGCCATGATTCAGGTATCGACGGACAAGGCCGTCAATCCGGTGGGCGTCATGGGCGCAACCAAGCGGCTGGGCGAACTTTACTGCCAGGCGCTGGACCTGATCGGGCAGTGCGATCCGGATAGCCCCCGCTTCATGACCGTGCGTTTCGGAAATGTTTTAGGCTCCAGCGGATCGCTGGTCCCGCTGTTGCAGCAGCAGATGGCCGCCGGAAAGCCGCTGACCGTCACGCATCCTGAGATCGAGCGTTATTTCATGACGGTCGGCGAAGCGGTTCAGCTCATCTTGCAAAGCAGCGCGCGCGCCATGGAGGCGAAGATCGATCGCGGCACGATCTTCGTGCTCGACATGGGCGAGCCGATCAAGATCGTGGACATCGCCCGGCGCATGATCCGCCTGGCTGGGTTACGCCCCGATATTGATGTTCCGATCCAGTTCGTCGGCCTTCGACCGGGCGAAAAGCTCTACGAGGAATTGTTTGATAGTACCGAGGAGCGCGCCCGATCCTCGATCCCCGGCGTCATAGAAGCGACGCCCTGTCCGGTGCCGCTGGAGAAGCTTGTCCAGGCATTTGCCGAATTATCGCACCTCATCGCTGCCTGTGACGAGGATGGCGTGCGCGACCTCATGAAGGAGCTGTTGCGAGCGCCGGCGCAGTCCACCTGGGCAAAGACGCTGCGCGAGATGACGCGCGAAATCGATGTCGTGGGCAAGGCAGCGAATGAATGACCCTGGGGGATAGCATGAAGCCGATGACCGACCCGCAGCCCCTTATCGCGGCACCGCCGCTCCCATATTCGCCAGCGGCCGACCGCCGCTGGCCGCAATATGAGCAGGACGAAATCAACGCTGTCGTCCGCGTGCTGGCGAGCGGCCGCGTCAACTCGCTGGTGCATGGCGACGAGTGCCGGGCGTTTGAACAAGAGTTTGCCGACTATTGCGGCATGCCGCACGCCATCTCGCTCGCCAATGGAACGCTGGCGCTGGAACTCGCCTTTCGCGCTCTTGGCATCGGCGCCGGGGATGAGGTCATTGTGCCCGCACGTAGCTTCTTCGCCAGCGCGTCGGCGGTCGTCGCGGTGGGGGCCGTGCCGGTTTTCGCCGACATTGACGTCGAAAGCCACACCATTGACCCAGGCGCCGTCGAGGCGCTGATCACCGATCGAACGAGAGCGATCCTCTGTGTGCACCTCGCAGGCTGGCCATGCGACATGGATGCGCTTTGCGCTCTTGCGCAGGCGCACGGGCTTGCCCTGGTCGAAGACTGCGCCCAGGCGCATGGGGCGGCGATTCGGGGCAGAAAAGTGGGGTCCTTTGGCGACGCGGCGGCCTTTTCCTTCTGCACGGACAAGATCATGTCCACCGGAGGGGAGGGCGGAATGCTGCTGCTCAGGGATGCCGCGCACTGGCGCCGCGCCTGGGCGTACAAGGATCATGGCAAGAATGTCGCGCTGCTTTCCGCGCCGTCATCGGGACATGGTTTCCGCTATGTCCACGAGAGTTTCGGCACCAATTGGCGGCTGACCGAAATGCAGGCGGCGATCGGGCGGGTGCAGTTGCGCAAGCTGCCGGATTGGCTGAGGCAGAGGCGCAGCAACGCGGCTGTGTTACGGCAGCGTCTCAGCGATCATCCATTGGTACAGCTGCCCACCGTACCCGACGGAGTGGAGCATGCTTATTATAAATTCTACCTGATGCTGAACCTGGAAGGATTTGCGCCAGGGGCCGACAGGTCGGACATCGTAGCAGAGCTGGTCCAAAATGGCATGGCAGCGGGCAGCGGCTCCTGCCCGGATATGTCGCGCGAACTTGCCGTCCGCAACAGCCTTCATCCCAACACGCGCCTTCTCCCGGTTGCAGCCGAAGTGGGCGAACGCAGTCTCATGCTTCCGGTCGATCATCTCTTAGGAGAGAAGGCGATGAATTTCATGGCGGATAGATTGCTGAACGCTTTGGGCCGGACAGGCTGCGGCCCATGAAATCAGCGGCTCAAGCAATTCCGATTGACTTTAATTCGTTGCTGTTCTGAAACAGCAGAAATGCCTTAGAGCATTGCTGCGACGAAAGGGGAGACGATGATGCGCTTTCTTCCTATCATTGGCCTGTCGCTGCTGGTCAGCCTCATGACCGCTTGCACTGGTTCCGTTTCCGGTCTTCCCGCGGTTTCGACCGCCAATGCCAATCAATATAGGCTCGCGCCTGGTGACGAATTGCGTGTCATCATTCCGGGGCTTGCCGAAGTGGAAAACGGCACGGCCTTTGTCGTCAATGACAGGGGTGAGCTCACCATTCCCCTTATGGGCGGTATTCCCGCGAGCGGATCGACGATCCCTGAACTTGAGCAGCGCATTGCCGCCTTGCTTGTGGAAAAAAGATTGATGGTTTCGCCGGCGGTTAGTGTGCAGCCTGTGAAACTGCGGCCCATTTATGTTCTTGGTGAGGTCCGCAGCCCTGGAGAATATCCGTATCGTCCCGGAATGACAGTCGTGACCGCCGTTTCAGTGGCAGGTGGCTTCACCTTCCGCGCCAATCGCGGCACCGTGGCCATCATTCGCCAAGTCAATGGGCAGGCGACGACGGCAAAAGCATTTGAAAGCACTCCCGTTCAACCTGGCGATACTATCAAGGTGGTCGAAAAATGGTTCTGATATCTGCCCGTTTCGCTTCTTTTCTTTCGTACGGAGCAGTAGCCACTGCTGCCTTGATCTCTCCAGCGGCAGCACAGGAACTCGACCGGGCCACTCCCTTGCTGGAGGCGCCATCTGAATATGACCCGGTGCCCATCCAGCTCGGACGGATCGCCGCTTTTGTAGGGGCGGATGCTCGCCTGGAATATGACTCCAACATCTATGCCCTGCCGTCGAACGAAATTGACGACATGCGCTTCACTGCTTCGCCCTGGGTGAACCTGCAGATGAAGGACGATACTTTGGACCTGGGGCTGCAGGCCCGTGCTGTCGTGCGCCGCTATTTTGATAATAAGACGGAAAATTCGGAGTCGGGCTCGGTCCGGTTCAATGGCGTTTTCAAATTGTCCGGCAGCGACAGCATCAGCGGCCAGGCTGGCTGGCTACGGCTGGTGGAGGAACGTGGCGAACCCGAAGGGCTGAGCATCACCAACATCGGCCCTCGCAAATATGACCAGTTGCGCGGCGAACTGGGCTACACGCATGAGGGCGCGCGCATCACCCTCGGCCTTAAAGGCGGCGTGCTGCACAATAACGCGCTGCGTTCGATCGATGCCGAGCGTGACTATAATCAATATACGGGCTCAGCCCGTGTCGGTTACCGGGTCAGCGGGATCATTACGACCTTTGGAGAAGTCTTCATCGCGGCCCGCGAATTCAGGTTGCCGGTCGATTCGTCGGGGATCGATCGCGATTCCAAGACATATGGCGCACGTGGCGGCGTGTCGTTCGAGCCGGGCGGCCTCATTCGGGGCGAGGCGGGCATCGGCGTTTTTCGCTTCGAGCCGGATGCCGCGACGCAGGATTCCAGAACCGGCCTTTCCGTTTCGGCAGCGCTGACCTACACGCCCACACCCCGCCTGGTCATCACGCTTGACGGCTTCCGAGGCGATGTGGCCACGGTCAGGTCAGGCGCGCAGTCGCGAACGGACACTCGGCTCCGCCTCGGCTTTCAAAATGAGATCTATCATAACCTCCGCTGGCAGGGTGCGGTCATCTACCGCCGCAGCAGCTTCCTCGGCAGCGCCCAGCATGAGCGTACGCTCGCGGGGCTTCTCGAGCTGGAATATTTACTGAACCGCAATATCGCCTTCGCGATCACCGGGCGCCTCGCCTCTCGCAACAGCACGATCGACTTGGACGACTTTGACCGGAGCATCTTGGGCGGGGAGATTCGTTTCCAATATTGACCTGCCGCACCGCCCTGATCCCCACGGTTCAGCGCACCTCGCGTCCGGCGAGGCGTTCCCGGTGCGCAAAATCCAGGAACTCGTCCAGGTTCGCCCAACCATTATGGTCAGTATCCTGCCATGCGTCGTTCCGCATCGGGTTCATGCCATGGGCGCGTTCCCAATTATCGGCCATGCCATCCTCGTCCAGATCGACATAAGGCGCTCCGGACGAGATGGCAGGCAATGTGCGCGGACCGGTCAGGTCGGCCGGATTACGCAGGATCGCCCCCGTACGTCCGGTCACATCCGCTACTGTGCGCACGTCCAGAGAGTCGCGCGGAAAGGCTCCCGCCTGCTTTAAGACTTTCGCATAAGCATTTTCGGCAGACATGACCCGCACACTCAATGGGCATATGGGGTGCTGCGCCATGGCTGCCTCCGCGGGGCTGGTCGCCATGATCTTGACATGGTCCAGCTTGTTGTCGGCAGCGAAGATTTTCGATTCTCCCGTGCTGGCGACTAAGACGCGATCTATGGCGGGGATGACGGCCTTGCTGTTGGGACCTTTCTTATAATAGTTCCCGATGATGTTGACGGGCGTACCGCCGAATGTCTCGTGCACTTCGGTAAATTGAGACGAGCCGTTGTAGAAGACGTTGTTAAGAACTTCCACGCAGGAATGGGGCGGGAAGTTCACATCCGGATTGCGATCTCCATTATGAGCGCACAAATTGCCGATGAAGCTGAGCTTCTGCGCATCCTTGGGGTCCGATGCGAGCAGCGCGCATTTGTCATGCCGTGGCACGCCCTGGGTGAAGATCGAATTGGAGATGGTGATATTGTCATTGTCGGCATAGCCGCTCATGATCTGGTCGAGCGCCCAGGCGCCGCTGACATGATCAAAAATGATGTTGCGGCTGTTCTTGTAGAGGAAGGATCCATTACTTCCCCGATGCGAGCCGTTCAGGTCGGTGCGAACGCGGATGTGCCGTATGATGACATCATGCGTGCCCTCCGCCACGATCGGCGTATATCCCTCTGCACCGCCGGCGTGTGTGATCAGGATGCCGCCGCCAGGGGCCGTCTGCCCGGCGATGGTGATGTAGGGATTGCGGATAAGTGGTCGGCGGGAGGTGAAGCGGATCACGCCGCCGACGCGGAAGACGCAGGTTCGCGGACCTTTTTCCTCGATGCAGTCGCGCAGGGAGCCGGGGCCATGATCGGCCAGCGTGGTGACCGGAATGATTGCGCCCCCACGTCCGCCACGCGCGCGCCGGCCGAAACCTTCCGCGCCGGGAAAGGCATCGACTCCGGGGACATCCGGAAGGACTGATGATCCGCTGAAATCTGCCGGGCCACGCTCCTCGCTTTGGCCCGCGCCCCAATCCGTCGTCGCGATGAAGGGCGTCACCAGCAGCGCGGCAATGCCCGCGCAGAGAAGAGTGGTTGTGTTATGACTCACCATGGCTGATCGGCGCCCGTCTTGGCAGCAGAAAGGAGCGACTGATAGATCGCGCTGATCTGCGCAACGTGACGGTCGGCCCCATAAAGTTGGGTCGCGGCCTTCAACGCTTTAGCCGCAATCGTTTCCGCTTGATCCGGCGAGTCGAGCAACCGCAGGATCGCCTCGGCCATGGCGGCGGGATCGTCGGCGGCGGAAAGGAGCCCTGTGACACCCTCTTCGATCGCCTCCAGATTGCCCCCGGATGCCGCCGCAACTACCGGTGTGCCCAGAAGCATCGCCTCAATCAATGATCGGCCGAAGGGCTCGTCGATCGCGGGCACTGCATGAATGTCGCATGCCGCCATCAACTCGGCCGAGTTATAGCGGAATCCCATGAGGCGCAGCCGATGGCTGATCCCGAGCGTCTGTGCCCGCTCGGTCAACTGGTCCTCGACGCCCGGTTCCAGCGCGGAGCCGAACATCAACCCCAGGAAGGGGAGCGCTGGCCGCTTTTCCGCTAGGCGGGCCACTGTTTCCACGAACAGCATGGGCCGCTTGCGCTCGACGAGATTGCCGAAGAAGCCGATCAGCTTGGTTCGGGGATCGACATTCAATTCTTCGATAAGGGCCTGATGTGCCCTCGCCTTGTCGATCGGTTCGGCGTCAGTGTCGAAGGGGCTGTAAACAACCGCAGTCTTGCGCACGGCCTTCTTCCCGCGCCGCACTTCCGACAAGGCGAACTGCGACACTCCTACGATCCGGCTGGCGATCAAGGGTGCCAGAAAACGCACGCCTCGCGCATCGGGCATGCCGCGATGGTGCCAGAGCAGCTTTGCTCCCGCCAACCGCGCAGGCAGGGCCCAGGAAATGTGCATGGCCCCCTCATTGCTATGCACGATTTGGACGCCGTTCATCTTGAGAAAGCCGGCGAGACGCCACTGATCGAAGCAGGTGCTGATGAAGGATATCGCTCCTCCCGTCTGAGGAACACCCCGCGACTGGCCGAAGAACCGCCTGCCGGGCAAGGTGATGTAATCCAGTCCTTCGGAACGAAGCAGTTGCCCCAATTGTCCTCCACCATAGTGCAGCACAATCAAGGGAGCGAAGCGTGTGCGGTCGAGCCCCTGGATCAGCTTTATCGCCGATATATGACTGCCGCCTACTGCCCCGCCGCCGAAGGGAAAGCAGATTCGGGCAGGAGCCGCCGTTCGCGCGATGCCGCCCACCTGTCGTGGCGCCGGCTCCATAACCTCAGTCGCAGAAAAGCGCTGCAGCATCACATCACCTGTGCCCGTCGGATGGAGGATTGTGACCGGTTTGGCCGCTGGACAGCCATGCCGCTCACGCTGTCATAAAGCGCGGCGTAAAGCGCGCCGATCCTGTCCATGGCGAACTTCTGCCGGACACGCTCGCGCGCGGAGAATCCAAGCTCCCGGCGGCCATCCGGGCCGTGTTCCGCCAGCGTCAGGATCGCCTTGGCCATCAGTGCAGGATCGCGCGGCGGCACGATGATGCCCGTATCGCCGATGACGAAGCGGCTATCCCCCACATCCGTCGCGATGCAGGGTACGGCGCATGACATGGCTTCGCCCAATATGTTCGGGAACCCTTCGCCCCAGGCCGATGGAAGGACGAGCAGGTCCAGGCCAGGCACCCATTCTGCCAGCGACCTGTCATGACCGCGCAATGTCACTCGATCGGCCGGAATTGCCTGCAGCGTTCGCGCCAGATCGCCAACAGGTCGTTCCATGCCCTCGCCGCTCAACAGCAGGTGGATGTCCGCCCCGGCTTCTCTCGCTCGCCTCACGGCTTCGACCAGGGTGGCTGCGTCCTTCATAGGATGGTTGCGCGCGGCCATGCCCACGATCAAGGCGGCTGGGTCGATCCCCAGCCGCTCTATCAGCCGCTCCCGGCTTCCCGGCTGCGGACGGAAATGTCCGCAGTCGAACCCGTTGGGAATGACCATCGTCCGCGATGCGCAAAAGCCCAGCCGCTCATGCTGCTGTGCGGCGGCATGGGAATTGTAGATGATCCGGCGCGGCAGTCGGGACAAAAGCGCTTCCACACGGATAATCGCGCGGGTGGCGGGCTTTTCTTGAGCCAGATCCGCGAGGCTGTGGCGCACATTCCAGATCAGGGGAATGGATGGCCGTTGCAGCCCTGCACCTATGACCGCCGCGAGATGCGCATGATACATCCAGGCCATGACGATGTCCGGCCGCTCTTGCCCGATGATCGAGCGCAGCCGGGCTAGCGCGGCCGGCAGCGCCAGTGCGCCGTCGAGTCCGCAGCTGTGCAACGGTACGCCGCTCGCGCGGATACGGTCGCCTCCCACGCCCGGTGTCATCAGGGAAATCACGCAAGATTCTATATCGCCACCCTGCGCGCGCTCATGTTCCACCAGCTTGGCCAGCATGGTTTCTGCGCCGCCGACATTCAGGGCCGTGATGACATGGGCAATTTTCATAGTTGCTCCTGAAAGTCGGCAAACGAGGCCCGCGACGACGGATCAGGCAGCCGACAGCAGTTCCTCGATTTCCGACCCGGCCCCGATCCTCTCCACAACCTCCAGCGCGCCTTTTTCGCGCAGGGCGAACAACGTCCCATGATGCTCGCCTGAGGGAAGGGTGCGGATGATGAAGAGCAGTGATCCTGGTCCCCGCAAATAGGTGCACAGATTTTCCACCGCCTGCTTCAACTCGCCTTTCGGAAAATAATTTTCGTTCAGGACATTGGCAGCGCGGATCAGGTCAAACCGCCCGGCGAACGTGTCGCGAGATACCAGCACATTATCCTGAACCACGGTGATGCTGTCATGATCGCGGAGCCGCGGACTGACGAGTTCGACCTTCCTGACGCCGATCCCCTCGCGTAGCTTGCGCGCCGCCCTTCGGCCGAGCAGCCGCCTCAGCAGCGGCCGGACCAGCCACATGCCGGTAAGATAATCCATGCGCCGCCGCCAAGGCCGCATGGACCAGCCGAACAGGTCCGCCTGCAACAGCTGTCCTTCCTCGTTCAGCAGGGCGGAACAGTTCGGGCCAAGCGGGACAATCCAGGCGTGGATCGTATAGTCGGTCCCGGTGATGCGCGGCCGAAAGCCTTCGCGACGCAATGTGTCCCACAGGTCCAGCGTCGTCGCGCCGGACGACACGCCTACGTCGAGCAGTTCATTCAGTTCGACGCGCCGTTGCCTAAGTGCCTGCACCAGGCGCTGGTCAATCTCGTCAAACCGTCCTCCCCATGTGCATTTGAAGGTGTTGTTCGGATTTTTGATCGAACTGAAGAAGGCGTCCTCCACCTGCTGGGGCAGGGCGTCGGCCGCGCGCGAAAAGAATTGGGAGGCTGCAATGGTCATAGACCTGAAATTACAATTTGTTGGCTCTTCAGGAAGCTGGGCGCTTGGCTAGCGTCAGGCCATTAGGGATTAGTCCGAATGCGAGCGGCCGCGCTCTGCTGGCTAAGCCCCAAAGCTCAGCACGGGCGTTCATCCGATATCATACTCAATGGCCATGGATTCATGAATTTACTCGCCGCATTCTGACCAAATGAAGACATTCGTCAGGACGAGCGCCCCGTCGGGCAAGCCTCATGTCGCCTTCGTTCTCGCGGGCCTGCGCGCGGGCGGGTCGGAACATATCGTAAGCTTGCTTTGCAATCATTTCAGCCGCTTGGGCTGGACCGTCAGCCTTTTCGCTTTTGAAGAGCCCGGCACCGATCCCTACTATCCCCACGACCCGGCCGTACGCGTGTCGCAGATCGGCTTCCCGCCGGGACGGCTGCCCCTCCTGCAATCGGCATCCGCCATGTTCCAGAGGGTCGCTGCATTGCGTAACGCCTTGGGCGCGGCCAAGCCCGATCTGGTGGTCAGCTTTCTGACGCGTATCAATGTCATCAGCGTGTTGGCGGCAGGGCCGCTCGACATTCCGGTCATCGTATCCGAACGCAATAATCCGGCCCTGCAGCGGCCCGGCGTCGTTTGGTCCGCCCTGCGCCGTTACGCCTACGCGCGGGCTTATGGCCTTGTGACGATGACGCAAGGCGCGATGAACCAGTTCCCGCCATCCATGCGCCGCCGCCAATGGGTGATCCCCAATCCCACGTACGCGCCGATCGAACTAGATCCGCACCGCACGCCCGGCCACACTATCGTGGCCGTCGGGCGCCTAGTGCAGCAAAAGGGCTTTGACCTGCTGCTGAAAAGCTTTGCGCGCGTTGCGGATCATATTCCCCAATGGTCGCTCGTCATCTGGGGCGAAGGTCCCGAACGAGCCACGCTGGAAGCGCAGCGGGACGCATTGGGGCTGCGCGACCGGGTGGCGATGCCCGGCGTTACTCAAGAACATGGCGGCTGGCTGCGTGGCGCTGACATATTCGTTCTGTCTTCCCGGTTCGAAGGGTGGGGGATCGTCATCGGCGAAGCCATGGCCGCAGGCGTGCCCACTATTTCCTTCAACTGCCAGTGGGGGCCTGGGGAAATGATCGTCGATAATGTCAGCGGCATTCTCGTTCCCGACGGCGACGTCGCCGCAATGGGCGAAGCGATCGCGGCCTTGTGCAAAGACCCTGAGCGCCGCGCGCAATTGTCTCAGGCCGCCCGGATCGCGTCGATGCGCTTCAGGATAGACAGCATATTGGGCCAGTGGGAGGATGCGATCACCGATGCGCTCGCGCCTGCCCAGCCCCAGGCAGTTCCACTGAAAGCCGCCGCCGCCTGACTGGCCCGGCCTTTTTCAGAATTGCTCCATTGTTTCGATAATTCTGTCGGCTGGCACCATCTGCCGGTGCGCATAGTCATGTATCCGCCCCGGCCGCACGATCTGCACCGTGTTCCATCCCAACGAGCGGGGGGCGGTGAAATCCTTCGACGGATTGTCGGCGACATAGGTCAGCGCCCCACCCGACCGGCCAAACAGCTGCTCTACATGTTCGAACGCGCGCGGATTCGGTTTCCAGCAGTCCCGGCCCCATTTGTCGGTGCATATCCCCATGTGAATCCCGCGCCCATAAAGGCCGAGGGCCCTGATCTTGCGCCTTTGCGCGTCGAGGAAGCCGTCGGTTATCACCGCGAAGGCCGTTGCCGCATCACGGCTTGCCAAAAACCGCTCCGCGTCGGGAGCCAGGCCGATTTCCGGGCGATGCTGCCGGTAGGTGGCCAGCATCCGCGCGATAGTCGCTGGCTGGGCGTCAATCCCCAAGTCCCTCAGGCTGTCGTCGAAGATTTTTGTGCGGCAACCGGCATCGAAACGGTTGCGCATAACTTGCCCGAGCCCACTGACACCCAAGGCGGCCGCAGCCCATCGGCCTACCGCCTTGAAGCCGCTGAACACATAATCACGCTCCAGATATAGCGTGTCGTCCAGGTCGAAGACGATCACCCGGCTGAACCGACGGCGCATGGCCTCTCCTGGGTCAGACAAAGACCGCATCGTCGAACCGCAGCATCAGTACGCCATCTCGCCAGCCGTCATCCGCTGTCTTGGGCAGCCCGAGCCGTTCCTCCAGCATCCATAAGGCAAAGCGCGCGCCCGCCTGATGCGCCAAGGGATAGCCTCCGCCAAAACGCGCGTTGATCTCGAAAATGGAGGGCGCGCCACTCGCATCCACGCGCACCTGAAAACACAGGGCGCCGCGCGCGCCCTGCAGACTTTCGCCAAGCCGCCAGGCGACGTCCTGCAGCGCCCGATCGCGAACCGTGATTCCCTTTTCCACCTCGCCTGAACGCACGCGCAGCCGCTCGTGCGGGATCGCGCATTTCAGCGCGCCTTCCTGATCGAAATAAAGGCTTATGGTGAATTCACGGCCGTGCAGATATTCCTGCAAAATATAGGGTTCGGCCTTCTTCAGGCCCAGCAGCTGTTCGCGATCATGCACCATCATGATGCCGCGGCTCGAACTGCCATGCCGCGGCTTGGCGAGGAGCGGCAGTGTAAGGTTTGCAGCGCCGTCCAAAAACTCCTCGAGCGCAATGGTGCGGGGGGAGGGGAGGCCGGCCTGCGCCAGGAAGGTCGCCGTCGCCAGCTTGTCGCGCGCCATTTGAACCAGCGGCTCGTCGCTCACGGCAACATGGCAGCCGATGGCGCTGAACTGGTCCCGCGCCTGGCTATAGGCCAGCAGTTCGGTGTCGATGGTAGGCACGACCAACCCGATCTGCTCACCCTTGCAGATGTCGAGCATCGCCGGGATGAACTCGCCGCTTTCCGCTGGAGGCGCAGCAAAGGCCTTGTCCGCTTCCATGCAGGCTGGGCTCCACTCCGGCGTCATGTCGCATGCGAAGATGGTCAGGTCTGCGCCCAACGCACCTGCCGCCTCACGAAAGCTGCGCAAGAGGCTGACCCGGCGGCCTGCCGAGCTCAACATCATGCGCAGCGACCGCCCGCCGGGTGTCCCTTGCTCCATTTCCGTGCCCAATAGTGCGGAACCTTCTCGATGGCTTGTCGTGGCCAAGTCCATGTCAGGACACCTCCCGGATCAGGACGAATGCTTCGGCCGCTTCCCGGTTAACGCAGCTGCCCCGGACTTGAGCCAGCGCCCGCAATGTTTCGACGGATCGTTCGTTGGGGAAGGGGCGCACCTGCGACGCGAAACAGCTGAATGCCTCGATCTTGCGATCGAGATGGCCGCTTATATCGACAAACAGGTTTGGCTGGAATGCTGGCCCCAGATAGGGGGCCGCCCAGTTCGTCTCCGACACGGTTTCATAAGCGAGCACGCGCGCGGGATAGTGCGCGCCGACCGGCCTTGCCGCCACCATCGCCGCTTCGAAAATCAGCCCATGATCGAAGTGCAAATCACCGACGAAGGGTATGAACAGGGCGTCGGGGCGGCATTGGGCGACGAGCGTGCCGATGCCCTGGTTCAGCTCGGCACGCGGTAGGGAATCCAGCATCGCTGCGGGAAAGTCCAAAAAATGCGTGCGCGCGATGCCCAGCATGGCATGTGCCCGCCGCGCCTCAGTCTGTACCTTCTCGACCTGTTCAGCATCGAACATCGGCGCGCTGCCCCGTGTCGCCACGACGACCTCGACATGGCGGCCGAGCGAGACCAGGCGCGCGATCGTCCCGCCGCACCCCAGCACTTCGTCATCCGGGTGGGGAGCGATCACCATGGCGCGCTGAATATTGTCTATCATTGTCATGCCGCCGCCTTCGGCCGCCCCAATATGGCGTGATTAGGCAAGGGCTTTTCTCGAGCCGTCCGCCATCGCGATACAAGCAGCCCCTGATCGTCGCCGCATTTCACGGTGAAGCCCCTTTCGCCCCGCTCCACAATCTGACCCGCCAATGCTGCGGCATGATGGTGGAGCGGTATGGGAACGGCCGACTCTATGACGATCCGGTCATCGCCATAGCTGGTCCACGCCCCCGGATAGGGATCGCCGCAGGCCCTGACGCAGCGCCAGACGGCCGATGCAGGCTGCGCCCAATCGATCAGGCCATCTTCGGGCCGCCTACGCGCGGCATAGGTGGCGCAGCGTTCATCCTGGATCGACAGTGTCGGGGATCCGCTGGCGATATCCTCCAGCACCATAGGCAGCATCTCTTCCAATCGCGCCATATGCTTGGCGTAAAGCGTCGCCGCCGTCTCGTCGGGCGCCAGGTGGAAATATCGCTGCCCAAGCAGGGGGCCGCTATCCACGCCTTCGTCGATCAGGAAAAGGGAGGAGGCGGAGATGGGCTCATCCAGCAGGATGGTCCAGGGGATGACCGCGCGCCCGCGCAGGCGGGGTAGGGGCGCAGGATGATAGCCCACCACACCTTTGCTTGCCGTCGCCCTGAACTGCTCACCGCAAATCTGCGACCAGCCGATGACGAAAATATAGTCCGGCTCCATCTCGCGGATCGCCTGCAGGGCAGCATCAGAATTGATGTTCGCGGTGCGCACGATCCGCGCTCCCGCTCTTGCGGCCTCCTCGGCAAGATCGACGAAATCGGAATGACGCCCGGAAAGATCCGGCGGAAGCGTGAAGACGGCAGCCAGATCCCATTTGGCCGAGGCGGCGAGGCATTTGAGGGCGATCTTGGTGCTTTCAACCGCGCCTACGAGTATGGCCTTCATGCGCCCTCCTTATCGACAAAAGGTTGAAACGCTCGCCGCACAAAGCAACCCTGACGGTGCGCGCAAGAATGGTGAGGTCGAGCCGCAAGGAGCGGTTCGCGATATACCAAAGGTCCAGCGCGATCTTGTCCTGATCGTTCAGCAGCGTGTTGCCATTGACCTGCGCCCATCCCGTAAGGCCGGGCCGCACGGTGCATCGCAACCGTCCCCTCTCACCGGCTTGCGCGATCGTTGGGGGTAGCAGCGGTCGTGGCCCGATCAGGGTCATGGCGCCCGTCAGGATGTTCCAGAGCTGCGGCAGTTCATCCAGGCGAAAGCGCCGGAGGAAGCCGCCCAGCGCGGTGGTGCGCATGCTGTCGGGCAGCAACCGCCCTTCGGAGTCGCGCCTGTCGTTCATCGTGCGGAACTTGAGCACTTCGAACAGCCGGCCTCCCCGCGTCACTCGGGTCTGTTTGAACAACACCGGCGCGCCATCCACTATGCGGATAGAGCCGCCAATCACCGCCATCAGCGGAGCGAACAGCACAAGCCCCGTGGAAGCAAGCAGGACATCGACCAATCGCCTTGTTGGCATCAGGATTCTCCGGCCGCCAACCGCCCGTTCAGGGCAGGTCTTCCGCCTCGATCGGCGCTGACGCCCTTTATCTCCATGGCTGAAAGCAGCATGGCATTCACCCGCTCAACCGAATAACGCTCCTCCGCCGTCCTTCGCGCAGCGCGGGAGAGGCGCAAGGGCAGCTCCGGCTGTGCGCAGACAGTGAGCATCGCGTCCGCAAGCGCCCGGACGCTGCGCGGTTCGACCACAAAGCCGTTGATCCCCTGGACAATCGGTTCACGGCAACCCGGCATATCGGTCGTGATCACGCCACGACCCACCGACATTGCTTCCAATATGGTGCGGGGCAACCCTTCGCGATACCAGCTGGGCAGCACGAAAATGCTCGCCCCCGCCAGATAGGGGCGTACGTCGCGCGTCTCGCCAAGATATTCGATGATCCCGTCCTCGTGCCATTGCGCAATATCTCCGCGGGAAATGGCGGCCGGGTTTTCATCGAGCGGCCCCAGCAGGAGGAAGCGCGCTTCAGGAAACCGGGCCTTCACGATCTTTGCTGACTCGACATATTCGATCAGGCCCTTGTTCCGCAGCAGCCGTGCGATCATCAGGAACACCGCCGGCCCGTCCGGCAGGGGAGCCTGCGCATAGTGGGACAGGTCCACGCCCGATCCCGGCACCTGTATGACCCGGCTTTCCGGCTTGATGATATGGTGCCGCAACATCTCGCCGCGATCGTCGCTGTTAAAGACGAATACCGCCTTGGACTTGCCGATCGCCAGCCGGTAAAGGACGGAAACGATCGCTCGAACACAGGTCAGCAGGCGCGATCCGCCGTCGCTGAATACATGGCCAAGGCCGCTCACCATCGCGTAGAAGTCGATGTTGCGGAATAATCGGCTTGCGATGCCGCCATAGATGATGGGCTTTTGTGTGTAGGCCAGGACGGCCTGCGGGCGTTCGCGCCAGAAGCAGCGAACCAGCCATGCCAGCGTCACAATATCGATGAACGGATTCATGCCGGCACGGGCCATCGGCATCTGCAGATAGGTTGCCCCCATCGCCTTCAACCTGGCTTCGATTTCCGGATCATGGTCCGGCGCGCACAACAGGACCTCATGCCCATTCTCTATCATCGCGGCGATCAGGCGCCCGCGGAAGTTGATCAGCGAATAGGCAAGACTGGCGACGACAATGATTTTCATGCCATTTCATGCTGCACGGGCAGCGTCCTTTCTGATGCCTGCGCCAATCTGTTCCGGCGATTGACGGCTCACCCCGTTCGCGACCGGGGACTTGGCTCATCTTAGGGGGAAGCCATTGAAATTAACGGCACCATTTCGCGACCTATACTGATGAACAGCCGTCGCGCGGCTGGTGCATCCTTTCGGGTAGGTGTCGAGTTTCTTGGGGTGCCTGCTACCCAAAATAGTGGTGGCGCTACCCCTCATCGGTTCGTACCGATGCACAACTGCCCGCAGGCCGATATTCGCCTAACCTGGCGAAAATTCTGGAAATCCTCGTGATGGGGAAAGGCAGATGATCCGGGACGTCGGAGCGGGCAAGCCTTTGGCTAATGCTCGCAAAATCCGCGTCCTTCTGCCGCCGGAAATAGCACTGCTGTGTCCACGACTGGAAAGGCAAATCGAACGGCCATGACTGATCGCCAGCCAGCCTTTATCGTGATCGGCGCTGTAAAGGGCGCGACCACCTGGATCGCACATCAACTCCGCAATCATCCTCAGCTGTGGCTGCCTGACGCCGAACCGCACTATTTCAGTTCGGAATATGAGCGGGGGCCGGCATGGTATGCCTCCCTCTTCGATCCCGCCCCGGCGGGCAGGATTGTGGGGGAAAAGTCGGCGGACTATTTCGCTCATCCTCTCGCGGCCGTCCGCATGGCGAGCGCGTTGCCCGAAGCCAGGCTGATCGTCCAGCTGCGCGATCCGGTTCGGCGCGCATATTCCGACTACTGCATGTTGTTCCGCCGGGGATGGGTGAGCGGCGATCTGCGCGAATATCTTCAAGGCGCGAAGCCGGAAGGGGCACGCTTTCTGACCGGCGGCCTTTACGGCGCGCATCTAGGGCGCTTCCTACTGCACTATCCGCGCCACCAGATTCACGTGATCCTGTATGAATCGCTGCGGCAGGCACCCGAAAAGGCGGTAGCGGACGTGTGCGCACATATCGGCGTACCCGTGCATATAGCACCGGAAGAAGTTGCGAGCCGCAAGAATGACAGCGCCAGCCCGATGCTGCCGCTGCCGCTGCGCCGTATCCTTCAACCGATACGGCCGATCCTCGACCCACTACGCTCTCACCCATGGATGGTGAAGCTGCGGGCATCTTTGGCGGCGCCGGTTCGTTACCCGCCCCTGACCGAGGAATTGCAGCAGATGCTTCGGGAGTTCTACCGCGAGGACATCCTTATCCTTCAGGACATTCTGCAGAAGGATCTCAGCCATTGGCTTACAGGCGCGCCAGCCCCCAAAATCGTAGAGGCCGTCGCGGCGGAGTAGCGCCGGACCGCATGTAGGTTGCGGTGCCTCGATTCTCAGGTGACCGGCAAGGGGAGTAACCCGGAAAAGTTCACCATTGGCGGATAGCGTGGCTTAGACATGTTCGGGATTAAAGCGAGGTGCGCTGATGCCTGATTCCAGGATGGTTCGATCTTGGCTGTTGAACCTCTATATTCATCACCTGCCTCGCTTCCGTGGCAAATGGCGGCTGCTGTCACCCTTTGCCGCGATGCTGGATGGCACGCCGGTCCGGTCCAGCTATGGCGATGTTTGCCTTGGCTTCGATGTCCGGGACCGGACTCATCTGCTTGGGCTGACGGGTAAATATGGCGAGCGGGTGTCCAATGAAGTGACAAATCTTCAGCCGGGCGACTGTTTCATCGATGTTGGAGCCAATTGCGGCGTCTTCACGCTTCTGGCGGCCGAGCAGGTCGGGGCCGATGGGCTGGTCGTCGCCTTCGAACCGTGTTTTTCCACCTTCGCCAAGCTCGTCCGGAACATCGGCCTCAATGCGTTGGACAATGTCCTGCCCTTTAATATGGCGCTTGCGGCGCTGACCCAGCCCGAACTGCTCGATAACAGCGCGTCTGGCCACTCCGGCCGCTTCTCCATCGCAAATGAGCCTGTTCAGACGGGCGAGCGGGTCATGACCTTGTCGATCAGCGACTTTCCCGGCCTCCTCAAGCTGATCGGCGACAGGTCCATCACCGTGAAAATTGACGTGGAGGGATTTGAATATGCGGTGCTGCAGGGATTGCAGCCGATTCTCGACCTGCCGCAGACCCGCGCGGCCGTCGTCGAAGTCGATGACCGCAATCTTGGCCGCTACGGCGCCAAGGCTAGCGAGGTGTTCGGCCTGCTGGAGCGTCATGGCTTCAAGCGCGTCAATCCCGACGACACGGGCCAGCATTTCGACGCAGTCTTTCATCGCCAAAGCGCCGTCGCCAATCCGCCTGCGGCCAGCGTAATCCCCCTTCCGCACAGAAGCTCTCGCGCGCGTCCCGCCTCGCTCAGCCGCCATCGGGGAGCGGCGAACCTTGCGCGCGTCGCCGCGGCCTTATTGGTGCTGGCGGGTGGCTGGTTCATCGTCGGAAAGGGCCTTCCCGTCGATCGGGGGCAGGCGGAGGAATATTTCATTCAGGAAGCCTTGCAATCGCACCATGTGGCGGAAATGCGGGCAGCCCTTCGGCGTTCGCCCCCTGCGGTGTTCAACGTCGGCGAAGTCGGCTCATACGCCCGCATCGCGCTTCCGATCCTGCCTCGGGGTTGGCGCGTAACCGATGTCCAGCTTTTCCCCTCCGACAGCGGCCCCAGCCTGCAAATGACCATCACCAATGATATCAGCCGCCCGGTCTCGCTTTTTGCAGTCCGCGACGATGGCGTAGCGCCCGCGAAACCCGCGGTGCTTACCCGCAATGGCAAGACGGTTGCCTATTGGCAGGAGGGGGAACTTGCCTACGCCTTGATCAGCAAGAGAAAGCGCCCTGCCGAACTGGATCGCCTGGCGGAGGACATTGCGGATAATGTCACCTCTTAATGCGGTGTCGCGGATAGTCCTGTTTCCTGACCATGTTCAGCCAGACCGGCGCAGTTCCAGCGTTACGCATAATCCGGGGCCCGCATCCTGCAGCATGACAGTCCCATGATGGAGCCGCGCAACCGCGCGGACCAGCGACAGGCCGAGCCCTGACCCCGGCTTGCCGCGCGCCGGGTCCAGGCGGCCAAAGCGTCGCAGCGCCTCCTCATGCTGGCCGGCCGCTATGCCCGGTCCATTATCGCTGGCGCTGATGCGCGCGGTGCGGGCGTCCAAGTGCGCTGCCGCCAGCAGGATATTGTCGCCCGCATCCGCATATTTCAGCGCATTTTCGATCAGGTTCGCGATCGCCTGGCTCAACAGCTCCCGATGTACGGGAAAAAGCAGCGGTTCCTCCGGCGCTTCCACCGTCAGCGCAAAGCCGCTTTCCTCAGCCAGCGGCCCGTAGATTTCCGCGATGTCGGCCAGCAGTCTGCCAAGGTCAGTTTCACGCAGCATGTCCGCGCCCAAGCCCGCCTCCGTCCGGCTGATCAGCAGCGCGGTGGACAGCATCGCCTGCAACGTTTCGGCCTCTCGCCGTACCTCGTCCAATGCATCGAGCGCACCCTCGTCCTGCGTGCGGGCGCTCGCCTGCTCGATTACGGTCATCAGGCGCGTGACCGGCGATTTCAGGTCATGAGCCAGCCCATCGGTCATCATCCGCAATTGGCTGACGAGACTGTCGATCCGCTCCAGCATAGCATTGATCGATTGGCCGAGCCGGTCGAACGCATCACCGCTGCCGTCCGTCTCGACACGGTGGTGCAGCGCGCCCACGGCAACCTCCTGCGCGGTTGCAGCGATGCCCCACACCTGCCTTGCCAGGATGCGGCCGAGGATGATCGCCATGGCCAGCGTCAGGACCAGGCTGACCGCAAAGGCGATGCTCAGTGCTTCCTCATGAATGGCGGCGAGGCGCAGGCTGTTTGCGACGACCACCCCTGTCAGCAGGCGGTTGCCATCGCCCAGGGGCTGCGCGACCACGCCGATCGGCTCGGGCTCGACGCGGCCGACGCGATAGAGATTGATGCTGCGCCAGCTTGTCCGCTCGGGCACTGTGGCGGGCCAGGCGCTCAGATTGCCAGCCAGCGCCTTTCCATGACGGTCCGCCAGCAGGATCGCGACATTTTCGTCCCGGCTCGCCCGGAATCGCTCCGCGACATCCCTGCGCACCGCGTCTGATCCCCCGGCGCGATAGAGAGCGATCAGGTCGTCGCGCAGTTCGTCCGCCGCCTCCCGCTCAGCGGCGATCACCGTGCGCTGGCTCGCCTGCTGGACGTAAAGCAGCACGCCCCCAGTCACAAGAAACTGCCCCAGAAAGGCGAGTCCGATGAACCGAGCTATCGAGGATCGCAGGATCGGCGGCCAGCGCCGCACGCCCCTATGCGGCAAGGCCAAGGCGATAGCCCGCGCCCCGCACCGTATGGAGCAGTGGCCGCTCGGACCCGTCGTCCAGTTTCCTGCGAAGGCGGCTCACATGCACATCGATCACATTTGTGCCAGGGTCGAAATGATAATCCCACACGCCTTCCAGCAACATGGTGCGCGTCACCACCTGCCCGGCATGGCGCAGGAAGAATTCCAGCAGCCGGAACTCGCGCGGTTGCAGATCGACAGCCTTGCCGCCCCGCTTCACCCGCCGCGCCATCAGGTCCATTTCCAGGTCGTCGTGCCGCAAGACGGTGACCACGGCATTGCCCGCGCCCGCCCGCCGCAGCAGAAGTTGGACCCGCGCCAGCAATTCGGCGAAGCTGAATGGCTTTACGAGATAATCGTCCGATCCGCTCGTCAACCCTTCCACCCGATCCTCCGGCGTGCCGAGTGCTGACAGGATGAGAACCGGTGTGTCGATGCCGGCGGCGCGCAGCGCCTTCAACACCGACATGCCATCCATGGCGGGCATCATGCGGTCGAGTATGATTGCACCATAACTTCCGCCACTTGCCAGAAAAAAGCCTTCGCGGCCGTCCGCGGCATGATCTACGGTGAAGCCTGCTTCGGTCAGCCCCTTGACGATATAGGCCGCTGTCGCCTCGTCATCTTCCACCACCAGCAATTTGTGGCTCATCGCAATCCCCGATCCAGCGCGACGACATGCCGCCCACCGCTTCCCCTCAGATCCAGCACGACATCATCGCTGGGCTGGCTTATCAGATAAGCCTCCGCCTGATCCAGCGAGCGAAAGGATTTTCCGTCGATCGCGACGATGACATCCCCCACGGCAACCCCATGCCGGGCTGCTTCTCCTCCCGATCTTATGCTGGTTACGGTCAGCGCGGGTCCCGTCGCGCCGATCGTAAGGCCGGGTAACATCCGGCCACGTACCGCCTCGCCCATCGGATCGCGACGCAAGTGGAGGAAGAAAGCAAGGCTGATGAGCAGGGTGCACAGGGCCAGCGCTGCGAGCAAACCGCCCGTGACAGCAGGATCGCCCAGGCCACGCCTCATGCAGTCGCTCTCCTTCATCGGTTCGGCGGAACGGAGGAGGGTACAGGGGGCATGGTCTCCGTTCCGCCTGTCCTGGACCATGGCGGGAAAGTCGCGGCCGGTCACGTTAAGCTTTGTTCACGCAAGGGTCATGCGGCCGCGGGCTGCTGCATAGCCACCCGGCCCGACCGCTCCAGTTTGCCCCAGCCGACGACCCAGCCGCCGATGGCCGATGCGATGGCGCGGATCACCACCCAATACATGATCTGCCGATAGATGAAGCGCTGCGCCACCAGCAGCAGCGCGGGATAAGGCGGGCTGCGGCCGTCCAGGCGATAGGCCACCCAGCCGCATATTATGTCGATCCCGGTGAAGATCAGCCAGTAAAGCGCCATCGCGGCCACATCGCCATTGGTCTGCGCCCAGCCATGCTGCTGCACACGCAAGATGGTGCCGATAACCGACAGCAGTAACGCCAGGTCGATCACCGGCGATATCGCGGCAAAGGCGATCTGGAACAGCCAGGCCTGGGGCAGGCCGACCAGCGCCAGCCCGGTCGGCCGGCGTTCGCGCAGGATGGGGCCATGCTTCCACAGGCATTGCAGCGTCCCGAACGCCCAGCGATAGCGCTGACGCGCCAGCGCTTTGAAGCTTTCCGGCGCTTCGGTCCAGGCGACCGCATCGGGATCGTAGGTGACCCGCCATCCCGCGCGCTGGATCGCGATGGTCAGGTCCTGATCCTCCGCCAGCGTGTCTTCGGGATAGCCGCCCACCGCGTCCAGCGCTCGCCGCCGCCAGGCGCCCACGGCGCCCGGCACCACCGTCATGGCGTCGAAACCCGCCAGGGCGCGCCGCTCCAGATTCTGGGCGGTGATATATTCCAGCGCCTGCCAGCGGGTCACCAGATTGACCCGATTGCCCACCCGCGCGTCGCCTGCCACCGCGCCGATCTTCGGGTTTGCGAACCAGCGCGCCAGGCGGCCGATCGTCTCGGGCTCGAACTGCGTGTCGGCATCCAGCGCGATGAGGACGTCGCCATCGGCATGCAGCAGCGCGCGATTCAGCGCAGCCGCCTTGCCGCCATTTGCCAGCGTCACCAGTTGCACGCGCGGATCGCTGCCGAACGCGCGGGCGACGACTGCACTTGTCGCGTCGCTCGATCCGTCATCGGCGACGATCACCTGCAATCCGGGATAGGCACTGGACAGCACCCGACGCACCGACGCCTCGATTACCCGCTCCTCATTATAGGCGGGAATGATGACTGATACGCTCGGCTGATGCACCGGCGGCGCGGCCTGGTCCCGGCGGGACTGGAACCAGGCCAAAGAGGCCATCAGCACGGCGCGTCCGATCCCCAGCGAGATGGCGAGGTAGAACAACCAGCCGAGCAGCGCCGATCCTCCGGCCAGCAGAATGAAGATCGCGACATCGATCCGCACCGCGGTCAGATCATTCGCCTTGACCGGCGGCATCGCATCGGCCTGGTTCAGCCCCGCAAGCTGGGACACCAGGGCGAAGCGATAGCCGCGCGCTTGCAGGTTGGCGATGATGCGAGGGAGGGCGGCAACCGTTTGCGACCGTTCGCCGCCGCCGTCATGCAACAGGATGATGTTCGCCGACCTGTCGGGCGTGACGTCCCCCACCTGCCGATCGACTTCCCGCACGATCTTGTCCGCTCGCGGCCGCTGCCAGTCATTGGGATCGACATGCAGGCCCACCACCGTATAGCCTGCGCGCTGCGCCGCCAGGGCGGGCTGCAGCTCATCGGCCGTCGTTGGCTCTGCGTCCCCGAAATAGGGCGCGCGGAACAGCCGCATACTGCGCCCGGTATAAGCCTGCACCAGCCGCTGCGTGGCGTTTAATTCCAGTTCCGTCTGCCCAGGTGAAGCGGTGGCCAGATTGGGATGGGAATAGGTGTGGTTGCCGATTTCGTCCCCGTCCGCGACGATGCGGCGGAGCAGCCCCGGATGTTCCAGCGCATTTTCGCCGACAACGAAGAAGGTGGCGGGAACATGCGCCCGCTCAAGGATCGACAGGATTTTCGGCGTCCATTTGGGATCGGGGCCATCATCGAAGGTCAGCGCCACCATATGAGGCTGCGCGCCGGTCCGCTGAACCTGATAGGGGGTCGGCAATTGGCGATAGCGTTCCCGCGTGATCAGGCCGTCATTGTCGAACAGCATGTCGCGCGCGCCCTCGCTGGGCGTCGCCGTGATCCGCAATATCTCGCCAGTCCCCTCCACATCGGTGTTCAATACGCTGGCGACGTGGTGCAGGTCCGGCAGCCCGCCCGACCGGAAGGCAGCCAGGTCGTTCCAGAAACCGGGGTCTTCGCTGCCCAGCCGCCAAAGAGCGACCCCTGCGATGCTCAAGCGCTTGAGCGCTCGCATCTCGTTCCAGCAGGTTGCCGCATCCAGCATCCAGATTTGGTGATGCCTCGTCCCTTCATCATAGGCGAAGCCTGCATTGCCGCTCGCGGCGTCGAAGCGGACTGTCGCGCTGCTGTCATGTGCCGCGAGCCAGGCTTCGTCGAGCGACAGTGCGTCTGCCCCGCCATCATGCCAGTCATAGGCGTAGCTGCCGAGCGCGACGACGATCTTCTCGGGACCAATCGCCCGCAACGCATCCTGCACATGCTGCGCGAACCAAGTCTGTGCGGCGATGGGCCCCGGCGTCCCGCCTTGCCAATGCTGGTCATAGGCCATGAAGATCACCCGATCCGCAACCCGCGCGAATTGGCGGAGGCGCCAGCCCTGTTCTTCCGCCGCGACCGTCACCGCCAGATGCGCGCCCGCCGGCAGGGCCAGTCGCAGTTCCTGCAGGAAGCGCAGATAATCACCGGTCGCGCTTTCGGGCAGTGCTTCGAAATCCATGACCAGCCCCGCCGCATGCCGCTGCGCTACAAAGGCTGCGAGTTGGCCGGCGACATGGTGGCTGGCCGTCCGGCTGGCGAGCAGTCGCGCGACATTCCCGCCTTCCCAGCTTCCACCGCCGATATTTTGCACCATCGGTAAGATCTTGGGCGCATGAGGCTGGCTTGCGATCAGCCGGTCGAAGCGCGGGTCGTCGATGATGTGCAGCGCATGGCCTCGCCCGGCCACGCTCACCAGTGCGGGGGCTACCCAATCCAGCTGTCCTGCATGGCGCCGCAGCGACGCCAGGCTATTCTCATCATCGGGTACGTAGAAGCCGATCGACAGTTTATGCTTCACCTGCCCGCGCCGCCCACCCAGCCAATGGGGCAGCCAGGACCGCAGCGAATGACGCCCGTCAGACAGGCCGACCAGCCGCGCGGCGTGGAGGTGGGGAAAGGGCAGGGGGAGCGCGGTGCCCGCAGGCACCTCAATCAATGTCGTGGCAAAGGCGAGTGCGGTCAGCAGCATCACGACCAAGCCCGCTGCAAGCGATCGCCGCGCCCACAGCCCCCGCCGCCCAGTCGGATCGAAGAAGATAGGTCTCGTCATCTGCTTGCCTTGAAGTCCCGTCGCACGAACATGCTTATGTCGAGAACGGGCCAGGAACCGCCACCGCCTCATCCGCCCTTTGCGACCCGCTCATCCCGTTCGGGCTGAGCCTGTCGAAGCCCGCTCTTGCTATCTGAAGAGAAGAAAAGCCCTTCGACTAGCTCTGGGCGAACGGGCGGGGAGTGATGCTGATCAGGCTACGTTGCTCTAAACCAATGGCCACTAGACCCCCATGTCTTGGCGGAGGATGTGCCGATCATGAAATTTTGGTCATCAGCAAAGCGGCCTGGCTTCAGGCCGTCAAACCGCTCTCCACAGGATTGCCCTGCTCCCGCCAGGCCGCCATTCCTCCGTCAAGCGCGGTCGCGCGCGGAAATCCCAGCTCGCGCAAAGTGGCGGCGGCCAGGGTCGAAATCTTCCCCAGTTCGCAGACGGTCAGTATCTCGACATGCGGATCGGGCAGCACCTCATTCACCCGCAGTTCCAACTGACCGCGCGGCACATGGGTCGCGCCCGGCACATGACTCGCGGCGAACGCCTCTTTCTCTCGAACGTCCAATATCACGAAGTCGTTCGCCCTCTGCACCAGCCGCTGCCGCAACTCGGCCATCGCCATGAATGGCACCTTGGCCGCCGCTTCCTGCAATAGCTGGCGTACCGTCTTGCCTCCGGACATGTTGGTGCGCAGCGCTTCGGTCAGATGGGTGGGGGCGGACAGGTTGAGGCTGTTCATCATTGCGACGAACTCGGCGCGATCGACCTTGGCGAGCCGGGGATTGGTCACCCGCTCCTCAGCTATGGTGGAACTCTCCCGTCCCTTATAGTCATGCGCTGGATAGACCAGCGTATCGCCTGGCAGCGCCAGCAGCTTGCGGAACAGGCTGTCATATAGCTGTTCCGGATCGCCACTGGGCAAATCGCTGCGTCCGGTGCCGCCGATCAGCAGCGTATCCCCGGTAAAGACCCGATCCTCGACATGGATCGCCATCGAATCGCGCGTATGGCCGGGCGTGTGGAGGATATGCATGCGCATGTCGCCCAGGGGGAGCGAATGGCCATCTTCGACATGCAGATCGACATAAGGCGCGGGCGAAAATCGGTGCATGACGATCGGCGCGTTCAGCGCCTCCCGCAAAGCCCGCGCGCCGGAGAAATGATCGGCATGAGTATGGGTGTCGATGATGTAGCGGACGCGCAATCCCTGCTTGTTCACCTCGCCCAGATAACGGTCCACCTGATCCAGCGCCGGATCGATGATGGCCGCGGCGCAGCACTGCTCGTTGGCGATAATGTAGGATTTGCACCCTTCGCCATCCTGGAAGACCGCGAAGAACATGGCGCCTATTCCTGAGGCTGTGGCACGACCCGCAAATAGGGCGTGACGCTGTTCCACCCGCCCGGGAAACGCTCCTTTGCTTCCTCATCCGACACGGACGGTACGATAATTACATCCTCGCCCCATTTCCAATTCACCGGCGTAGCGACCTTGTGCTTGGCGGTGAGCTGGCAGCTGTCGAGCAGGCGCAGCACCTCGTCAAAGTTGCGCCCGCTGCTCATGGGATAGCTCAGCATCGCCTTGATCAGTTTGTCGGGACCGATCAGATAGACCGTTCGCACCGTCTGATTGTCCGCTGCCGTTCGCCCCTCGGACGTATCGCCTGACTCGGCAGGCAGCATCTCGTAGAGCTTGGCTACCTTAAGGTCGCTATCGCCGATGATGGGATAGGTGACATCGCCGCCGGTCGCGGACCTTATGTCGCCCAACCAGCGCTCATGATTGCCGACGGGATCGACCGACAGGCCGATCACCTTGCAATTGCGCTTCTCGAATTCCGGCGTCAGCCGCGCGAGATAGCCCAGTTCGGTCGTGCAGACCGGGGTGAAATCCTTGGGGTGTGAAAAAAGGATGCCCCAACTGTCGCCCAGCCATTCATGAAAGCTGATCTGCCCTTGCGTGGTCTGCGCGGTGAAGTCGGGGGCCTTGCTGCCGATCGAGAGTGCCATCATCTCCCTCCTGTGGAGTCGTGGGCCTCCTCAACCTATCATGGAGCAGGGGCAGGGGGTAGCGGCTCTTCCTGGGTAAGGGGCCCTTCAATGCCGTTGCCGGTGCGCATCCGCGTTACGATGTTCCAAGTGGCGATGAACAGGGCTGCGATCACCGGGCCGATGACGATGCCGTTGAACCCGAACATGTCGATCCCGCCCAGCGTGGTGATCAGCACCACATAGTCTGGGATACGGGTGTCGCGTCCAACCAGGATCGGGCGCAACAGATTGTCGATCATGCCGATGATGAACAGGCCGCAGACGATCAGGATAATGCCCTTCACCACCGCGCCCGTCGCCAGCAGATAGAGCGCGACCGGCACCCAGACGAGCCCCGTTCCGACGGCCGGGATCAGCGAGAAGCAGCCCATCAGCACTCCCCAGAGCAGCGGCCCCTGCAGCCCCAGCGCCCAGAAGACGATTCCGCCGATCATCCCCTGGACGATGGCGACGACAACGCTGCCCTTGATGGTGGCGCGGGTGACGACGACGAACTGCTCCATCAGCGCGCGCCTGTGCGTGGAGCGCAGCGGCGCCGCCCGGTCCAGCCGCGC
Source organism: Sphingobium tyrosinilyticum (assembly GCF_042654265.1). NCBI lineage: Bacteria > Pseudomonadati > Pseudomonadota > Alphaproteobacteria > Sphingomonadales > Sphingobiaceae > Sphingobium > Sphingobium tyrosinilyticum. Next base: position 160,361 of record NZ_JBHSFZ010000001.1, on the reverse strand, counting down.
CGCCAGCGCAGGCCCGTCCCGCAGCAGGAAGAAAGTGAGGTAGAGCGTCACGCTCAACGCCACGAAGAAGCTGAACGCGCTCTGCCCGATCTGGAACACCTGCGCCGCCACCGACCGGAAACTGTTGGCGATCCCCTGGCTCAGCGCCTCGCGCACCGTCGCGAAATTGGTGATGCCCACCCGCGCCAGCATCGCCGACGCCCAGTCCGGCAACCGCGCCTGGAACTGATAGAATGTATGCGCGATATTGATCTCGCCCGACTGCACCTTGCCGTAGAAGAGCGTAGCTTCCTGCACCAACGCGACGGCCAGGATGATCGCGGGCAAAATGACGACCGCAACGATCAGCAGCAACGTCAGCCCCGCCGCGCTGTTGCGCCGACCCGGCATCTGCCGCAGCAGATTCTGGTTCACCGGCCCAAACAGGATTGCGGCGATCACGCCCCACAGGATCGCCGCGAAAAACGGCTCGATCACCAGCGCGAAACCGACCGACACCAGCAGCACGAAGCCTAGAAAGACTCCATCCTCGATGCGGACATTTTGCGGCTGGTCGCTCATGCTCGCGCTTTGGCATAAGCGCGGCGGCAAATCCATGCCCGCTTATTCGGCCTTCGCATTGAACCGGAAATTGAGCGCTACCTTGGGGTCCAGGCCCGTGCTGCTTTCACCATTGCCGACGCCAAAGGCGGCGCGCGCGATGCTGGCTGAGCCCGTTACCTTCCGCTTTGCGCCCACGCCGGACAGGGTGAAGCGAATGGCCTGCGGCTCGCTCGCCCCCTTCAAGGTCAGCGTTCCCGACGCGCGGTAGCTGTTCGCGCCGGTCTTTTCCGCGCCCTTGACCGTGAAGACCGCCTTGGGATGCGCGGCCACGCCGAAAAACTCGTCCCCTGCAAGCATGCCGTCCTGATAGGCATCCCCCACGCTCGCGCTCGCCAGATCGATCTCGACGCGAAGGTCGGCGGTTTCAGGATGGTCGGGGTCCATCACAATCTTCGCCGTCCATCTGGAGAAGCTGCCCCGGATCGTGTCGCCGCCATTGCCCACCGAAAAGCCGATGGTTCCGCCCGGCTGCACGGTCCAGGCGGGCGGCGGTCCCACCGGCTCGGCTGCACTATTCTCCACTTCGGCCGGAGGCGCTGCATTCACGGCATTGTCGGCCACAGCGGTTGTATCGGTCGGCGACTGTTCCTCGACCGTGAGGATCTTTTCCTGCGCGGCTGCAGCCTTTGGCGCAGGCGCAGGCAGGATGAGACGCCCCAGCAGGAAGCCGGCCGCCATCAGGCCGGGTAGCGCCACCAGCAGCAGCGGCGATCGCGCCGGCATCATTCGCCACAGCAGGCCGTCACGCAGCAATATGTGGTGCCGCAACGCGCCCGCGACATGCAGCGCAAACAAGGCGATGCCGACCCAGGCCAGCAGTGCATGCGCCGCCAGGGCCGGGTCATTCGCTCCGGCTGGCAAAGGAAGATGGGGCAGGGGGATGATCCCGAAGACCAGCGTCGGCACCTTGACCTTGGCCGTCGATACCAGCGCCCACCCGGTCAGCGGCGCGCCCAGCATGAAGAGGTACAGCCCGCCATGCACCCCCTTCGCCAATGCGCCCTGCCAGCCGCCCTCGACGGGCGCCGGACGCGGCCTTGTATAGCGCACGACCACGCGCGCGACCGTCAGCGCCAGAATCGTGATGCCAATCGACTTGTGCAGCTGGAAAAGCGCGAAGCCCCGCGCGCCCAAATCCTCCAGCGCCGACCCGACGGCGATCTGAAAAGCCAGGAGGGCGGCGATCGCCCAGTGGAGGAAGATGGCGATAAGGCTGTAGCGGCGCATAGGTCCTCGACCGAGGGTAAGGCAGATCCGCCAACGCTATGAAACCGCCGGGTCAAAGTCCATGGCTGCAAGCGGAAACACAGCGTTCCTTTTTGCGCTGCAGCTAACATCGCCTGTGTCAAAAAGGTCGCAGTTTGGCCAATTTTCCTGCGGCGATTGCATCGCCGCCCGCACTGGCTAAGAGCCTTTAGGATATAACTGGTTGGAAAGCAGGACATGGCAAAACCCGAATCCTGGCGCTTGAGCCCCGAAACCTACAGCTTCATCACCAGCATGGACACGCGCTTCCAGGATATCGACACGATGGGCCACATCAACAATGTGGCCATCTCCGGCATCTTCGAAACCGCCCGCATCCGCTTTCATCATCATCTTGGCCGTCATCCCCAGGAACAGGGCGTGCGCTGGCTGGTCGCCGCCGTGTCGCTGAACTTCGTTGAGGAATCGCACTTCCCCTATCCGTTCGAGGTGCATTGCGGCATCGGCCATATCGGTCGCACAAGCTGGACGGTCAGCTCCGCCGCCTTCCAGAAGGGCGTCTGCGTCGCCACCTGCGACACCACAGTCGTCACCCACGGTTCGGAAGGCCGCCGCGTCATCGATGCTAGCCTGCGCGAAGCGATGGAACGCAATTTCCTACGCAAACCGGCGTAAGTCATCTCTAGCGAGCTGGGTGCCAAAAAAAGGGCTTACTGGTTCGCGCTCAAATCTCCGTTCGTTTCGAGCGAAGTCGAGAAACCGTCCCGCTCTTTCCGTTATCGACCCTGCCTGACCGAACGGAGCGTATTCAGCCCTTCGTCTGTGCGAACCCATCCATCCGCCGCGCCCATTGAAAGGTGATCACCGCGCCTTTCACCGGCTGGATCATGATCGCAGCCAACACCACCGCCAGCCCAGGCCATAGCGCCGCCTGCACCCCCAGCGGGATCGCCAGCGCGCTGTTCACCTCGATCATCAGCGGCACCAAAATGTGCCCCAACAGCAGGATGACGATATAGGCGGGAAAATCATCCGCCCGCGACAAGTCCCATGGCTGCCCGCACGCCTCGCACGCCGCACTGGGCTTCAGAAAGCCAGCGAACATCGCCCCTTCGCCGCACGCCGGGCAACGTCCCCGCAGCGCTCGCGTCAATGCGGGGCGAAGCGGCCGTTCGGCAATGTCTGCGGCAGGGTGGTTGCTCATGCGCCCATCCCTATGGTCAAGCGAGAGGGTGCGCAACCCATGGATCAAGCCATGGATAAAGCGCCCATGACCCTTTCGCCTCTCCAAAAGGCTGTTAAGACGGCGCGATGCGACTGCCGGGTCCTTCCGAAGCCTTTGTCCTATTCGACGATGCGCGAGAGCGTAATCCCGCCCCGGCGCGCCTCTATCGCGACCCGGTGGACGTTATCGTCGCCCACCGGCTTGAGGATGTGCAGCCCGCGCTCGACCGTCTCGCCGAAGCCGGAGAGAGGGGCCTGCACGCCGCTGGTTATATAAGCTATGAAGCGGGACTGGTGCTGGAGGACCGGCTGCTCCAGCTCGCCGCCGGGCAAAAGGGTCGCCCGCCCGCCATGCCGCTGCTCTGGTTCGGCCTGTTTGAAGGTCATCGCTTGATCGATCCTGATCTGATGCCGGACCTCCTGCCCGATCCCGCCACCGCAGGCATTGAGCCACCCCGGCCGCTCGTGGACGAACAGGCCTATCGGGTCGCCTTCGACAGGGTGCAGGAATATATCCGCGCAGGCGACATTTATCAGGTGAACCTGACCTTCCCCTGCGCCACACGCTTCACTGGCGACGTCATGGCGCTCTATGCCGCAATTCGCCCTCGGCAGCGCGCGGGCTATGGCGGCATCATCCGCACCGGCGCGCAAAATATCCTCTCTTTTTCACCGGAGCTGTTCTTCACCAATGTGCGCGGCCAACTCACCGCCCGGCCAATGAAGGGCACCGCGCGACGCGCCGTCGATCCGGCGCGCGATGCGGCGCTGGCGGAGCAGCTTGAGACTGACGCCAAACAACGCGCCGAAAATCTGATGATCGTCGATCTGCTGCGCAACGACCTTTCCCGCGTCGCGCGCGCAGGCACGGTGACGGTTCCCGACCTCTTCCATGTCGAAACCTATCCTACCGTCCATCAGATGGTTTCGACCATCCGCGCGCGGCTGCTGCCCGGCCTTGGCCCGATCGACATATTGCGCGTCCTCTTTCCTTGCGGCTCGATCACCGGCGCGCCCAAAGTGCGGGCGATGGAGATCATCGACGCGGTCGAAGCTTTTCCGCGCGACGTCTATACCGGCGCGATGGGCTGGATCGATCCCAATGGCGATGCCGCCTTCAATGTTGCCATTCGAACCATTTGGGTTGAAGAAGGCAGCAGTGAGGGGCGCCTCGGATTGGGTTCGGGCATCATCGCGGACTCGGATGCGGCATCCGAATGGGCGGAATGCCTGGCCAAAGGGCGCTTTCTCACCGCCGCAGGAACAGTTGGGCTAAGGGGGCTTGAATAGTTTCGATGTCATTGGCTGACGGACGGTTCGACCTGCTCGAAACCATGGCCTTCGATCCGATCGACGGGATCAGGCTGCTGGAATTGCATCTTGAACGGCTGAAGGCGAGCGCTACTGCGCTGGACTTCATCTTTGACCGCCATGACGTGCGCAATGAACTTCAGGCCGCGACCTTCCGCCTGCGCGAACGCAGCCGCCTGCGCCTGCTCGTGTCCCGCCGTGGCTCGATCGCGATCGAGGTGCGCGAACATCGCACCTGGCCCCAGGCGATCATGCAGGTTTCGATCGTGCCGCGTGAGGTTCCCGGCGACGACCCACGGCTCGTCCATAAGACCACTGACCGCGCGGTTTACCGCGATGCCCTGCGGCGCGGCGGCACCTATGAGGTGCTGATGACCGATCGCAATGGCTTTCTCACCGAAGGCTGCTTCTCTTCGATTTTCGTCGAGCGCGGTGACAAGCTGGTGACGCCGCCCTTGACGCGCGGTATCCTTCCCGGCGTTCTTCGCCGCAGCCTCCTCGACATGGGCGAGGCGGTGGAGGGCGAATTGAAGCCCCATGATCTGGAAAATGGCTTCTTCATCGGCAACGCCGCTCGGGGAATGGTCGCCGCTTCGCTGGTGAAGTGAGCCTGACGCTGCCTAAGCTCCCGTCTCCCAGCTTTCGCTGGAATGGCAGGCAAGGGCCATCCCACGCCAACTGGCGGTTGCCCCCAAACCCATAGCGCACTAAGGAGCCCCCGTCCGCCTGACGCGGACTCTAGGCAATCCTTCAGAAAGAGTGTCACGATGAGCCAGACTTCCGCTGCCCTCGGCCGCATCCAGCCCTCCGCCACCCTGGCGATGAGCGCGCGCGTGAATGCCCTCAAAGCCGATGGCGTCGATGTTATTGGTCTCTCGGCGGGCGAGCCCGACTTCGACACGCCCGATTTCGTCAAGGAAGCGGGCATCGCCGCGATCCGCAAGAACTTGACCCGCTACACCGATGTGGACGGCACCGCCGAGCTCAAGGACGCGGTCGCTTTCAAGTTCAGCCGTGACAACGGCCTTACCTACAAGCGCAGCCAGATCAGCGTGAACTCTGGCGGCAAGCACACCCTGTTCAACGCGCTCGTCGCGACCGTCGATGTGGGCGATGAAGTCATCATTCCCGCGCCTTATTGGGTCAGCTATCCCGATATCGTGAACTTCGCGGGCGGCACGCCCGTCTTCGTAGAAGGTCCCGCGAGCCAGGGTTACAAGATCACCGCCGAGCAGCTTGATGCCGCGATCACGCCGCGTACCAAGTGGCTGATCCTGAACTCGCCCTCCAACCCTTCGGGGGCGGCCTATTCGGCGAGCGAGCTCAAGGATCTGGGCGAAGTGCTGCGCCGCCACCCGCAGGTGCTCATCATGACGGACGACATGTATGAGCATGTCTGGTACGCGCCGACGCCCTTCGCGACCATCGCGCAGGTCTGCCCGGACCTCTACGAGCGCACGCTGACGGTCAACGGCTGCTCTAAGGCTTTCTCCATGACCGGCTGGCGCATCGGCTTTGCCGGTGGCCCTGAATGGATCATCAAGGCGATGGGCAAGCTGCAGTCGCAGTCCACTTCCAACCCTTGCTCGATCAGCCAGGCCGCGGCCGTCGCCGCGCTGACCGGCGATCAGGACTTCCTTGAGGAACGCAACGCGGCCTTCAAGCGCCGCCGCGACATGGTCGTATCGATGCTCAACGACGCGCCGGGCCTCGACTGCCCGACGCCCGAAGGCGCCTTCTACGTCTATCCCGACGCTAGCGGCGTGATGGGCAAGACCACGCCTAAGGGTCAGCTGATCGACAGCGATGAGAAGCTGATCGGCTATTTCCTCGACGAAGCCCGTGTCGCCGCCGTCCACGGCGCGGCCTTTGGCCTCTCGCCTGCCTTCCGCATCAGCTATGCAACATCGGAAGAGGTGCTGGCCAGGGCGTGCAAGCGCATCCAAGAAGCCTGCGCCGCTCTAAAATAAGCTCCCAACCCTCCCCATCGACAGATGGGGGGGCCGCTTTGCTTCGCAAATGGCGGCGGAAGGAAAACTGCGGCAGCACCCTCTGTTCTTCCCATTACGCCACAATCGGAAACGGTTATTTTCCCGCGCGCCGTCTTGCAGAGAGGGCGTAGCCGATTATATCCCATTTCAATTAACAACCTAATTTCGCCTGTTAACGACTGGCTAAGCTACCCGCTGCTAATCCCGTTGCCGGGCCAAGATAAAAAGGAACAGCGCCATGTTGGCATTCCTGAAATCCGACCTGTTCCTGCGCTTCCTGGGCGGTTTCGTCCTGGGAACAGTTGGCGTCTTCGCCCTCCAGCCGAGCGTTCCTCCCGCCCTCACGACGCCCGCCATGGCCGCTTCGGCCAGCGCCGCTCCGCAAGTTGCGGACAATGCGTCGCTCTGACGGTTTCCTTCTTGCATTTCTGGCGGCGCTCGCCGTCGCCTCTCCCCTGCGCGCCGAACGCCCCGTCCTCGCACCCCCGCCTGCTGTCGATGCCGCCCCCACCCGCAAACTGGAGACAGCGGTTTTCGCCGGTGGCTGCTTCTGGGGCGTCGAAGGCGTCTTCTCCCATGTGAAGGGCGTTCGCCTCGTCACCTCTGGCTTTGCCGGGGGGCCGAGCAGCTTCAAGGTCGATTATGAGCGCGTCAGCGGGGGCGACACCGGTTTCGCCGAAGCGGTGCGGGTTACCTATGATCCCAAGCAAGTGAGCTATGGCACCTTGCTGCGCGTCTTCTTCTCAGTGATCGCCGATCCCACGACTCTCAACTATCAGGGTCCCGATCGCGGCACCCAATATCGCAGCGCGCTGTTCCCACTTTCACCCAGTCAGGACAAGGCGGCGCGTGCCTATCTCGGCCAGCTCGGCAAAGCGGGCCTTTGGCGCGATCCCATCGTCACCCGCGTGGAACGCTTCTCCGGCTTCCAGGCGGCCGATGCCTATCACCAGAATTTCCTCACCCGAAACCCGCGCCACCCCTATATTCAACGCTGGGACATGCCTAAGTTGGCCGCGTTCAAGGCGATGTTCCCGAAACTCTACACTGATCGCCCCTCCGCCTAATAAGGGAAACGAATATGAGCGGCACGCGCGGTTTGAAGCTTCTTTCCACCCTCCACGCCGATGGCCGCTTGATCGTCGAATTGGCCGAAGAAGCGTTCCCTGCGCCCAAGGGCAATGAAGTGCTGGTCCGAGTGGAAGCCGCCCCGATCAACCCGTCCGATCTCGGCCTGCTCTTCCCGGCCGCCGATCTCGAAAATGCGGATTATAGCGGAGACCGGGTCATCGCCCCGATGTCCGACGCCGCTCTTCGCGCCATGGCGGGCCGGGTGGGCCAGGCGATGGAGGTCGGCAATGAAGGCGCGGGCACTGTGATCGCCGCCGGTGACGCCCCAGACGCTCAGGCATTGCTTGGCAAGCGCGTGGCGCTCATCGCGGGCGGCATGTTCGCGCAATATCGTCTAGTTCAGGCAGGCGCCTGCATCGCATTGCCGGATGACGTGACGGCGGAGCAGGGCGCGGCAGCTTTCGTCAACCCGCTCACCGCGCTCGGCTTTGTCGAGACCATGCGGCGGGAAGGGCATCGCGCAATAATCCACACCGCCGCCGCCTCCAATCTCGGCCAGATGCTGGTCCGCATTTGTCAGGAGGATGGCGTCCCGCTGGTGAACATCGTCCGCAACGAAGCGCAGGTGGCGATCCTCAGGGATTTGGGCGCAGACATTGTGCTCGACAGCTCGAAGGATGATTTTGCCGCTCAACTCCAGGGCGCCATCGCTGCGACCGGAGCAACCATCGCCTTCGACGCAATCGGCGGTGGCACGCTTGTCAGCCAGATCCTTCACGCGATGGAGTTGGCCGCAGCCAAGGACGCCCCGTACAGCCGCTATGGATCGGATAGTCCCAAGCAAGCCTATATTTACGGCATGCTCGACACCTCCCCGACGATCCTCACGCGCAGCTTCGGCTTCAGCTGGAATGTCGGCGGTTGGCTGCTCTTCCCCTTCCTGCAAAGTGCGGGGGCCGACACCGCGCAGCGCATGCGCCAACGCGTCCTCGACAGCCTCACCACCACTTTCGCCAGTCACTACAAGGCCCGCATCTCGCTACGAGACGCACTCGCGCGAGACGCCGTCCTGACGTACAACGCTCGGCGCACGGGTGAGAAATATCTGATCGTGCCGAACTGATCGCTGTCCTGCTCGATCAATAATCTCGCCCCGCATAGCGATGCGGTGACGTTGCGCCCGATACGTCCCCTATGAATTCGGCCCAAACGTCACTTGGCCGCCAGATGCGCTCAATCTCCGCGCGCGCCTCCGCTTCCTCCCAATGGAGTATGTCTCGCCTATAACGGTAGAGGAAGGCCGAAACTCGCAAATTGGCGATGCAGTGGACATGGATGGTCTTGTCAGCAAGCGCCGCCATCACTTCCCGGAACCGCTCGAAATCACTCTCCGACGGCTGGTCGAATGGGACGGGAATATGGATGTAGATCATGCCCAGCGCGCGGACGCTCGCCGCTTCGTCGGGTAACGCCTTATCATGGCTGTGCAGGCCCAGGTTGACGATATGCGTGACATTTAGACCAGCCAGCGCAGCCAATTGCTCCTCGCTGGGCTGGCCAGAGGTGGTCAGCCGCTCGTCAATCCGACGCCACATGAAGATGCCGCTCGGGTCATATACCCCATTATTCATGGCCATGGCACTGCTCCGCGTTCGAAGAGGGTGCCTAGGCGAACGGCGTATCCGATTCGCTTTCCCCGATGGTACGCCACCTCATCTCGCCAGTCGCGCGAACGCCGCTATAATGTCCCGAAGCCGCAGCTTCGTAAAGCCGCAGCAAAACACATCGGGCGGAGCCTGCATCCAGACCCCGCCCGACAACTTCATTCTAAAGCCGCAAAGCTTATTTCGGCGCCAGCACCATCAGCATCTGGCGGCCTTCCATGCGCGGATAGGCTTCGACCTTGGCGATTTCACCCACATTTTCCGCCACGCGCTGGAGCAACTGCATGCCGAGCTGCTGGTGCGACAGTTCGCGGCCACGGAAGCGCAGGGTGATCTTCACCTTATCGCCGTCGCCGATGAAGTCATGGACCTTCTTCATCTTCGTATCATAGTCATGATCGTCGATGTTGGGACGCATCTTGATCTCTTTGAGTTCCTGCGTCTTCTGGGTCTTGCGGGCGATATTCGCCTTTTTCTGGGCCTCGTACTTGAACTTGCCGATGTCCAGGAACTTGCAAACCGGCGGATCGGCGGTCGGCGACACTTCGACCAGGTCCAGCCCGATCTCATAAGCGCGCTCCATGGCCTCCTGCGTAAACATCACGCCCAGATTTTCGCCTTCGTCGTCGATCACGCGTACCTTGGGCACCGTGATGAACTCATTGTAACGGGGACCGGACTTAGGCGGCGGCGCCATCGGGCGGCGCATCATTGGGGGACGTATAGCGGCTTCTCCTATGGTAATCACAAAAATGGCTCTGGCGGCCCTTTAGCGCAAAGCCGAAAGGGGCGGCAAGCCCGCATCTGCGGATTCACCGGCCCCATGTGGCATCGCTGCCTCAGCGCATATCGGGGGCGAGCGCCTCTTTTGCAAGACGTGCAATGACGTCCTCGACCGAAAGAACGCTCTGCCCTTCTTTGCCAAGTTCGCGCAGGGCCACCGTCCCTTCGTCGGCTTCGCGGCGGCCCACGACCAGCAAATTGGGCACTTTAGCCAGGCTATGCTCGCGTACCTTATAGTTGATCTTCTCATTGCGCAGGTCGGTTTCGGCCCGAATGCCGGCCGCGCGGAGCTGCTCCACGACCGTTTGGGCATAGCCATCGGCGTCCGATACGATCGTCGCAACGACTGCCTGAACTGGCGCCAGCCAGAGCGGAAATTTACCCGCATAATGTTCGATCAATATGCCGATGAAGCGCTCATAGGAGCCGAAAATCGCGCGGTGGAGCATCACCGGCCGGTGCCGCTCGCCATCCTCGGCCACATAGGATGCGTCGAGTCGCTCGGGCAGCACTCGGTCCGACTGGATCGTGCCGACCTGCCAAGTCCGCCCGATTGCGTCGGTCAGATGCCATTCGAGCTTGGGCGCATAGAAGGCGCCTTCGCCCGGCAACTCCTCCCAGCCATATTCAGGCGTGTTGAGCCCCGCCGCCGCGACGGCGTTGCGCAACTCTTCCTCGGCCTTGTCCCACATCTCGTCGCTGCCGAAGCGCTTGTCCGGGCGCAACGCCAGCTTGATCGAATAGGTAAAGCCGAAATCCTTGTAGATCCGATCGGCCAGCGCACAGAAGGCGCGCACTTCCTCGACGATCTGATCCTCACGGCAGAAGATGTGCGCATCGTCCTGCGTAAACTGGCGCACCCGCATCAGTCCGTGGAGCGCGCCATGCGGTTCGTTGCGATGACAGCAACCATTTTCATAGAAGCGCAGCGGCAGGTCGCGATAGCTCTTGATCCCCTGCTTGAAGATCAGGATGTGCGCCGGGCAGTTCATGGGCTTCAGCGCCATCCAGTCGGCATCGTCCGACACCAGCGGCCCTTCATCCTCGACATTGGGAACCTCGTCGGGGATCACGAACATATTCTCGCGATATTTGCCCCAATGGCCGGACTGCTCCCATTGGCGCGCGTCCATCACCTGCGGCGTTTTGACCTCGCGATAGCCTGCATCGTCGATGGCGCGGCGCATATAGGCTTCGAGTTCGCGCCAGATCAGATAGCCCTTGGGGTGCCAGAAGACCGACCCATGCGCTTCCTGCTGGAGGTGGAACAGGTCCATTTCCGCGCCCAGCTTACGATGGTCGCGCTTGCCCGCTTCCTCCAGCTTGTGGAGATGCGCCTCGAGCTGCTTCTTGTTGAGCCAGCCAGTGCCATAGACGCGGCTCAACATCGCATTCTTCTGATCGCCGCGCCAATACGCGCCCGACACGCGCGTCAGCTTGAACGCCGCCGGATCAAGCTTCCCCGTGGAGGCGAGATGCGGCCCCCGGCACATGTCGAGCCAGTCCCCGCCCGACCAGTAAACCGTCAACTCCTCGCCTTCGGGAAGTTCTGCGGCCCATTCGGCCTTGAACGTCTCGCCGTCGGCCCGCCAGCGGGCGATCAGGTCCTCGCGCTTCCACACCTCGCGGCGCAGCGCCTTGTCGGCGGCGATGATCTCGCGCATCTTCGCCTCGATCGCGGGCAGATCCTCCTCGGTGAATGGCCGGTCCTTGGGTGCAAAATCATAGTAGAAGCCATCGTCCGTCGAAGGGCCAAAGGTGATCTGCGTGCCCGGAAACAGCGCCTGCACCGCCTCTGCCAATATATGCGCGAAGTCATGCCGCGCCAGCTCCAGCGCGTCGGCCTCGTCCCGCGACGTCACCAGCGCCAGCTGGGCGTCATTTTCCAGCGGCCGCATGATGTCACGCAACTCTCCATCGACGCGCGCGGCGATGGCTGCCTTGGCCAGACCCGGCCCGATCGCCGCTGCAATGTCCGCCGGGGTAGTGCCGGGCGCGACTTCGCGCACGGAACCGTCGGGCAGGGTGATCTTGAGCATGGCGGACAAGGGTCGGGTCTTTCTGTGAGTGGATGAAGCGGCGCAAAATGCCGCGCTTTCCCCATAAATGGGCGGCCCGGCCTGTCAATAGAAGCACTCTTGCCAAGCGCAGCCCGTACAAGCATAATTCATGTGTTGATATAACATTCAATAGGAGGGGTTCATGGCTTTAAGCTTGGCGCAATCCGACACGGCCCAAATGGAACATCCGATGGGCGAGATGAACACGACGCCGCTGGTCGATGTGATGCTGGTGCTGCTGATCATGTTCATCTTGACCATCCCGATCCAGACGCACAGCGTCGGTGTTGATCTTCCGCAAGGGCGGATAGAACGCTCTGTCGATATGAACCTCATCAAGAACAAGGTCAGCATTGATGCCGACGGCCTGATCCGTTGGAACGGGGCGGCGATTGACCGGATCACGCTCCGCCAATATCTCGCCGCGTCCCTGCGGATGCCGGTCGAGCCTGAGTTGCAGTTCGAACCGGACGCCGCCGCCCGCTACGTCGCGGTGGATGAAGTGCTCGCGGACATCCGTCGCGCCGGGGTGAAGAAACTCGGCTTCATCGGCAATGAGCGTTACGCTCAATTCTGACGCAAGCGGTCCGTCAGCATGATCCCCCTTGACCCGCCGTCCGGCTCATAGTCTTCTCCCGTCGGGGACTACAGGGGGGATCCATGGATCAGGAACGCTTTTACGGCGACAGCTTCGCCTTTGAAGGAAGCTGGCGTGAATATGCGCCAATCGCTTTCACTAATCTTCTGCTGACGATCGTCACGCTGGGCATCTATCGCTTCTGGGCGACGACGCGGACGCGGTGCTATCTTTGGGCGAACACGCGCTTCATCGACGACCGGCTCGAATGGACCGGGACGGGCAAGGAATTGTTCCTTGGCTTCCTGATGGTGGTCGCGATGGTCGGCGTGCCCTTCCTGATTCTTCAATTCAGTGCGCAGGCGTTGATCCTCCAGGGGCATGGCGGCGTGGCGGCCATTCTGACGCTGGCCGCTTTTGGCGGGATATTCTATATGGTCGGTGTCGCCCGATTCCGCGCGCTGCGTTACCGGCTGAGCCGAACCTGGTGGCACGGCATCCGTGGCGGCAGCGACGATCAGGGCTTTGGCTACGGCGTCTCCTATATGTGGAAGAGCGCTGTGGGCAGCCTTGCCCTCGGCCTGCTCATTCCCTGGTCGATGATGTCGTTGTGGAACGAGCGCTGGAACAAGATGAGCTTCGGCCCGCACCTGTTCGAGGCGGCGGGGGATCACGGCCCGGCCTTCAAGCGGTTCCTGCTCTTCTATCTGTTTCCGATCGCCCTTGTAGTGGTCGGCGGCATTATCGCTACCATGGCCATCCCGTTCGGTGACATGCAGAATGCTGGAGGCGCGGCAGTCGCTGGCATCCTGGCGATCATCGGCTTGGTGTTTGCCTTATATCTGGGCATGGGCCTCATCGCGCTCGCCTTCTACGCCAAATTCTTCCGCCAGGCGGTCGAGGGACTGTCGCTTGCTGGCCTCAATTTCCAATTCTGCGCTCGCACCAAGGATTGGCTGCTGCTGTTCCTTGGCGACATTGCCCTCGTCACTTGCACGCTCGGCGTCGGATCGATCTTCCTGCAATATCGTCACTGGAAATTCTTCGTCGCCCATATGGGAGCGACCGGCGAGATCTATACGGACGAACTCACCCAGTCGCAGACGAAGACAAGCCGCCATGGTGAGGGCCTTCTCGACGCGCTCGACGTGGGCGCCTTCTGACGCCGATGTCGGATTTCCGGCTCTGGCATTATGACGGTGTCACCGCGGTCCGGCGAAGCGTGCTGCTTCGCCAGGCTGCGGACGGCTTCGTGCTTGAAGAGCCGGAAAGTGGGTGGGCTGGCGCGCCTGCGGCTTGGTCCGATCTCACTGTCATCGGCGTCGAAAGCGGGCGCTCCGCCTATGGACACAGCGCCATTCCCGGCTGGCGTATGGGCTTTGCCGGGGAAGCCCCTGACGGCATTGCCGCCCATCTGCCCAAGGGGGCACGCTATGGTGGATGGATCGACCGTCTCGGATTCTGGCCAGCGGCGGCATTGTTCACCATAGCGGCGGTGCTGGTGGTCTGGGGCGCAGCCGAAGCGCCAGGAATCGTTGCACCGTTTATCCCGCGCAGCTGGGAAAACCGCATGGGCGATGCGATGGTGGGCGACTTCGGCGGCCGCTTCTGCCACACGCCTGCCGGGGACGCCGCGCTTCGCACATTGGTCGCGCAGGTCGATCCGCAGCATGAAGCGCGCGAGATCGCGCTCGCCAACATCCCGATGGTGAATGCCGTCACTTTGCCGGGCGGCCGCGTGATCCTGTTCGACGGGCTCATCCAGCAGGCCGGGTCGCCTGACGAGGTCGCTGGCGTTCTGGGCCATGAACTCGGCCATGTCCGCCACCGTGACACGATGACGGGCCTCATCCGCCAACTCGGCCTCAGTGTCGTCCTGGGCGGAGCAGGCGGCAATGCGGGCGGCTATCTCAACGGCGTACTGGCCATGAGCTACGGCCGCGAGGCCGAAACTGCAGCTGACGAGGTCGCCATTCAGCAAATGCGCAGCGCGAACATCTCCCCCGCGGGCACGGCCGCTTTCTTCGAGCGGATCGGCGGTAAGGAGGCAGGGACAGGCGCAAGGGCGATGACTTGGTTCTCCTCCCACCCGCTTTCCGCCGACCGCCGCCGCCGCTTCGCCGCAGCGGTGCAGCCAGGCACGCGCTATCGTTCCGCGCTCGACCCGGCGCAATGGCAGGCGCTCCGCAGTTCCTGTGCCAAAGACCCGAAAGTCGCGAAATTCTGGGGCAAGCCCTTCTGATCAGGCGAAGATCAGGCGGGCCTCCTTGCCCGTTTCCTGCAGGAAGGCAATGGGTCCGCTCACTGCGATATCGTCCGGCAAGTCCTGCGCGCCAATGCCGTGCAGCGCCATCCCGCTCTGACAGGCGAGAAGTGCGACGCCCAATCCCGACGCCTCTGCAATCAATTGCCTTAGCGTCGGCAACCCGGCCTCGCCATGCGCCGCATCCCTAGGCGCTTCAAAAGTGGGTGCGAGCAGGGCTACCGCGTCAAGTTGCAGGAAGATGCTGGCCCGCCCGCCCAACGCCGCCTGCGCGCTTGCCAGCACGAGCGCGCCACGCAGCCGCTCGGCATCGGCGGTCGCAACGATAATTCTCAGTTCGCGCATAGCTCTGCGGCGCACGCGCTGCAGCGTGGGTCCTTGGCGACTGAAACGGTCCGGAAGCGCATTGCCAGCAGGTCTGCCAGCAGCAACTTGCCCGCCATATCCGCGCCAAAAGGCACCAGCGCGCGGATCACCTCCAGCGCGGCCAAACTCCCCATGACGCCAGTCAGCGCGCCGATCACGCCCGTCTCTGCGCAGTTGCGCTCCGGTGCATCCTGCGGGTCGCCCACCAGGCAACGATAACAGGGTTGGCCGCTCTCCCACCCCCGGTAGGTGGCGAGTTGGCCCTCGAACGATCCCACGGCCGCCGACACCAGCGGGATACGCAGCCTTTGCGCGCAATCCGCCACAGCCAGCCGCGTCGCGAAACTGTCGCATCCGTCCAGCACCACATCGGCGTCACGCAGCATCAGCGCGGCATTGTCCGCATCGATTCGCGCGTTGATCGGGATGAGCTTCACATCGGGATTAAGCCGTGCGACCGCCGCCATGGCGCTTTCCGCTTTCGCCGCGCCGATGTCGTCCGTGCCGAACAGCACCTGCCGTTGCAGGTTGGACAGCGCGACATGATCATCATCGATGACGCGGATCGTGCCCACGCCCGCCGCCGCCAAATAGAGAATCGCCGGGCTGCCGATCCCGCCCGCGCCGATCACCGCGACATCCGCCGACAACAGCCGCGCCTGCCCTGCGCCGCCGATCTCCTTGAGGACGATATGGCGCGCATAGCGTTCCAGTTGCTCGTCGGAGAGCGTCAGCGGGGCAGGGGTCATGATGACGTCACTCCGGTCGATCCGAAACCACCGGAACCCCGCACCGTCTCGTCCAGTTCCTCAACCTCGGCAAAGCGGGCCATCTGCACCGGCGCCGCCACCAGCTGGGCGATCCGGTCGCCGCGCGCGATGACGAAGGGCTCCGATCCCAGATTGATCAGGATGACCTTCAACTCCCCCCGATAATCGGCATCGATCGTGCCGGGCGTGTTGGGAAGACTGATGCCATGCTTCAGCGCCAAGCCGGAGCGCGGCCGGACCTGCACCTCATAACCTTCGGGAATCGCCATGGCGAAGCCAGTCGCCACGGCATGCCGTCCGCCCGGCACGATGATCACATCTTCCGCCGACACCACGTCCATCCCCGCCGCATGGGCCGTCGCATAGATGGGAACAGGCAGCCCCGCGCCATGAGGCAGGCGCTTCAGGCGAATTTCAATGGGTGAGAGGTGGAAGGGCATTGGCGACCTTTTCGATGATACGGGTGGCGACGTCGTCCTTGGGCAGATGCTCCCAGCTTTCGACGCCCTGCGCGGTGACGATATGCACGCTGTTGCTGTCGCCGCCCATCACGTCTCCCGAAACGTCATTGGCGACGATCCAGTCGGCCCCCTTGCGCGCCAGCTTCGCCTGCGCATGTTCGGCGACCTTCTCCGTCTCGGCAGCGAAACCGATCAGCAGGGAAGGGCGCTGTCCATGCTTGCCCAGCGTAGCGAGAATGTCTGGATTTTCGATTAGTGTCAGCGGCGCGGGCTTGCCAGAGCCATCCTTCTTGAGCTTCTGGCCCGACGCGTCCGCTGTGCGCCAGTCGGCAACCGCCGCGACCATGATCGCCGCATCGGCGGGCAGCGCCTTTTCAACGGCGGTCAGCATCTCCCGCGCGCTTTCCACATCGATCCGGTCCGCCCCGGCAGGTGTCGGCAAATGCACCGGCCCCGCCACCAGCGTAACACGCGCCCCTGCCTTTACAGCGGCAGCTGCGATGGCGAAGCCCTGCTTCCCCGACGATCGGTTGGCGATATAGCGCACCGGATCAATCGGCTCATGCGTCGGCCCAGCGGTCACGAGGATGTGACGTCCTTTCAGGGGCCGTTCCACTGTCTCGAAATCAGGCTGCCCCGCCAGGGGATCGTTCGAGCCCGGCCGTGCAAGCAGCCGCTCTACCTCGGCCGCAATCGCTTCCGGCTCAGGCAGTCGGCCTTTGCCATATTCGCCGCAAGCCATCTCGCCGTCGTCCGGCTCCATCACCTGCACCCCATCGGCCCGCAGCTGCTTCAGGTTCCGCTGTGTCGCCGGATGATGCCACATGCGCACATTCATCGCGGGCACCGCCAGCACCGGCTTGTCGGTCGCCAGCAGCAGCGTGGTCGCCAGATCATCGGCAATGCCGTTCGCCATCTTCGCCAGGATGTTCGCCGTCGCGGGCGCTACTACCACCAAGTCCGCCTGGCGGCTCAGCTGGATATGCCCGATCTCGCGCTCTTCCTTAAGGTCGAACATGTCGCCATAGACATGGTCTTCGGTCAGCACGCCAAAAGCGAGCGGCGTCACGAACTTGCCCGCACTCTCGGTCAGCACCGCGCGCACCGCGATGCCGCGCTTTTTCAGCAGTCGCACTAGTTCCAGCGACTTATAGGCCGCGATGCCGCCGGAGACGATGAGGAGGATGCGAGACTGAGTCATAGCTGCAGATGTAGCAGCGCCGTAACGACCGCTCCAGCCACCGCAGCAACACCCGCGACAGCGGCATAGCGCCACCCGCCGCCGATGCGGATCAGCCTGACTTCGCTCAGCGGCGGCGGCGGCGGCGCGCCACCCTTCTCGGGGAAGGCTTCCTCCATCCGGCGCACCAGACCCGGGAGCCTTTGCAGCGTCCGCCAATTCTCGATCAACGCATCGGCCGCCTTGGCCTCCGGGCCCAGTTCCGCGCGCAGCCATTCCCGCACATAGGGGCCGCTTGTCTCCCACAGGTTGATGTCGGGGTCGAGCGCCGTCGCGACGCCCTCCACCATCACCATCGTCTTCTGCAGCAGCAACAGGTGCGGCTGGGTCTGCATGTCGAAGTCGCGCGTGATGGCGAATAGCCCGTCCAGCATCCCGCCCACCGACAGTTCGCGTACCGGCTTTCCGCGCATCGGCTCGCCAACCGCGCGCAGCGCCGTCGCGAACTCCTCGACATTATGATGGCCCGGCACATATTGCGCCTCGAAATGGATCTCGGCCACGCGCTTGTAATTGCCGGTGATCAGACCGTAGAGAATCTCCGCCAGCCACATCCGCGCGCGCCGGTCGATCCGGCCCATGATGCCGAAATCGATTGCGACGATGTCGCCATTGGCGGTGACGAACAGATTGCCCTGATGCATGTCGGCATGGAAGAAGCCCTCGGCAATCGCCTGCCGCAGGAAGGCGTTGACCAGCCGGGCGGCCAGGTCCTTGACGTCGTGGCCCGCCGCGATCAGCGCCTCCCGGTCGGAGATCTTGATCCCGTCGATCCATTCCATCGTCATGACCTTGCCGGTCGTGCGATCCCAATCGATGGCGGGGACGCGATAACCCGGCATCGCCTCCATCGCTTCGCTCAGTTCCGATGCGGAGGCGGCTTCACGCCGCAAGTCCAGCTCGCGAGCGGTCCAGCGCTTCATGTTGGCGATAACCAGCCGGGGCCGCAGCCGCGACGCCTCGCCGCCCAGCATCTCCATATGGGCTGCCGCCCACTCATAGGTCTGGATATCGCGATTAAACTGATCGGTAACGCCCGGCCGGATCACCTTCACCGCCACGTCGCGGCCGTCCTGGGTGATGGCGCGATGCACCTGCGCGATCGAAGCCGCGCCGACCGGCACTTCATCGAAATCGCGGTACATGCTTTCCAACGGCCGCCCGAAACTCTGCTCGATCTGTGCTCGCACTGTGGCGAACGGCACTGGCGGCAGCGCATCCTGCAGACGCAGCAGGTCGTCCGCCGCCTGCTCGCCAACCAGATCGGGCCGGGTGGCCAGCGTCTGCCCCAGCTTTATCGCCGCCGGGCCGATCGCCTGAAACGCATCGGCATAGCGCGGCTGCTTGGGCACCCGCGCGCCCACCCGCGCCAGCCGCACCAGCCGCCGCACCGGCGTCGGCGTCAGCGGATCGCGCTCTATCCCCCGCAACGCCCCATGCCGCGCCAAGGTCCGGCCCCATTTCAGTAGCCGCCAGATATGCGTCAGATGAGAAGGCATCCTAGTTTAGCCCCTCCCCTTCAAGGGAGGGATTGGGGAGGTGACCCGTTGCCTTGAAAGGACTGGGCTTCGTACTGGCCTGCGCCGCCATCAAATCTTCCACCCCGAATGGATCGCCACCAATCCGCCCAGGATCGGCTCGATCTTCGTGTGGACGAACCCGGCCTCCCGGATCATCCGCTCAAACTCGGGCATCGGCGGAAAGCGGCGGATCGATTCGATGAGGTAACGATAGCTGTCCTCGTCATCCGCCAACAGCTTGCCGAGCTTGGGCACCAGCCGATGCGAATAGACATCATATACATCGGAAAAGCCCGGCCAGGTGGTGGTCGAAAATTCCAGGCAGAAAAAGCGCCCGCCGAACTTCAGCACCCGGTGGGCCTCACGCAGCGCCTTGTCGATATGCGTCACATTGCGGATGCCGAAGGCGATCGTATAGGCATCGAAGCTGCGGTCTTTGAACGTCAGCTCTTCCGCATTCTGTTCCGACCAGATCAGCCCTTCGAGGCCCTTCTTCTTGGCCCGCTCGACACCGACGGCCAGCATTTCCGGGTTGATGTCCGACACCGTGACCCGCGCACCATGCTTAGCCAAGCGGAAGGCGATATCGCCCGTGCCGCCCGCCATGTCCAGGATCGCTTCATCCTTGCGCGGCTTCACACGCCCGATGAACTGGTCCTTCCAAAGCCGGTGTGCGCCCACGGACATGGCGTCGTTCATCAGGTCATATTTGGACGCGACATTGGAAAAGACGGCCCGCACCATCCCCTGCTTTTCAGAAGCATCCACATCGCGATAGCCGAAAGAAGCAGTGTCGTTCATGGCCGAGCCTCCTAGAGCATTTGCATGTCCCGAGGAAACACCCCAGATCAGCGAAAATGTTCAGGCACTTCTCCCAGCCGCTCATTTTGAGCGCAGTCGAGAAACGGCCGATCATATGTATTTCTCCAAGGATGATCTGAATGCCCGAACTGCCGGAAGTCGAAACCACCGTCGCAGGCCTGCGCTCGGTTTTGGAGGGCGCCGTCCTTACCCGCGTCGAGCCGCGCCGCTCCGACCTGCGTTTCCCGATCCCGGTGGACCTGCGGCAGCGGTTGACCGGCGCGACCGTCACCTCGCTCTCCCGCCGTGCCAAATATGGACTTATCGAAACGGATCGCGGCGATACGCTCATCTTTCACCTGGGCATGTCGGGGCGCTGGCGGATCGATCCGGCGGAGATCGGCGCGCATGACCATCTGCTGCTGGAGACAGGGGCGGGTCGGCTGCTCTCCTTGAATGATCCCCGGCGCTTCGGTTCGCTTGATCTGGTGCGCAGCGATGCCTGGCAAACCTATGCACCGTTCACGCGCATGGGGCCGGAACCTTTGGGACCCGGTTTCTCCGCCGCCTATCTCGCGCAAGCGCTGAAGGGGAAGGCGACGTCCATCAAGGCCGCGCTGCTCGACCAGCGCATAGTCGCGGGGTTGGGCAATATCTACGTCTGCGAGGCGCTCAACATGGCCGGGATTTCCCCGATGCGCGAAGCAGGGCGGATCAGCCGCGCCCGCCTCGCACTGCTGGCCGATGCGATTCGCGACGTGTTAACGGCCGCCATTGCTGCGGGGGGCTCAACTCTGCGTGATTATGCCCGGCCGGACGGGGAGCTAGGTTATTTCTCCAAACAGTGGCGCGTCTATGGCCGGGAGGGTGAAAGCTGCACCTGTGGCGGGCTGATCCGGCGTCGCGTGGATGGGGGGCGGTCCACCTTTTACTGCCCAAAATGCCAGAAATAGCGCGTCCCCAACCGTTGACGATGCGGCTTATCCCCTGTAAGGGGCGCACCTTCACAGGGGCTGGTGGGCGATTCCTACCGGCTCTTTTCACGAGATTTGACGAGACCGAGGACTTTAAATGGCCAATACGCCGCAAGCCAAGAAGCGCATCCGCCGCAACGAACGCCGTGCCGAAATCAACGGCGCCCGCATCAGCCGGATCCGCACCCTGGTGAAGAAGGTCGAAGCTGCTCTCGCCGCTGGCGACAAGGCGGCTGCGGCTGCGGCGCTGCAGACGGTCCAGCCGGAACTGGCGCGCGGCGTGGCCCGCGGCGTCGTGCACAAGAATACTGCGGCCCGCAAGTTCGGCCGCCTGACGAAGCGCGTCAGCGCGCTCGCCTGAGCCGCACCACTCGATCGTCGAACAGGTTGAAAGCCCGTCCCGCACTGCGGGGCGGGTTTTTTCATGATTCCGTCACGCGGCCGTAACGGAGACTCGCGGATTTCCGCGATTCTCTCATGATTCGGGGAAAAGCCGTCGGGACCGTATATTTGCTAAATAATTGAAATTATTGATAAAAATACCAATCCATCCGTTTTTCCCGGTTTTCCGAGTCAACGCCTTTATTTCACATTTTTGACCCGGCCCGCCCTTGATCCGGCGGAGATTGCCTGTCTATTTTCAACTCTCTGATCGCCACTCGAATCGAATCTCGGCGATCGTCATTGGGTTGTTCGGCACAGTTGCGTTGGAAAGCACACGCTTTTCAAAACGGTTTCATGTGTCTGATAGCTCCTGTCCGTCAGGGGCACAGTTGATGGGGGTCGACTGTTTATGAAGGGTTTAGCGGCAGTGTCAGGAAATTCGAGCGCTCAGGCTTCGCATGATCATGCGCGCCTCGAATCCGCCTGGGACGCCATCCGTACGGGGCTCCGCCGGGATATCGGTCCGCGCATGTTCGACCAGTGGCTAAAGGCTGGCCAACTGGGCGACTATTGCCCGGAATCCCAGACGCTGGATCTGCTGTTCGCGTCCGACTTCACCGCCAATTTCGTGTCCGGCCATTTCGGCGACCGCCTGCGCATGGCTTGGCGTTGTGCAGGTGTCGGCGTGCGGGAGGTGCGGCTGCGCCGTGCGCCCAATGCAGTCGGTCCGCGCCTGCTCGAAGCCGCTCCGGCGCAGGACGCTACCCCGGCGCTCGGCTCCGTCCCGGCGGAAGCCGTCGCCGCCTGCAATTTCCAGCCGCGCCACAGCTTCGCCGATTTCGTTACGGGCGATTCCAACCATCTCGCCTTTTCGGCGGCGCAGGCCGTCGCTGGCGAAGCTCAGCCGCGTTTCAGCCCGCTCTTCATCCATGGCAGCACCGGGCAGGGCAAGACGCACCTGCTGCACGCCATCGCCCAGCATTTCTCCATCCATTCGCCGAGCGCGCCGGTACTCTACATGTCGGCCGAGCGGTTCATGATGGAATTTGTGAACGCCATGCGCGCGAATGAAACCATGCTGTTCAAGGCGCGCCTGCGTGCTGCGCGGCTGCTGCTGATCGATGATATCCAGTTCATCGCTGGCAAGGGATCGACGCAGGAAGAATTTCTCCACACGATCAACGACCTCATCGATTCGGGCGCTCGCATCGTCGTCACGGCCGACCGTGCGCCGCAGATGCTTGATTCGATCGACGCCCGCATCCTCTCGCGCCTTGCGGGGGGGCTGGTGGCGGACATTCGCCCGGCCGACCTCGACCTACGCCTCGCCATCCTGGAGGCCAAGCGGGCCATCGCGGGCGATCCGCCCGTGCCTGACGCGGTTGTGGATTTCCTCGCCCGTTCGATCCGCTCGAACATCCGCGAGTTGGAGGGCGCATTCAACAAGCTGATCGCCTATGGCCAATTGACCGGCCGCTCGGTCGATCTCGAATTTGCACAGAGCATGCTGGCCGACGCCGTCCGCGCCAACGCCCGCCGCATCACCGTGGACGAAATTCAGAAGGTCTGCGCCGCACATTATAAGATCGACGCGTCCGAGATGCGCTCGAAGCGCCGCGCCCGCGCCGTCGCTCGTCCGCGTCAGGTCGCCATGTATCTCGCCAAGAAGATGACGCCGCGTTCGCTTCCCGAAATCGGCCGCATCTTCGGCGGCCGTGATCACAGCACGGTCATTCACGCCGTTCGCACGATAGAGGAATTGCGCCAGACCAACGCGGATATCGACGCGGACATTCGCGCGCTGCTGCGTCAGTTGGAAAACTGACGCTGACAAGAGGGTGGCGACGGGGTTAGGGTGAGAGCCATGATCCGCTCCGCCGCCCTGCTGCTCGCCGCTCTCCTGTCCCTCTCACCCGCTGCCGCGCAGCCCGCGCCGGCGCCTCCACCAGCCGACGTACGCGTCGCGCTCGATACCGGCGCGGGGCGCATCGTCATCGCGGTCCATGCGGACAAGGCGCCCATCACCGCACGCAATTTCCTGCGCTATGTCCATCAGAAGAGGTTTGACGGCACCAGCTTCTATCGCGGCGTCGGCTCGCCCGATTATGGTTTCGTCCAAGGCGGCACGCAAAATGCTCCGGCGCGCGTCCTGCCGCCCATCGCGCATGAGCCGACCACGCAAACCGGCCTCACCCATGATGACGGCGCACTCTCCATGGCCCGCTACGCGCCGGGGAGCGCGACAGGCGACTTCTTCATCGTGCTGGGCAAGATGCCCGGCATGGACGCCCATCCCGAAGCCGCTGGCGATAATCAGGGCTTTGCCGTCTTCGCCCATGTGGTGGACGGGATGGACGCCGTCCGCGCGATCCTCGTCGCGCCCAAATCGGCCACGGCGGGCGAGGGCGTAATGAAGGGCCAGATGCTCGACCAACCCGTCACGATACTGACTGCTCGCCGGCTTCCCTGACTCCGCAAAAGAAAAGCCCGGCGATCACAGACCGCCGGGCCAATCGGGCATGGCTGGGAGCCGCCCCGTTTCGATCCATTCAGCCTTTTCGCTCAGGCGGCAGGGTGATTTTCACATTCTCGCCATTCTGCCCCGGAAAGCCCGTGAACATGGCGTCGATCAAATTGGGCACCAGATAAGTCAGCCTGTTTGACAGCGACTGCGCGCTCGCCTTGCCTTCAAACAGCCGCCGGTTATCCGCCGCCCGGTCGATCTTCATGCTAAGATCGCTGGTATAGACGGTATAGCTGCTGACATCGCTATATCCTGGGCCGAACAGCCAGGGATCATAAAAGCCATACCCCCATGGACGGCCCCAACGCCCGCGCCAGCCCCAACCGCCGTAGAAGAATGGATCGGGCGGACCGAAGCCGGTCGATCGCACCTTCTCCCGTCCATTATCGACATGATAGGCGACGCGGACGATCAGGTCGGCTCGCGCCGGATCGCTCGCAGGCACATAGCCCGTCTGCGACAAGCGTTGGCCGACGAGGCCCGCATATTGCGAAAATTCAAGACCGCCTGCCAGGCGCGGATCGTCGGCTACGATGATGAAGCTCTGCCCGGCGGGGGCGGGTAGCTGCTGGAAGCGGGCCACGTCCGCCTTGAACGACGTCGCGCAGCCAGACAGGGCCACCAGCGCCAGAGCGGGCGCCGCAGCCAGTCCGATCTTCTTGAAAAGAGTCATTGTTCTGCGTCCTGTAGGCGGTAAGCCTGTTACAACCTTGCGCTCTGGCGTAGCAGAACGCAACTGAACATCATTTGAACGCTCGCACAGGGCGCGCGGGCGCAAATCATGTCCGGCCATCCTTCAAGACGGCGCGGCCATCATCTTCCCGTCACTACCGGCAGTCATGCTTCAGCGCATCAGGCCCATTGCGTCATAGGCGGCGCGCAGCGTCGGTTCGGCCGCAGCCGACGCTTTGGCGGCTCCCTTTTTCAGGATCGCATCCAACGCGGCATCGTCGGTGCGCAGTTCCAGGAAGCGGGTGCGGATCGGCCGAAGCGTCTCCACCAGCAACTCGCCCAGCGCAGGCTTGAACGCGCCAAAGCCCTTGCCAGCAAATTCTGCGCACACTGCGTCGGCGCTCATCCCGGCCAGCGTCGCATAGATGCCGACAAGGTTGTTCGCCTCCGACCGCCCCACAAGGCCCTCTGCGCGCTCAGGCAGCGGTTCGGGATCGGTCTTCGCCTTCCTCACCTTCTGCATGATCGCGTCGTCATCGTCGGTCAGGTTGATGCGGCTCATGTCGCTGGGATCGGACTTGGACATTTTCGCCGTGCCATCGCGAAAGGACATGATGCGCGCCGACTCCTTGGGGATGATCGGATCGGGCAGGGTGAACAACTCCACCCCAAAGTCGGTGTTGAACTTGGTGGCGATGTCGCGCGCCAGTTCCAGATGCTGCTTCTGGTCCTCGCCCACGGGCACATGGGTGGCGTTATAGACGAGGATGTCGGCTGCCTGCAGGACGGGATAGACGAACAGTCCGATCGATGCGCCCTCGCGGTTCTTGCCCGCCTTGTCCTTGAATTGGGTCATGCGGTTGAGCCAGCCGATCCGCGCGGTGCCGTTCAGCAACCAGCACAGCTCTGCATGGGCCGGAACACGGGCCTGGTTGAACAGCACCGACCGATCCGGATCGATCCCGGCCGCGACCAGAGCCGCCGCCATGTCGCGCACATTGCGGATGCGCTGCTCGCGCCCTTCATGCGCGGTGATCGAATGCATGTCCGCCAGGAAGAAGAAGCACTGGCTGCTCGCGTCCATCTCATCCTGCATCCGCACCCAGTTGCGGATCGCGCCCAGATAATTGCCCAGGTGTAGATTGCCGGTCGGCTGGATGCCGGAAAGGACGCGCATTCTTCTATCCGTTCTTCGATGTTGCGGTTGATCCCCGACGGCGCATCAGCGCCTTGAGGTCGGACACCCGATAAGCGCCCGTAAGGAAACAGGCCACCCCGTAAAGGGCGATCCCCGCGCCGACAAGCATGGCGAGAGCTATGTAACGCTGGACCATCGCGCCGCCGAGCCACGGCTCTAACAAGCTTTCCCCCGCCAGCAGCGCGCCGCCCATCACCAGCGCCGCCAGCGCGAGGCGGGGTAGCCGCCGGCGTAGCTGAGCATCGGCCGTGAAATGGCCGCGCTTCACCAGTGTTGCATAAAGCATCGCGACGTTGACGGTGGAGGACAGCGCGGTGGCCAGCGGCGGCGCGACATGCCCCAGTCCCACGCGGGCCATCAGCGGGATCAGTGCGATATTGCCGATGATGTTGATAAGGATCGAAAGCATCGCATAACGAACGGGCGTTTTCGTGTCGCCGCGCGCATAATAGCCGGGCGTCAGCACCTTCACGAGGACATAGGATGGCAGGCCGATTGAAAAGGCCGACAGCGCCCAGCCGCACCGGCGCGCATCCTCGACCGTGAAACGCCCATATTGGAACAGGCCCCGCACGATCGGCTCAGCCACGGTGATGAAGGCGATGGTTGCGGGTAAGGTGAGGAACAGCGCCAGCTCGATCCCCCGATTTTGCGTTTCCATCGCCACGGCGTCCTGCCCGGTCGATAGCAGGCGCGAGATCGTCGGCAACAATATGGTGCCCAGGCCAATGCCAATCAGCCCCAGCGGCAGCTGGTTCAACCGGTCGGCATAATAAATATAGGTGATCGATCCCGACGCCAGCAGCCACCCCGACAGGGCGGTCGAGATCAGCAAGTTGATCTGCGACGCGCCAGCGCCCGCTGCTGCGGGCACGATCAGGCGCAACAGCTCGCGTACGTCGGCGTCCAGGCGTGGCCGCTTCAATTTCATCGACACGCCCGCGCGGCGGCAGGCCCATATCAGCCAGAGCAATTGCAGCGCGCCGCCGACGGTCACCGAAATAGCCTGGACCCGCGCGGTTTCATATTCATCCGCGCCATGGAACAGCCACAGCCCGGCAATCATCGCCAGGTTGAGCAGGATCGGCGCGGCCGCATTGACCCAGAATTTGTCGAGTGAGTTCAATATGCCGCCCAGCAGCGAGGCAAGGCTGATCAACGCCAGATAGGGCAGTGTGATGCGAGACAGCAGCACCGCGAACGCGAATTGTTCAGGTGTCGGGTTCTGCCGCGAAAATCCGCCCGACAACAGCCAGGTGATGGGCCAGGCCGCGGCGACCAGCACGACGGTGAAAAGGATCAGGACTGGCAGCAGCACGGCCAGCGCGCGCTCGGCGAAATGATAGCCTTCCGCAACACCTCCCGGTCCGGCGGCCTTGCGATTGAACATCGGGATGAAGGCGGCGGAAAAGGCGCCCTCTGCAAAGAGAGCGCGGAACATGTTGGGCAGACGGAAGGCCACGCCATTGAAGGCGTCCGACGCGAAACCCGCGCCGACATAGCGAGCGGCCAGCGAATCCCGCACCAGCGCCAGCACGCGGCTGGCAAGCGTCAGCCCGCCGACCGAGCCAAGCGCTTTGACGAGTTTCACTATGCCATACCCCGCTCGTCCTGAGTAACCACTGAGCAACGTCGAAGTGGCGTATCGAAGGACAGGTATAAATATGCTTCGATACGGGGCTTCAACACACTCAGTCCCTACTCAGCACGAACGGTGATGCGCGCGCTCAGGCGTGGCCGGCCGGCTCACCCGCCGTCTGTGCAATGGCCTGCGCCTGCTGTTCGTAAAGAGCGCCAAAATCGATCGGGTCCAGCAGCAGCGGCGGGAAGCCGCCGTCGCGGATCGCGTCCGCCAGCACGCGGCGGGCGAAAGGGAAGATGAGGCGCGGCGCTTCGGCCAGCATGAAGGGCTGAAGCTGTTCGTCGGGCACGTTGCGCATGCCGAAGATCGCGGCATAGAGCAGTTCGACGGCAAAGGCGGTGCCTTGCGGTGCGGTCGCCTTCACTTCGATCTTCAGCGAAACCTCGACCACTTCTTCGCCGACCTTGTCGGCGCCGATGTTGAACTGGACGTCGATCTGCGGCTGGTCCGGCCACTGATAGACGGTCGGAGCGTTCGGGTTTTCGAACGACAGGTCTTTCACATATTGGCTGATCAGCGCGATTTGCGGACTCGTGTCCGCGCCGTTGCCCACGTTGGCGGTCTGGATGCTATCGGCTTCGTCGGCCATTTGTGTTCCCTGATTTTCCCTGTTGATCCGCAGGCGACGCGCCCGGGACAATGGCCCGTGCGCTTAGCAGGGGCGGCGGGGCAGGGCAATGGCGGCTGCCAAAGCGGCCATTTGAATTTGGGGGAAACATGCCTATGTTGGTTGCGTTGTCATTCTAGATCTAGACCAAAGGGTGCCTGGCCCCGTGTATGTAATTGTCATCCTCGCCCTCATCGCCGGTTTTCTGGCGCTGCGGCTCTATTCCGTCCTCGGTAAGCGGACGGGGCATGAGCAGGAGCCTGCGCTGCGTCCGGCCGAGGAGCGGGCTAAAGTGACTGTGCTTCAGCCGCGTCCGATGACCGACCTTCCCGGTGATTCGGTTCGCCTTGCCGATGGCCTGATCGCTTCGGGTGGCGAATTGGGCGTGCGCGCGCTGATCGCCGCTGACCGCAACTTCGACGTGCCGCAATTCGTCGAAGGCGCGAAGGCTGCGTACAAAATGGTGCTCGAAGCCTTCTGGCGCGGCGACCGTTCGGAACTGGAATGGCTCTGCGACGCCGATGTACTGGCGTCCTTCGAAGAATCGATCGCGCAGCGTGAAGCGGCTGGCCATGTCCTCGACAATCGCCTGGTCCGCATCGAAAAGGCGCAGATCGTCGATGCGAGCGTCAACGGCCGGATCGCCGAAGTGTCGCTGCGGTTCGAAGCCGACATCGCCGCCGTCACCCGCGACCATGATGGCAATGTCGTTGCCGGGTCGCTGACCGACGCGGTCGGCACAAACGACATCTGGACCTTCACGCGTGACCTGCGCAGCACTGATCCCAACTGGAAGCTCAGCGAAACCGACGAGGCTGCATGAGCCTGCGTAAGTCGGGCGCGCCGCTACTCGCGGCGCTGCTGCTATCGGCGTGCGCGGGCGGTGTGATTCCTCCTGGCGCAACGGGGCCTGCTCCCGCGCGTCCGTCACGCGGTGGTGAGACGGCGGCCCGCCCGCGTCCCGCCACGCCGCGCCCGGCGTTGCCGGTGACCCCGCCTCCGGTTCCAGTCACCGATACCGGAACGGCGCTTGCCACAGGGGTCACTCGGGGTCCTGAAATTGCCAGCCTGATCCCCGCCGGAGAACGCGCCCGAAAGGCATTAGAGGCTTTCCGCATCTCTTGTCCCTCGCTGATGCGCCGCACCGACCAGAGCGGGCTCACTCGAGGATCGGATTGGAACAGCGCCTGCGCCGCCGCGTCCAGTTGGCCTGACGCGAACGCCAATGAATTCTTCTCGCGCAATTTCGAAGCCGTGCAGGTGGGGCCGGGAACAGCCTTCGTCACCGGCTATTATGAACCGGAAATAGCGGGATCGCGTACGCGCCAGCCCGGTTACCAGATCCCGATATACCGCCGCCCGCCCGACCTGATCGATGTCAATCTCGGCCTGTTCAGCGATAGCCTGAAAGGCAAGACGATTCGCGGCAAGGTGCAGGGAAGCAACTTCGTCCCCTTCGATGATCGGGCGCAGATCGTCACCGGCTCATTGGCGGGCCGGGGCCTGGAGATCGCCTGGGCTGCGGACCCCGTGGAATTCTTCTTCCTGCAAGTACAGGGCAGCGGTCGCCTTCTGCTTCCCGATGGCGGCGTCATGCGGATCGGCTATGACGGGCAAAATGGCCGGGATTATACCGGCATAGGCAAGCTGATGAAGGATCGCGGGCTGATCCAGGCGGGCTCGATGCAGGACATCATGGCCTGGCTGCGCGCCAACCCTGAGGAGGGCGCGCAGATCATGAACGAGAATAAGAGCTTCGTCTTTTTTCGGGAGCTGACCGGCGCGGGGCCGCTCGGTGCGCTGGGCGTGCCCGTGACGGCGGAGGCGA
Organism: Sphingobium tyrosinilyticum; assembly: GCF_042654265.1. Lineage (NCBI taxonomy): Bacteria > Pseudomonadati > Pseudomonadota > Alphaproteobacteria > Sphingomonadales > Sphingobiaceae > Sphingobium > Sphingobium tyrosinilyticum. The sequence goes on along the minus strand of NZ_JBHSFZ010000001.1, from coordinate 130,621 downwards.
CGGTGGCCGCAGATCCCAAATATGTGCCGCTCGGGGCTCCCGTCCTGCTCTCGCTTGATCGCGCAGAACCCAATGGCCTGTGGATCGCGCAGGATACCGGCGGCGCGATCAAGGGCGCCAACCGCTTCGACAGCTTCTGGGGCGCCGGAGACCGCGCCCGGTCGGTCGCCGGCGGCATGTCCGCACGCGGAAGCGCGCTCATCCTGCTGCCGATAGGTTCGGCGGCTCGCCTTTCGCGCCAGTGAGCGTCTCTGGCCATGGCCCGGCGGCATCTTTCGTCTGAGGAACAGGCGCTCTGGAGCGCGCTTACCCGGTCTGTTTGGCCCCTGCGGCCCGGTTCGCGCCCCATCGACGCGCCGCCCGCGCTCGCAGTGTCTGCGCCCCCAGGGTTAACACCCGCCCCGTTGCGTCCCACTGTCCCGAGCCCCTCCCGCGCTCCGGCCGCCACGCTCGATTCCACTTGGGAACGCCGAATCCGTAGCGGCACGTTGGTCCCGGACATGGCGATCGACCTACACGGCCACAGCCTTTCCGCCGCCCATGCCAGATTAAACCAGGCCCTCGCCACGGCCCTGTCCCGCGATCTCCGAATCCTGCTGATCGTGACGGGCAAACCGCCCAAAGCCAGCGGATTCGGCCGCGACGCACGCCGTGGCGCGATCCGCGCAGAGATCGGCCATTGGCTCGAAACCAGTGCCTATGCCGACCGCATCGCTAGCGTCCGCCTCGCCCATCCGCGCCATGGCGGAGAAGGCGCGCTCTACGTCATATTGCGCCGCAAAAAATAGGATCGCCCGGCGCAGGCACTGACCTTTTCTTAACCAGCGTCCTTCATACCCTGCTGATCCGTGGCTCATCGTCGAGCCGCGCTCTGGGGCGGGAGGCACATGCAAGGCGTGACATTGAAAAGCCGCGCCACCGCCTTCGCCTGCGCCGCGGGGGCGCTGGTGTTCACCCTGTCCCTCGTTCTGGGACAGGATCAGGCGACCGACATTGTCGGCATCGGCCGCTCGCTGATCATCGCAATATTATGCGGCACGATGAGCTGGGCGTCCGCGCGCCAGACCGTCGCCACCACCGCCGACGCCATCGATACCGCGACGGAAAGGCTGGTCGCGGCCGCCCACGGCGATTTGCAATCGCCCGTCGCCCCTGAAATCGCGGCGGAGCTTCCCGACCTGTCCGTGGCCATGACCAGCCTGTTCAGCCAGGTACGCACCAATCTCGACCATGTGCAGGCGCTCGCCCTTTTCGATCAGGTGACTGGCCTCGCCAACCGAACCAGTTTCTGCCGTCAGGTCGAACGGCTGCTCGCCGAGCGGGAGGGCGATCACGCCGCAGCACTCTTCTTCATCGACCTTGATGGCTTCAAAGGCGTCAACGACACGCTCGGCCATGCCGCGGGCGATCAACTGCTCGCCCGCGTCGCCGGCCGGCTGCGCGAAGTCGTCATGGCGCAGGTCAGCGCTGGCCTGAGCGATGCCGTGCTTGGCCGCCTCGCGGGCGATGAATTCACCATGTTCTTCCCTGACCTCCATGGCCGGGAGGCCGCCAGCCGCATCGCCCGCGCCATTCAGTTCGCACTCAGCGAGCGGTTCGATCTTGGCAGCCAGCATATTGAACTCGGCGCTTCGATCGGCATCGCCTGCTACCCCGATCATGGCGACACCCTCTCCGCGCTGCTGCGTTCGGCCGACATCGCCATGTACCACGCCAAGCACGAAGGCCGTAACCGCGCGGAGATGTTCACCGCCGAACTGGCGCTGGAGGCTGCCGACCGGGCCGAACTGGAGCGCGACCTGCTGCTCGCCCTGCAACGCGACGAATTCATCCTGGAGTTCCAGCCGCAGGTCGAAGCGATCAGCGGCCGCGTCGTCACCGCCGAAGCCCTCATCCGCTGGGCGCATCCGGAACGTGACCTCGTCATGCCCGGCTTCTTCGTACCGGTGGCGGAGGAAAGCGGCGCGATCGTCGCGCTGGGCGACTGGGTGATGAGCCGCGTCTGCGAAACCGCCGCGCGCTGGGCGAAGGCGGACATAGGGCAGCGCATCGCCGTCAACATCTCGTCGCGCGAATTGTCGCAGGCGGACTTCTTCCTGCGCCTGCGCCACGCCATGGCCGCGCACCAGACGCCTCCGCATATGCTGGAGCTGGAAATCTCCGAATCACTGGCGATGGAAATGGATCAGCGGGTCCTGGGTCAGCTATGGGCGCTGCGTCAGGAAGGCGTGCGGATCGCCATCGACGATTTCGGCACCGGCTATTCCAACCTCTCGCGCCTTAAGGAACTGCCGATCGATCGCGTCAAGATCGACCGCAGCCTGGTGCGCGACATCGCCATTTCGGCCGAGGCGCGGACGATCTGCAGCGCCGTCGTCGGCCTGATCCAGGGCCTCGGCATGGAAGTGGTGGTGGAAGGCGTCGAATCCGAAGCGCAGATGGACATGCTGCGCGTGATCGGCTGCACCCTGTTCCAGGGCTATCATTTCGCCCGGCCGACGGGGGAGGAGGATTATCTCGCCCGCTTCGCTGCGCCTAGGATGAGCGATCGCCGGATCGTCTGAACCGCTCGCCCGAAAGCATGACGGCTATCGTCAGCAACCGCCCAAAGCCCGCCGCACGATCAGCGCATAAATCTCCCCCAGCGCCCTAAGGTCCTGCACCGCGACCGCTTCATCCAGCTTATGCATCGTCGCATTGTTCAGCCCGAACTCCACCACAGGGCAAAGCCGGGAGAGGAAGCGCGCGTCGGATGTCCCGCCGGTCGTGGACAGCTCCGCCTCAACCCCGGTCACCTCCCTAATGGCGCTCGCCACAAGGTCGGACAGCGGACCGGGCGCGGTAAGAAAAGGCTCGCCGCTGATCTTCGCCGTCACTACGCCGCCCTCAACCGCCGCGATTGCGCTGATCCGCTCGATCAACTCCGCCCCGCTATGCTGATCGTTGAAGCGGATCGAGATACGCGCCTTTGCTGCCGCTGGAATGACGTTGGTCGCAGGATTTCCGACCTCAAGATCGGTGATCTCGATATTGCTCGGCTGAAACCAGTCATTTCCCTCGTCCAGCACCTCCGCATCGATGGCGGACAGGATTCGGATGAGGGGCGGGATCGGATTGTCGGCAAGGTGCGGATAGGCGACATGCCCCTGCGTGCCATCGACCCTGATCCACATGTTCACCGATCCACGCCGGCCGATCTTGATGACGTCTCCCAGTCGCTGCGATGATGTCGGTTCGCCCACCAGGCACAGGTCGGGGCGCAGGCCATGCGCCGCCATCCGGTCCATCAGGGCCAGCGTGCCGTAAACGGCGGGGCCTTCTTCATCCCCGGTGATGATCAGGCTGATCGTGCCCGCCAAATCTTCCGAAAGGCTACCCAGCGCGCCGACAAAGGCAGCGATGGAGCCCTTCATATCGACCGCGCCCCGGCCGTAAAGCAGGTCGCCACGCAACTCAGGCGTGAACGGGTCGCTGGCCCAGCCCTCGCCCGGCGGCACCACGTCCAGATGCCCGGCGAATGCGAAGTGCGGACCGGCGCCCGTCGTCCGCCAGGCGAGCAGATTTTCGACGGGACCGTCAGGCGCTTCGCCCACGAGGAAGCGATCGACGGTGAAGCCCAGGGGAACCAGCATCGCTTCCAGCACGGCGAAAACTTCGCCCTGCGCCGGCGTGACCGAAGGACAGGCGATCAGCTTCCGTGCTATGTCCACTATGTCGGCATTGGTGCTGGTCATGCTCATGGCGCTGCGTTAGCGAAAGCAGAGCGCCTTTGCCAGCCGGAGGAAAGGTTCATGCCCAAGATCAATCTTGCAGCCATACAGCAGACGAACAGGACCGGTTATCCGGTCCCCTTCGCCGCTGCCGTCTATGGACGCTGGGTACGCAAACTAGGCCCTGACAGCGGACTTGCGGATTTCGGCGTTAGCCATGTCGTGCTGAAACCGGGCGCTGCCTCCTCGCAACGCCACTGGCATGAGGATGAGGATGAATTTGTCGTCGTTCTGAGCGGGCAGGCGGTGCTGGTGGAGGATGATGGGCGCGTCGCGATGCAACCGGGCGACATGGCGGCATTCCCGAAGGGGGAACCGAACGGCCACCATCTCGTCAATGAAAGCGACGGCGATTGCGAATTGCTCGCCTTCGGCCGAGTCCCAACCGGCGACGCGCATTATCCGGACATCGACCTGCGTTGGTCGAGGGGCGGCTATCAGCGCAAGGATGGGAGCGCTTTTTGAGCGGACCGGCGGCGCTCGACAGGCGAATGATGCTGGCTGGCATGGGCGGCGCGCTGATCGCGGCGAAGTCTCCTTCACCGGGGTTGATCAAGCCGCCCCGGCTGCGCCCCGGCGACACGGTCGGGCTGATCGAACCGGCGGGCTTCACCGACGACGCCTTCGACCTCGATCTGGTCAAGGAAACCATCGCCGCCATGGGGTTGAAGCCCAAGCCCGCCGCGCATCTGACGGAGCGCTATGGTTATTTCGCGGGCAAGGACGCCGATCGCGCGGCAGATGTAAACGCGATGTTCGCCGACAGGGAGGTGCGCGCCGTATTCGCCGTGCGCGGCGGTTGGGGCTGCGCCCGCATCCTGCCCCATCTGGATTTCGCTACGATTCGCGCCAATCCGAAGCTGCTGGTGGGGTTCAGCGACATCACCGCCCTCCACCTCGCTTTCGCGGCGCGCGCTGGTTTTGCCACCTTCCATGGTCCGAATGCCGCGAGCAGCTGGCCGCAGTTCAGCTGGGACGCCTTCCGCGCCATCGCCTTCGATGGGGCGACCCCGACGCTCACGAACCCGCCGGGGAAGGAAGACCGGCTAGTCCCGCTGGGCGGCCGCATTCGCACCTTTCGCGGCGGCCGTGCGAGCGGACGGCTGCTGGGCGGTAACCTTGCGGTGTTGGCTGCACTCATGGGAACGCCCTGGCTCCCCGAGTTCAGCGGCGCGATCCTGTTCCTTGAGGATGTGGACGAAGCGCCCTACCGGATTGACCGTATGCTGACCCAATTGTCGCTTGCCGGGGTGCTGGGCAAGCTCGCGGGCGTGGTCTTTGGTCAATGCACCGGCTGCGGCCCCACCGGACCATCCTATGGCGGCTTTACAGTGTCGGAAGTGTTGCAGCAGCATCTTGCGCCGTTGGGCGTGCCCGCTTTTCAAGGCGCAGCGATCGGCCATGTCGCAAACCAGTTCAGTCTTCCCTTGGGCGTGCGCGCGGAAATCGATGCCGACGCGGGCAGCATCCGCCTGCTGGAGGCAGCGGTAAGCTGAGGACGCCTCAGTCCTTCTCGTCTGACGGCCGAATATAGGCGCCGCGCCCGTCCGGCGGCACCAGTGCGCTATCCTTGATGGTCAGCGTCAGCGTCTGAAAGCCGGGCTCCGGCACATCCTTGGTTTTCTCCGCGGTGAGCAGCACCGCGCCATCCTTCTCCTGCCACCGCCCCTCGGCGAACAGGTCGAGCGCGCCATAAACAAGATACCACTGAAAACGCCCGTCAGGACGCAGCAACAATTCCGACCCCGTCTCCATCACCCCGCGCAGATAATAATGCCCGGCTCGCTGCGCCGTATCGGCCAGCGCAGGCGTGGCGAGGAAAGCGGCCAGCGGGAGGAGGGCGGTCATCATGCGCATAAGCGCAACCTACCCTAACTCGGTCCAAAAGGCAGCAACGCCTCATAAACTTCCAGCGGCGGCTTCCCATCGACGCGCGCGCCCTTCCGCATCAGGAAGGCATGCCGCACAATCTCCGCCTGCTGCTCAAGCCCATAATGCTGGAACGGCCGTCCCGGCACGATCTTGTAACCATAGCGGCAAAAGGGGTGCCGCATCAGCGGCAGATACCATTTCCCGCCCCGCTGCGCTTGCCACACATGCGTCATCTCATGGATGAAATGCCCCTGCAGGTGCAGCGGCTGATCGCAGAAGTCGGCGCAGAACAGCCCGCCCTTCGGAGGGAACCACAGGTGCCCGTCCGGCGCCATGGTCACGCGGTCCGGCTGGAGCGGCCACCATTTGCGATGATGCGCCCGCACCTGCTCATAAGCGATCGCATCGCCGAAGATCGATCGGGCGAGCGCGACCTCCGCCGGGGTGAGGGCGCGGCTGGTCAATGCGCCTTGGGCTCATCCTTGGAGGCAGGGGCAGGGGCAGGGGCAGGGGCGGCAGCGCCGGGCTTTTGGATGACCGCGTCCACCAGCAGGCGGTCGCCATTGGCGAGCAGGAAGGTGAATGTCATCTTGCCCCGGCTGATCGCCGTATCATTGACGCCCCAGATCATCAGATGCTTGCCGCCGGGGGCAAAGGCGACCTTGGTCTTGGCGGGGATGTCCACCGAATCCAGCTTCTGCATCATCATCATGCCGTCATGGTCCATGCTCTCATGCATCTCGACCTTCAGCGCATAGTCGGTCAGCACGCCGCGAAGCTGAGTCGCCGCGTCCCCGCCATGCGCCACGAAATAACCGGCCGAAGGCGTCTCCTTGTTGGGGCTCAGGCGCACCCATGCCTGGTCGATATAGGTCGGAGCGGGATCGCCGCAGGCGGCCAGCGCAAAGGGGGTGGCCAAGGCAATGTAGGGGAGAAGGGCGCGCATCGTTCCACTTTCGTGACTGTCTCGTTTCCGGTCGGTTGTCACGGTAATCGCACGCACTTCTTGTGCCAAGAAAGATCGCGCCTATATCCCATCCGCAAACCGGTCTTGCCTTGGCGCTTTCGTGAGGTATGGGGCCGTCAACCGCTGAATGAATTGGGGTTCAAAGAGGACAAGATGGGAAAAGTAATCGGCATTGACCTTGGCACCACCAACAGCTGCGTTGCTGTGATGGACGGCGGCAAGCCCAAGGTGATTGAAAATGCAGAAGGCGCGCGCACCACGCCGTCGATCGTCGCCTTCACCAAGGATGGCGAGCGCCTGATCGGCCAGCCCGCCAAGCGTCAGGCCGTCACCAATCCGGACAACACGATTTTCGCGGTGAAGCGCCTCATCGGTCGCCGCTTCGACGATCCGACCACTAAGAAGGATATGGAGCTTGTCCCCTATCACATCGTGAAGGGTGGCAATGGCGACGCATGGGTCCAGGCGGGCGGCAAGGATTATTCGCCCTCGCAGATTTCCGCCTTCACTCTGCAGAAGATGAAGGAAACCGCCGAGAGCTATCTGGGCGAAACAGTGACGCAGGCGGTCATCACCGTTCCGGCCTACTTCAACGATGCCCAGCGTCAGGCGACCAAGGACGCCGGCCAGATTGCGGGCCTCGAAGTGCTGCGCATCATCAACGAACCGACCGCGGCCGCGCTCGCCTACGGCCTCGATAAGCAGGACGGCAAGACGATCGCGGTATATGACCTTGGCGGCGGCACCTTCGACATCTCGATCCTCGAAATCGGCGATGGCGTGTTCGAAGTGAAGTCCACCAACGGCGACACCTTCCTGGGCGGCGAAGATTTCGACGCCAAGCTGGTCGAATATTTGGCCGAAGGCTTCAAGAAGGATGAGGGCATCGACCTCACCAAGGACAAGCTGGCGCTACAGCGTCTGAAGGAAGCCGCTGAAAAGGCGAAGATCGAACTGTCCTCGGCGCAGTCGACCGAAGTCAATCTGCCCTTCATCACCGCTGACCAGAATGGCCCCAAGCATCTGGTGAAGAACATCACCCGCGCCGATCTGGAGCGTCTGGTGACCGACCTCATCAAGCGCACGATGGACCCCTGCAAGAAGGCGCTGGCCGACGCTGGCATTTCCGCGAGCGAGATCAGCGAAGTCGTCCTCGTCGGCGGCATGACCCGCATGCCCAAGGTGCGCGAGGCCGTGAAGGAATTCTTCGGCAAGGAACCGCACACCGGCGTCAACCCGGACGAAGTCGTCGCCATGGGCGCGGCGATCCAGGCGGGCGTGCTGCAGGGCGACGTCAAAGACGTTCTGCTGCTCGACGTGACCCCGCTGTCGCTGGGCATCGAAACGCTGGGCGGCGTGTTCACCCGCATGATCGACCGCAACACCACGATCCCCGCCAAGAAGTCGCAGGTCTATTCGACCGCCGACGACAATCAGCAGGCGGTGACGATTCGCGTGTTCCAGGGCGAGCGTGAAATGGCGGCGGACAACAAGCTGCTGGGCCAGTTCGACCTGGTCGGCATCCCGCCCGCGCCGCGCGGCGTGCCGCAGATCGAAGTCACCTTCGACATCGACGCCAACGGCCTTGTCAACGTCCATGCCAAGGACAAGGGCACCGGCAAGGAACAGCAGATCCGCATCCAGGCTTCGGGCGGCCTGTCCGACGCCGACATCGAACAGATGGTCAAGGATGCCGAGCGCTTCGCCGAAGAGGATAAGAAGCGGCGGGAAGGCGCCGAGGCGAAGAACAATGCCGAGAGCCTGATCCACACCACCGAGCAGCAGCTCAATGAGCATGGCGACAAGGTGGACGCTGCCCTCAAGTCCGAGATCGAGACGGCGATCGCCGCGACCAAGTCGGCCGTTGAAGGCGGCGACGTCGAAGCGATGAAGGCAAAGGCGCAGGAACTCGCTCAGGTCGCGATGAAGCTCGGCCAGGCGATCTACGAGAAGGAACAGGCCGGTGCCGCGTCGCCGGGCGCGGACGCTCCGAAGGCTGATGATGATGATGTCGTCGATGCCGAATTTTCGGAAGTGGACGACAACAAGGCTTAAGGGCGATGAAACGGTTCTCGACTTCGCTCGGACCGAACGGATATGGTGATTGCCATCGCCGTTCGCCCGGGGCGAAGTCGGGGGACGTGCGCGCGCCGGGGGCGAGATGAGTAGCGAATTGGACTATTACGAACTGCTCGAAGTCGAGCGCACGGCAGACGCGGGCACGATCAAGAGCGCCTATCGCAAGCTGGCGATGAAATATCACCCGGACAAGACCGGGGGATGCACGGACGGCGAGGCCAGGTTCAAGGCCGTTTCCGAAGCCTATGAATGCCTCAAGGACCCGCAGAAACGCGCCGCCTATGATCGCTATGGCCATGCGGCCTATACCAATGCCCAAAATGGCGGCGGCGGCGGCTTCAACGGACGCGGCGCGGGCGGCTTTTCTGACCTGGGCGATATTTTCGAGACGATCTTCGGCCAGAGCGGCTTTGGCGGCGGCGGCCGTCAGGCGCAGCGGCGCGGTGCGGACCTGCGCTACGACATGGAGATCACGCTCGACGAAGCCTATCATGGCAAGAAGACCGAGATCGAAATCGAAGTATCGGCCTCCTGCGAAAGCTGTGACGGATCGGGCGCGCAGCCCGGCACCGGTGTCAAGACCTGCGGCACCTGCGGCGGTCATGGCCAGGTCCGCGCGCAGCAGGGCTTCTTCGTGGTCGAGCGGACCTGCCCCGGCTGTCATGGCGCGGGCCAGGTGATCGAAAGCCCCTGCCGCACTTGCCTCGGCGAAGGCCGGGTGGACAAGCCCAAGACCCTCTCGGTCAACATTCCCGCTGGCGTCGATGAAGGCACCCGCATCCGCCTCTCGGGCGAAGGTGAGGCGGGAGCGCGCGGTGCGCCTTCAGGCGACCTCTATATTTTCCTGCATGTGAAGCGCCATTCGCTCTTCGAACGGGACGGTACGACGCTCTTCTGTCGCGCGCCGGTCAGCTTCACCACGGCGGCGCTCGGCGGTTGCATCGAAGTGCCCGGCCTCGACGGCCAGCGGCACGAGATCAAAATCCCGAGCGGCATCCAATCGGGTAAGCAGATCCGCCAGCGCGGCGCAGGCATGCCGGTGCTGAATGGCCGGGGGCAGGGCGATCTCGTCATCCAGGTGGAGGTCGAAACCCCGACCCGCCTCACCGCCAAGCAGAAGGAATTGCTGGAAGCCTTCCGCGATACGGAAACCGGCGAAGAATGTCCTCAATCCACCGGCTTCTTCAGCAAGCTCAAGGAATTGTGGGGCGACTGAGCGCTCCGCTCTTTCAGCAATTGGAAAGGCCGGGTGCAGCGTCAACTGCCCCGGCCTTTTTGCATATTAGCTGATGTTATTTCCGAAGGTTGCGACGGAAAAAGTCCGTCATGACATCCAGCGCTTCCTGCGCTTCGGGCAAAGCCTGGTTGGCGAAGAAACAATGGTCCAGACCGTCCCAGACATGAAGGTCAGCGCTCACCTTGGCCTTTATCAGTTCGCGATGTGTGTTGACGGCCGCACTGACCTCGCCCGCCCGCAGAGACGTCAGCAGTAAAGTGGCGGGAAAGAAGCGCAGTACGTCGCGCGACATCATCGGCGACATGAGCGGGTCCAAAAGATCATGATCGCCATAATAGAAGCGCTCATCAAGCGTGGCAGGCGCCGTCAAACCCTGCATCGGTTTGAAGGAATACCAGCTGTCACCTGCCCAGCGCGCATCGGCGGACGCACAGAATATGCCCGCTGCGCCGGGTGAGGGCAGTTTCACATGCTGGAACCAGGCAATCGCCTGCGCGGTCAGCAGGCCGCCCGCAGAGCTGCCGAAAATCCCGATCTGGGAGGGCTTACGCGTCTTCAGCAACTCCCGATAGACCGCCGCAACATCTTCGCTGGCGGCGGGGAAAACAGCCTCCGGCGCCTGCCGATAATCGATGGTCAGAATTTCAAAGCCAGTGCGCCCGGCCAACGGAATGGATTCCTGCAATCCGCCCCCTGCGGTGGCCATGATGAAGCCGCCACCGGGCAGATTGATCAGGATGTTGCCGCGTTTGCCGCCTTCACTCTGCTTGGCGGGGGTGACCAGATAGCCGTGCACGCCGCCCATAGTGACTTCGCGATATGTAACCTTATGCTGTTCCGCCAATTTGCGGACAGCGGTCGCCATGCCTTGCGCCATCATCTGCCGGGTCGCCGGAACCCGGCCTTTCTTGATCAGCTGCGTCAGCATGTCATTGGCGTCAAAAGGACGGCGGGGAAGGGCCTTCTTCGCTTCGTCACTTAGATATACCGAGGGCGGAAGGCGGTAGGCTGGGACGTTCACCGTCCCATCCGCTTCAATAGGGTTTGCTTTCGACCGGGCTAGCGCCGGGGTCGCGCCATGCACGCCAGCCATGACCAACAGACCAACGATGTTCATCCTGTGACGCGTGACCATCCTCCACCATTCGATCATCGGATAGTCCCGTGGATCGCCCCGCTGCCCTCGCAGCTTGTTATTATCGCACGATATGGTTCTATTCTGTTTGCGTCAACGCACGATCATGCTCTGCCCCTCGTTGCCCTGAGGGTGCCCCATGGCACGCAAAAAAGGGCACCTCACCGCGTGAGATGCCCCTCCTTTGATGCTTGCCGGTTCTTAGAAGCGGTAGCCGAGGATCAGTGCAGCCTGGTGGCGCTCAGGCTTGGTGCCGCCGACCTGCTCATAGCTCGAATAACGATATTCAGCGCGGGCGATGAAGCCCTGCACGGTCGTTTCGAGGCCCGCGCCCAGGCGATAGCCGTCCAGCTTGGTGCCGTCGCCGGCCGCGTCTTCGAAGCGGGCATTGGTGTAGCCGCCCTTGGCGTAAGCCAGCACGTTCGGGACGACTTCACCGCCGATGCGCACGCCGGCATAGATGTCGCGGTCGGTGCGAACGCCCAGTTCCTTGGCGTCGGAATCTGCATACTCGCCTTCGACGCCGAAGACAGCGCCGTTGACGTTGACGTCATAGCCGATCACGCCGCCATAGAGCAGGCCGCTGTCGTGATTGACCGAGTTGAGATCAACATGGTCCAGACCAACGACGCCGCCGATATAAGGGCCCGAGAAGGGCACTGCATCCTGCGCAAAGGCCGGTGCGGAAACGCTGGCGAGCAGCAGCGCCGAAGCGATGAACTTTTTCATAGGACTTCTCCTGATTCCAATCTTCGTCCGGCGCGATCTAGATTGGCTCATCGGGAGGAGTAAAGTCTTGTAAACAAAGGCATGCCGCATTGCACAACAAGCTGTGGCAATGTTGCATCATGTCTTGAAATGGCGCGCTCATCACCTATCGAACGCTGAAATCTGGACTCCCATCCTCGTCATCCGAGCGGAAGCTGGGATCTCTAGAGGCCGGATAGGAACGGCGATGCGAGCCAGTCGGAATGACGATTGAAAGGGCCTTCGCCCCCGCCTCAAGCCGCCACAAACATATCCGGGTCAATCGCCATCAGGCTCTCCGCCCCACCTTCGATCTTCCGCCTGAGCGCCCCGGCATCGGGCATGATGCGCTCCGCAAAAAACCGGGCCGTGACCAGCTTTGCTTCCAGATAACGCGCATCACTATCGTCCGCCTCCAGCAGGCTGGCCGCGGCTTTCGCCATGCGCAGCCACATCAGCCCCGTCGAAACGATGCCAAGGATGTGCATATAATGCACCGCGCCAGCCCCGGCATTGTCGGGGTTCTGCATGGCGTTCTGCATCAGCCACATGGTGGCCGCGCCCAGTTGTCCGCTGGCCTTTTCCAACGCCTGGGCAACATTCGCCAGTTTCTCATTGCCCTTGGCCTCGGCCACATCGTCAGCAACGATCTTGAGGAAAGCCTGTAGCCCGCGACCGCCATTCATCGGCAGCTTGCGGCCGACAAGGTCCATCGCTTGTATGCCGTTGGTGCCCTCGTAAATCTGAGCGATGCGGGCGTCGCGCACATATTGCTCAACGCCATTTTCCCAGATGTAGCCATGGCCGCCGAACACCTGCTGGCACATGACCGCGACGTCAAAGCCCTTGTCCGTGCCATAGCCTTTGAGCACCGGGGTCAGCAGCTGGACCAGATCATCGGCCGCCTGCCGTTCTTCATCCGTCGCGGCATGCTGCGCCAGATCGACCTGCAGCGCGCCCCACAGCATCAGCGCCCGCAGGCCCTCGGTCAGCGCTTTCGCTTCCATCAGCATGCGGCGGACGTCGGGGTGGACGAACAGCGTGTCGGCCTTCTCCTGGCTGTCCTTGGGCCCAGTCAGTGCGCGGCCCTGCCTCCGTTCGCGGGCATAATGGACCGCATTCTGGAACGCGATCTCCGCCTGGCCCAGCCCCTGCATGCCCACCCACATGCGCGCGGCGTTCATCATGATGAACATCGCGGCAAGGCCCTTATTCTCCTCGCCCACGATCCAGCCCTTGGCTCCGTCATAATTCATGACGCAGGTGGCGTTGCCGTGAATGCCCATCTTATGTTCGAGCGACCCGCAGGACACCGCGTTGCGCTCGCCCAGCGATCCATCCTCATTCACCAGCACCTTGGGCACGACGAAAAGTGAGATGCCCTTGCTGCCTTCCGGCGCGTCGGGCGTCTTGGCGAGGACGAGGTGGATGATATTTTCGGTCAGGTCCTGCTCGCCGGACGAAATGAAGATTTTCGTGCCGGTGATGGTGTAGCTGCCGTCATCCCGCTTCACTGCCTTGGTCTTGATGAGGCCAAGGTCGGTGCCGGCATGCGGTTCGGTCAGGTTCATGGTGCCGGTCCATTTGCCCGATACCATGTTGGGCAGATATTTTTGCTTCTGTTCCTCGCTGCCCTTGGCGATGAGGGCGGAGACGGCGCCGCTGGTCAGGCCATGATACATTTCGAAGCTGTGATTGGCGGACAGCACATATTCGCCCACCGCCGATGCGACGACATTGGGCAGGCCCTGGCCGCCATATTCGACCGGCGCGTGCAGCGTCGTCCAGCCGCCCTCAACATAGGTATCGAATGCCTGTTTGAACCCAGGAGGAGTCGTTACGCTGCCGTCGGGATGGCGGATGCAGCCTTCCTTGTCGCCAACGGCGTTCAACGGAAACAGCACCTCTTCCGCCATCTTGCCCCCTTCGGCCAGGATCGCCTCGACAAGGTCCGGCGTCGCATTCTCGAATCCCGGCAGATTGGCATAGCGGTCGAGCCCCACGACATGGTCGAGCACGAAGCGGGTCTCGCGAAGCGGGGCGGTATAGCTGGGCATGATCTTCTTCTCTCCGGGCTTTTCTGTTCTGCGGGGGTGGGGATGTCAGGGCTTGGCCAACGCCTTTACGAAATCGGACAGTTCGGCGATGGCCGCATCGATGTCGCTCTTCTGCCGGGTAAGCAGTTCGATCCGCCCCTTGCATTTCGCGACGGTGACGCGCCGCTGCTCCTCATGTTCCTCGTCCGCGACATACAGGTCGATCATCTCGCGAATGTCGGCCAAGCTGAAGCCCACCCGCTTGCCGCGCAGGATCCAGGCGAGCCTGGCGCGATCCCGCCGCGAATAGATGCGGGCCAGCCCATGCCGCTCCGGGGCGATCAACCCCTCATCCTCATAAAAGCGCAGCGCGCGCGCCGTTACGCCGAACTCTTCCGACAGATCGGTGATCGTATAGGTCTGCCGTTCCTTATGGTCGGGCAGTTCTATGCCCGCGATGCTGCTGCGCTGATCCATGGCCACTAGCTAGGAGAGGTTTACGTTAACGTCAAGCGCGATCCTGCTGCCCCTCCAAAACCGTTTTTTTTCGCTATTTCATTCATCAATTTGCAGATCATGGACGATTTGGCCTGATGACAGCAACTCCCCTCGCCGCTAAGCGAGCCGCATCATGTTGGGGGCAATCAGACAATCGGAAAGCGCTCGCGGCCTTCTCGCCGCGCTGGCTCTGCTTGTCCTTTCCATCCAACTGATCGCCCCGTCCGGCTTCATGCCCGTCCGCACCGATCGCGGGATAGTGGTGACGCTCTGTACCGGTCAGGGCGCCGTCAATGTGCTGGTTGATCGGGAAAAAGCGCCCCACCGGCAGGATGAAGGCGCGCCAGTGCAGCAGCATTGCGCATTCGCGGCCTCCGTCCAACCTGCGGTCCCGCCGCTCATCCTCTCTGACCTTCCGCTGCCCTCCTGGCAGCGGGCGTTCGGCCCCATTGCCTTCGCGCTCAAGACCGGCCTGATCGCGCGCCTTTCCGCGCCGCCGCCACCTTCCTCCGGACCACCCGCCGCCTCCTGAATTTCGGCCTTTCCGCGCCGCCACCGGTGCGTCCCTATTTCTCGAGGTTTCTTATCATGTCCGCTCTTACCCTTGCGCGCGGCGCTTCGCTGTGCGTCCTTGCCTGTTCGTTTCTGTCCGCTCCCGCTTTGGCCGATGAAGCTGCCGACCAAAGCCGCATTATCGTCACCGCCAGCCCCGTGATCGAAGCTGCCGCCGAGCGTGCCGATCGCACCGCCGGCGGCGCGAATGTGGTCTCCGCAGAGGAGTTTCAGGACAAGCTCGCCGTCTCCCTCCGCGATGCGCTGAGCTTCTCTCCGGGCGTTTACACCCAGCCCCGCTTCGGCCAGGAAGTCCGCATCTCGATCCGCGGCGCCGGCCTATCGCGCGCCTTCCACATGCGCGGCCTGACGCTGTTGCAGGACGGCATCCCGATCAACATGGCCGACGATAACGGCGACTTCCAGGAGCTTGACCCGCAGGTCTTCCAGCATCTCGAAGTCTATCGCGGTGGCAACGCCCTGCGCCTGGGCGGATCCACCTTGGGCGGGGCGATCAACGCGGTCACGCCCACCGGGAGGAGTGCGCCAGGAGTGGAAGCGCGAATCGACGGCGGCTCGTTCGACACGCTGCGCGCCAAGGCGGCTTACGGCTATGCCGACGAGCAGGGCGACGCCTGGGCGGCGGTCACTGCAGATCGATCCGATGGCGACCGTCATCATGGGCGGCGCAAGGCCATGCGCTTCAACGTCAATGTGGGCCTGAAACTAAGTGACCGGGTGGAGACCCGCTTCTACGCCAGCGTCCAGGCCATCCGGCAGAAGCTGTCAGGCGCACTCAACGAAGCCGACGCGCTGAACGATCCAGGCAAGGGCAACTCAATTGGAGATCAAGCGCGCAACATCGATTCAATCCGGCTTCAGAACCGCACCATGGTTCAACTGGATGGCGGCCAATTGGCCTTTGGCGCTTATTACAACAGCAAGTCGCTCAATCACCCGATCTATCAGGTCGTGGATCAGAACTCGGAAGATCGCGGCCTCTTCGCCAGCCTGGATTTGGCAGGAGAACTTGGCGGTCTACCGGTCGCACTGACGTTAGGCAGTCAGGCGCGCTTCGGCCGTGGCGACTTCCGCCAGTTCCTCAACGTAAATGGCAAGGCGGGCGCGCTCACCTCTCTGCAGAAAGCGCATGCCCAAACCATCAACAGCTATGGCGAGGCGCGGATCGCGCCGCTGCCAGGGTTATGGCTGATCGCTGGCGGCATCTACACCCATGGCGAGCGTCGGCTCGACAATCGCCTTGCCCCGGCGCGCAGCGGGGAGGCGAAGTTCGACAGCTTCGCTCCCAAGTTGGGCTTGTTGTTCGAACCCTCCAAGACGGCGCAATTTTATGCGAACTATAGCCGATCGGTCGAACTGCCGGGCTTCATCGAGTTGGGACAGGCTCCTGCTGGCGGCGCCCCCGGCTTCACCCCACTGTTTGCGCAAAGGGCTTGGACCGCGGAGGTCGGAACGCGCGGTCGTTGGGGCATCGCGCGTTGGGATGTCAGTCTCTATCGCGCCGAGATCAAAGGCGAGATGCTGCAATATAATGTGCAGCCGGGCGTGATACCTGCGGCGACCTTCAACGCTGACCGCACAAGGCACCAAGGCATCGAAGCGGGTTTGGACGTGACGCTCACGCCTTGGGCGCTTCTGCGGCAGGTCTATCAATATAGCGACTTCCGTTTTCGAGGCGACGCGCTCTACGGCGACAATTGCCTGCCGGTTGTGCCACGCCATGTCTATCGTGGGGAGTTGCGCCTGGGCACTGAGCGCGCCAGTTTTTCCCCCGCAGTCGAATGGGTCCCGCAGGGTGCGTGGGTTGACTATCAGAACAGCAAGCGCGTGGACGGCTATGCCACGCTCAATCTTGCCGCGCAGACTGAGTTGCGCTCCGGCGTCACATTATTCGTCGATGCACGCAATCTGATGAAGAAGCGGGCGATTGGCGACATAAGCGCGGTGGTCGGGTACGTTGGTCAGGCCACCTTCTACCCGATCGAACGGCGCGCCATCTATGCGGGGCTGCGCGCGCGTCTCTGAAAAGGCAGCGGCCTATCCTCATGAGGGGGTGGAGCGGGGCGGTAAATGGGGCTAGAGGCGGCGCCATGTTGCGTCTGTCCGGCCTTAAACTCCCCCTCGACCACCCGGCCGAGGCGATGCCCGCCGCCATCTGCACGCGGCTGGGAATCGGAGCGTCGGAGCTGATCCGTCATGTCGTCGTCCGCCGGGGCAATGACGCGCGTCGGAAGAATGCGATCCAGCTCGTTTATACCGTTGATGTCGAACTGATCGACGAGCAGGCTATACTGGACAGCTTGGTGGGCGACCATGATGTGCGGCCACGCCCCGACACGGACTATCGCTTCGTCACGCATGCGCCACAACATTGGTCGGGTAAGCGCCCCGTCGTGGTGGGTGCGGGCCCTTGCGGGCTCTTCGCAGGGCTGGTCCTCGCGCAGATGGGTTTCCGCCCCATCATCCTCGATCGCGGCAAGGTGGTACGGGAGCGGACGAAGGACACCTGGGGCCTGTGGCGGCGCGCTGAACTGAACCCGGACAGCAATGTCCAGTTCGGGGAAGGCGGAGCCGGGACCTTTTCGGACGGCAAGCTCTACTGCCGGGTGAAGGACCCACGCTTTTTAGGCCGCAAAGTGCTGGAGGAATTTGTCGCGGCAGGCGCGCCCGACGACATCCTGACCGAGGCGCATCCGCATATCGGCACCTTCCGCCTTGTCACCATGGTGGAAAGCCTCCGCCGCCAGATCGAGGGATTGGGCGGCGAATATCGCTGGCAGCATAAGGTCGAAGAACTGGAACTGGAGCGGCAGGGCGACGGTTCGCAGCGTTTGCGTGGCCTCCACTTATCGGACGGCAGTTTCATCGAAGCGGATCATGTCGTGCTGGCCGTGGGGCACAGCGCGCGCCCTACGTTCGAGATGCTGCACAGGCGCGGCGTCCATATTGAAGCCAAGCCCTTTTCGATCGGCGTCCGCATAGAACATCCGCAAGGTTGGATCGATCGCGCGCGCTACGGCAAGTGCGCTGGCCATCCTGCGCTGGGCGCGGCCGCCTACAGCCTTGCGCATCATTGCGAGAATGGCCGCACCGTTTACAGCTTTTGTATGTGCCCGGGAGGCCGGGTGGTCGCGGCTACATCCGAAGAAGGTCGTGTCGTCACCAACGGCATGAGCCAATATAGCCGCGCCGAGTTCAACGCCAATTCAGGCCTTGTCGTCGGCATTGAGCCGGAACGGGATTATCCGGGCGGGCCGCTGGCGGGAATCGATCTCCAGCGCCATTGGGAAAGCATGGCCTTTACTGCGGGCGGTTCCTCCTACTGGGCTCCCGGGCAGAAGGTCGGGGATTTCCTGGCTGGACGTGCCTCGACCGAACCTGGGGAGGTTGTGCCGTCCTACAAACCTGGCGTCACCATGACCGATCTGTCGCGCTGCCTGCCTGCCTTCGTGATCGATGCTTTCCGGGAGGCGCTGCCCGTGTTTGGCCGCCAG
The DNA here is from genome assembly GCF_042654265.1 of Sphingobium tyrosinilyticum. Classification (NCBI taxonomy): domain Bacteria; kingdom Pseudomonadati; phylum Pseudomonadota; class Alphaproteobacteria; order Sphingomonadales; family Sphingobiaceae; genus Sphingobium; species Sphingobium tyrosinilyticum. Next base: position 112,213 of record NZ_JBHSFZ010000001.1, on the reverse strand, counting down.
ATCGCCAATTATGATCATCCCGATGCAGTTATGACGGGCGTTGAAACCCGCACATCATCCCCGATCCGCATCACTCGGGGCAGAGACCTTCAAAGCCTAAACGTTGCGGGTCTATATCCTGCGGGTGAGGGTGCGGGTTATGCAGGCGGCATTCTGTCCGCAGCGATCGATGGGATTAAGGTCGCGGAAGCCGTAGGACTGGCCATTAATAGCTGACACTGCGAGTCGTCTAGGCCGTGCCGTAGCGGAAACGAGCTAAAAGGCAGCAACAGCCGAGACTTAGCCGATCTTCTTCCTGCGAAGATAAAAAGGCGGCTGCCAAAGACGTTTTTTGTCGCAACCTGAAGCGTACATGAAATATTCATATCCCGATGACATTGTTGGGGTATATTTATTACCCATGCGGCCCTGTATGCAATATACAGTTTCCGCTGCTCTCGGCCGGTCCGACGCTGCCGCAGTAGCTCTCAGTGAAAATCAACAAATAGACAGAGGAGGCCTCTATGTATGCCAAACCTGTGATGGCGGCGCTTTGCGTCTTCCTGGCTTTGCCCGTAGCTGCAGGTGCGCGGCAGGGCCCCGGCCAACTGACGGTCGTGGCGCCTGACAAAGACGCAATAAGTTATGAGAAATGGACGGACCGGACCGCATCGAGGCTGTCGCGGAGCATCCGCCAAGCAACATTGCTTTACCGCGACAGCGCTTCGACCGGCTATGCGCGTGTGCAATTCCGATTGGGAGAACAGGGCAAGCCAGAAAATATCGCCTTGGCTGGGTCTTCCGCATCGACCAGCATCAATCGCATTTCGATGCGTGCGATCCGATCGATTGGTTCCCTATACCCCTTGCCGCAGGATGTCCGCTCAGGGTCCAAATTTGAAGCCTGGGTCATCGTCGCGAATGACGCCACGGAAAGGGAAAATATGCTGACCAGTCTGCGTGCTGAACACCGGGCGCAAACGATGGCACAGGCAGAAGCCGACCGCCCCATTCTTATTGCCCAGCGCTAATCAGACGGAGGGTCGATGAGGCGCCATAATCATTTGGCGCCTCTTCAGCCCGCCGGGAAACTTCCAACAGGGGGGCGGCGTTCTCCCGCCATGCGCCGCCTTCATTTCGATCTCCACAACGGCACCGGCTTTACTGCGGACGATGAGGGCCGCGAGCTGGAAGATGATGACGATCCCCGTGCCTTCGCTATCCGGAGTATTCGCTCCATCCTCAGCGAAGAGGTGATAAAGGGCATCGTTGATCTCACAGGCTGGATCGACATCAGGAGTGAATCGGGCATACAATTCGGGCGGGTGTGTTTCAGCGAGGCTGTGTGTCTCCGGCTCGACCCAGGAGACCGCGATGGTAGAGCCCCATCTCGCCAAGCTTAGGTTCCGGCACTTGTTGACCCTCGAAGAGGAACAGGCGGTGCGCGCTATCGTGCCTCCCGGGCGGACCGTCCTCCGCAACACGGCTGTGGTGCAGGAAGGGGAGCGGTTGGAGGTGAGCACCTTGCTGCTGGATGGCGTCATGTGCCGCCTGAAGGACCTAGCCGACGGCAAGAGGCAGATTACGCAAATCCATGTGGCGGGCGACTTCGTGGACCTGCATGGCTTCACGCTGAAGCGGCTCGAACATGATGTCATGACGCTGACGGACTGCACTATCGCGCTCGTGCCGCATGAGCATATACGGCAGTTCATTGAGAAATGGCCGCGCTTGGGCCGGCTCTATTGGTTCAGCACTAATTTGGACGCCTGCATAAATCGCGAATGGGAACTGTCGCTCGGCCAGCGATCCGCGGTGGAAAGATTGGCCGCGCTTTTCTGCGAACTTCATTTCCGGCTGAAGGTCGTCGGCAGGACTGGTGTCAGCTTTAATCTGGGCATGAGCCAGTCACAGCTTGCCGAGAGCTTGGGAATGACGGCGGTTCATGTCAACCGCACATTGCGGCTGTTACGGGACCGGGGCTTGCTCAACTATCGGCGTGGGGAGGCACAGATACTTGACCTGGACGGGTTAAAGGCCGTGGCTGATTTCGACGATCGTTATCTCTATCCCCATCCCGATCCGCTCTGACGGCAGCCTTCAAGGAAGTTGTTGATTTCAGATGGATTAAGGTGTGGATTACGCAATCCACATTTCGCAACGTCAGGAACCCATGCCGGTATCGCAGGATCGTCAGCAGACGAACGCCGAAACGGCAAAGCCGCCGATTCCGGAGGACGAGCTCGATCGGTTGGAGGCGCTGGAACATTACCGCCTTGGTGGCATTGGCCGCGAATTAGCGTTTGATCGTATAACCCAGTTAGCAGCAAGCCTGTTCGATGTGCCCATGTCGCTTGTGTCGATCGTCGGGTCGGACACGCAATGCTTCCGCGGGGCCTGCGGCATCGACCAAACTCACACTTCGCGCGATATCGCATTTTGCGCTTTCGCGATCCTGCAGCGAGACGTCATGGTGGTGCCCGATGCGATGCAGGATGCGCGCTTCCGCGGTAACCCGCTGGTGAGGGGCGAGCCGCATATCCGCTTTTATGCTGGCGCGCCGCTGCGGGTGGCCAATGGGCAACCCATAGGCACTCTGTGCATCATTGATTACAAGCCTCGGTTGTTCAGTGAGCAGGACAAAAGCCTCCTAGCCCAACTGGCGCGGACAGTTATCGATTTGATCGAATTGCGGGTTGAAGGCTTCGCGGCCGAGGAGCATCGCCGTAAGCTGGATGAAGAACGGCAGTTGTTGAAACTGACGGTGGAAAATGTCAGCGGCGGGGTGGCCGTGGTCGATCAAGACCTGCGGCTGATGTTGTGGAACCAGGCTTTTGTCGATCTGTTCGACTATGCCCCCGACAGCGTGGATGACGGAGTGGACGCATGCAATCTCATCCGTCTCACGGCCCAACGCGGCGAATTGGGGCCTGGCGATCCTGATCAGATCGTCGCTGGCTTTGTCCAATCCATTCGTACCAATCATAGCCGCCGCTTGGAAATACAGCGCCGCGACGGTCGCATCCTCGACATTCGCCGGGAGTCAATAAGGGGTGGGCGGTTCATCATGACTGCCCGCGATGTCACGCAGGAAAGACAGATTAGCCGGATCAAGGATGAGCTTGTTTCGACCGTGAGCCATGAACTTCGGACGCCGCTGACCGCTATTTTCGGCGCATTGGGTCTCATGGCGGGCGGCGCTGCGGGCGAGTTGCCGGAGCGCGCCAAGCAGTTGGTCGCGATCGGTAGTAAGAATGCCGAACGGTTGATCCATCTGGTGAACGACCTGCTGGACATGGATAAGCTGCAGTCGGGCAAGCTGGCCTTCCATTTTGAGGACCACGACCTGGGCGCTCTGCTGGCCGAGGCGGTTGAGCAGATCGAGCCTTATGCGCAGCGGTTCAGCGTACAGGTCGATTTCGATCCGGCCGCCGCGCCCGTCATCGCCAAGGTTGACGGGAACCGTGTCTGCCAGGTGATGGCCAACCTTTTGTCGAACGCCTGCAAATTCTCGCCCGCCGGAGGGCATGTGCGCGTTTCGCTTGAGCGCGCGGGCCAAGTGGCTCGCATATGTGTCGCCGACGACGGGCCTGGCATCTCAGCCGAATTTCAGACGAGGCTGTTCAAGCGTTTCGAACAGGAGGATGGTGCGCATCAGCTTGGCCATAACGGCACCGGCTTGGGCCTCGCCATCAGCAAGGCCATTGTCGAGGCGCATGGCGGGACCATCGCGCTGGATCCGGCAGCGGAGAGGGGGGCGACTTTCCTGGTCGAATTGCCTCTTTCCCCCATAGATTAAGAAGGGAAAGCGGAGATGACTCGCATCCTGTATGTCGATGATGAGGCTGACCTGCGGGAAATCGCGGCTATGTCGCTGGAGCTGGACCCTGAACTGCAAGTCAGAACCGCGGCGTCGGGCAGCGAAGCACTGGAGCAGGCGAAGCAATGGAAACCTGCGCTTATCCTGCTCGACGTTATGATGCCCGGCATGGATGGACCCGCGACGCTGACGGCATTGGGGATTGATCCAGCCACGCAATCCATCCCTGTGGCGTTCATCACTGCCAAGACGCATCCGCGCCACGTGAATGACTTGAAGTCGCTCGGCGCCTGCGCGGTGCTGGCCAAGCCTTTCGATCCCATGACCCTGGCGGCAACGGTGCGGACCTTGCTCCGTTGATGAGCGGGCCGGATCAGAAGATGGAGATGCTGCGTGAGCGCTTCCACCGGCGGGCAGCGTCAGACCGAGCGGAAATGGTTGTGGCGCTCCGGCAGGGCGACCTTCCGCAGTTGTTGCGACTGGCCCATGGGTTGGCGGGGATCGCCGCCATCTTCGGCTATCGAGAGGTCAGCGTGCGGGCGTCGGCTTTGGAGGACGGGATAGAAAGGGAGCTTGACGGTACGGCGCTGGCGGATCTGGGCGGGGCGCTGATCGCGGCATTGGACGAGGTTGGCGGTTCCTCATGTGACCGGAGGACATAACAGGCCACTCCTTCGATATGCCATTTCGACAAGCTCAATGGCTACTCAGGACGAAGGAAGAGTGGCGAAGGTTTACCGTACACTCGAGGCCCCTCTCCGGGGAAGCGCAGAAAAAGGGCGGCATCCGAAGATACCGCCCCATTCCAGCTATGCTGGACCGGTCAGCTCTGCATGATGCGGAGCCAGGCCGATTACTTGAGCTCGACGGTCGCGCCAGCTTCTTCCAGCTGCTTCTTGATCTTCTCGGCTTCGTCCTTGCCAACGCCTTCCTTGACGGCCTTCGGCGCGCCTTCGACGAGCGACTTGGCTTCGGTCAGGCCCAGGCCGGTGATGGCGCGGACTTCCTTGATGACGTTGATCTTCTTGCCACCGTCGCCGGTGAGAACGACGTCGAATTCGGTCTGCTCTTCAGCGGCCGGAGCGGCAGCGGCAGCGGCCGGGCCAGCGACGGCGACGGCAGCGGCGGCCGAAACGCCCCACTTTTCTTCCAGAGCCTTCGAGAGCTCAGCGGCTTCGAGGACGGTGAGGGCCGAGAGCTGATCGACCAGTGCGTTGATGTCTGCCATGTTACTATATTCCCTTCTGGGCGGGGCATGTGCCCCTGATATGAGAGTTGAAAACCTGTCTTGCCGGAAAAGCCGGGGCCCTTAGGCCGCGTTCTTTTCCGCATAGGCGTTGAAGACCCGCGCGAGCTGCGCAGCCGGCGCCTGGGTGACGGTCGCGAGCTTGGTCGCGGGTGCAACGAGCAGCCCGACAATCTTCGCACGCAGTTCATCCAGCGACGGCATCGAGGCGAGCGCCTTGACGCCCTCCGCGTTCAGCAGCACTTCGCCCATCGCGCCACCAACGATCTCAAGCTTGTCGTTGGTCTTGGCGAATTCGACCGCAACCTTGGCGGCTGCGACCGGATCGGCCGAGGAGGCAAGAGCGACCGGACCAGTCAGCAGGCTGCTGAGGCTGGTATAGTCGGTGCCTTCAAGGGCGATCCTGGCGAGGCGGTTCTTCGTAACCTTGAAGGTCGCGCCGGCTTCGCGCATTTTCTGGCGCAGGTCCGTCGACTGGGCGACGGTCATGCCGAGGTTGCGGGTCACGACGACCACGCCAACTTCTGCCAGATGTGCGTTCAGCGCGGAAACGACCTCAGCTTTCTGATTACGATCCATGCCATTCTCCACTTCATGTCCATCGGACGACCCGATGAACGGCAAAAACCCGCGACGAATCACGGGGCATTGGTCCGAAGGGGAGAGATCGACTGGCCCGCATCCTCATGGGAAAACAGGCAGACCCGGACAGGGCAAAGGCCCGGCCGGTAAAGAACTTTTCCCCGTCTAGGTTGGAGATTAAGAAGGGCAAATTCCCTTCACCAACTGTCTCGGACGGAAGACCATCGACATTGCTGCCGGGGGTCCGCTGCGGGCGCCCCTACAGATTTGTAGGAGCCCTGTCACGCAAAATCTGGCGGTTGGGCGTGGCGAATGGCGGAAAACGGCCGTTTTCCGTCGAAGTTCACACCATATGCGCGCGCGTGCGCAGGCGCGCGTAGGCGGCGTGAGAAGCAGGGCCGATATTTCAAAGACCGGGGCGGGATAAGCAGGTCGGAGGGATGTAGGACAGGGAAGAATGGGTTCTCGAGACAAATAGGATGTTTTTTGGGTAAGCCGTGGCGTGCGGGTTACAGTTGGGGGGAGCAGCGTCGGATCCGATCAGCAGTGGCCCCTCATAAAGCCGGTTCGTTTCGAGCGAAGGTTCGAGCTTGTCGAGAACCAAAGTCGAGACGCACCTGAGGACCACTTTCTCGATACGGCTTCTCGACAAGCTCGAAGCCTACTCGAACCGAACGGTGTTTAAATGGAGAGCTGGGGTCCACCCCTCACTCTCCTACACCCGGTCTGCCTGCACCACGGCATCCAGCGCGCGAAGGGCCGAGAGGATGCGGTTCAAATGCTGGGCGTCGCTTACCTCCAGGTCGATAATGTCGGTGTGGAACGGCCCTTCGCGGTTCACCAGCTGGAGGTTGAGAATGTTCGCCTTCGTCGCGCCGAACACATTGGCGACGGCAGCGAGCGCACCCGGCTGGTTCTTGACGATCACCTGAAGCCGCGCGGTGCCTCCCTTGGACTTGCTGTCCCAGGCAAGGTCGATCCAGTCGTCGTCCTGGCCGGCTTCGAGCGAGCGGCAATCAATGGTATGGACCTCGATCGGCTCGCCGGTGCGGCGCACGCCGACGATGCGGTCTCCGGGGACGGGATGGCAGCAGTCGCCCAGATTATAGGCAATGCCCGGCGTCAGGCCGCGGATGGAGACCGGCGCATGTTGGCGGGGATGCGCTTCTTCCATGCCCTCGGCGCTGGTCGATCCCGGAACAAGAGCCTCCATGACCTCTGAATCCCGCAAGCGATGAGTGGCGATGGCGATCATCAGCGCGCCGCGATCCTCAAGCTTCAAGCGTTTGAGAGCGGCTTTCAGCGCCTTTTCTCCCAGTTCGCTGGCGAGTTCGGGGGAGAGGCGGCCGATAATCTCGTCGTAGAGCTTTTCGCCGAGCGCGATTTCCTCGCCCCGCTGCTTTTGCCGGATGAACCGGCGGATGGCGGCCCGCGCCTTGCCGGTTATGGCGAAGGTGAGCCATCCCGGTTGCGGTTCCTGCCCTTCCGACTTCAGGATTTCGACCTGATCGCCATTTTCAAGCGGCGTGCGGAGGGGCACCACACGGCCGTTGACCTTCGCGCCCACCGTCTGGTTGCCGAGCGAGGTGTGCACTGCATAGGCGAAATCAACCGGGGTCGAGCCCTTGGGCAACTGATGCAGCTCGCCCTTGGGGGAGAAGGCGAAGATGCGGTCCTGGTACATCGCCATGCGGGTATGTTCGAGAAGCTCGTCCGCGTCCTGACTCTGCTCCAGAATTTCAACCAGGTCGCGCAGCCAAGCGGCGTGGTGGTCCGCCGCGTCGCCCTTTTGCTTGTAGGCCCAGTGCGCGGCGAGCCCCAATTCCGCGTCATGGTGCATGTCGCGGCTGCGGATCTGCACCTCGATACGGGCATTGTCCTGATGGATGACGGTCGTGTGCAGCGAGCGGTAGCCGTTGCGCTTGGGCGTGGAGATATAGTCTTTGAAGCGCCCCGGAACCATCTTGTAGGTCTGGTGGATGACGCCCAGCGCGAGGTAGCAATCTTCCGTCGTCTCGGTAATGACGCGGAACGCCATAACATCGGTCAGCTGTTCGAAGCTGATGTGCCGTTCCTGCATCTTCTTCCAGATGGAGTAGGGGTGCTTCTCCCGGCCGGAAACGGTGACAGGCAGGTTCTTCCCGCCCAGCAGCAGCTGCAGTTCCGCGCCGATGCGATCGACCTTGTCGTGCCCGCCTTCCTTCAGCTGTTCCAGACGCTTGGTGATGCTGTCATAAGCTTCCGGCTCCAACTCGCGGAAAGACAGGAGCTGCATTTCGCGCATGAAGTCGTACATGCCGATCCGCTCGGCGAGCGGCGCATAGATATCCATCGTCTCGCGCGCGATGCGGCGGCGTTTCGCTTCATTCTTGATGAAGTGCAGCGTACGCATATTGTGCAGCCGGTCGGCGAGCTTCACCAGCAGCACGCGGATGTCGTCCGACATGGCGAGCAGGAATTTGCGCAGATTTTCCGCCGCCCGTTCATTTTCGGACATCGCCTCAATCTTCGACAGCTTGGTCACGCCATCGACCATGCGCGCGACATCCTTGCCGAACGCATTTTCAATCTCCTCATAGGTGACAAGCGTATCTTCGATCGTGTCGTGCAGCAGCGCGGTGACGATCGTTTGGTCATCCAGGCTGAAGTCGGTCAAAATGCCCGCGACCTCAATGGGATGACTGAAATAGGGGTCGCCGCTGGCGCGCTTCTGGGACCCGTGTTTCTGAACGGAAAAGACGTAGGCGCGGTTGATCATCGCTTCGTCCGCGTTCGGATCGTAGCGTTTCACTCTCTCAACAAGTTCATATTGACGCAGCATTGTTACCCGATTGTCCGGGAAGCATCTTGCTGTGCAACAAAAAAATCCCATCTTGGCGTAAAATGGCCGCGCTTTTGCAACGGCTGTGGCTTTGAGCTATCTAGGCAGGACGATGAAGCACAATCTGGCGCAGGATCTGGAACAATGCGCGCTACCCAGCGCATTGGAAGCGATGGGTGAGCGCTGGTCTTTTCTCATCTTGCGAGGCGCTCTGTCCGGCATCCGGCATTTCGAGGAATTTCAATCCACCCTGGGCATCGCCCGCAACATCCTGGCCAATCGTCTGGCGCGGCTAGTGGAAAACGGCATCATGCTGCGGCAACCGATGCAGTGCGACCGGCGCAAGATTGAATATCGACTGACGGAAAAGGGTCAGGAGTTGGCCCCCGTCATGATCGCGCTGCGGCAGTGGGGAGAAAAGTGGGGTTGCGGTCCTGTGTCCTGCCAAGTGCTGGCTGATCGGCGTGATGGCCAACCGATCCGGAAGATGACCATTCAGGCGCATGACGGGCGGCCGCTGGAATTGAGCGATCTAGTGTGGCTCTGTCCCGACGAGATTACGCCGATGGGTTCGGAGCCCGCTGCGGCTGCTTAGGGCAGGTCCCGGCAAAAAAGCGGTTCCCACTTTTTTGCCGGATGTTCTAGGCTGGCGGCAATGTCTGTGCATCGCATCCAGCCTCAGCCCTTCTTTGCTGACAAGAACCGCGCCTTTTGGAACCTGCAATCAGTAGGCTGGGCGGGCGCTTTCCTGCTCCGCGGCTCTTCGACCATCGCCAATGGTCAGCCGCTCTCCAGCCTAATCCCGGTGATGATTTCGACGGTCACCGGCTATTCGGTGACGTTGCTGATCGCGGTGATCTTTCGTTTCCTGCAGAGACAGCGGCCGATCGTTACCTGGGGCGCTTCGATCGTGACCGTGGTCACCGCGGCGGGACTGGTGGCATTTATCGACGCCTGGGTGTTTTCCACGCAAAATCGCGGCAGTGATACAGCGGGGCTCCAGCTTTTCCTGGGTGCCTTTTATCTTAGCATTACATTGCTCGGAGCTTGGTCTGCGCTCTATTATGCGATCAACTTCTACCTGACGGTGGAGGAGCAGGCCGATCAGCTGCTGCGGCTGGAAAACCAGGCTTCAAGCGCGCAGCTCGCCATGCTGCGTTATCAGCTCAATCCCCATTTCCTGTTCAATACGCTGAACAGCATTTCGACGCTGGTGCTGCTGAAGCAAACGGACCGGGCGAATGCAATGCTCTCACGCTTGTCCTCCTTTCTGCGCTATACACTGATCAATGAGCCGACGGCGCAGGTGACGATCGAGCAGGAGGTGGAAACGCTGAAACTCTATCTGGAGATTGAGAAGATGCGGTTCGAGGACAGGTTGCGGCCCGTCTTTAACATCGATCCCGCCGTGGCGCAGTCGCGTCTGCCTTCCCTGCTGCTGCAGCCGCTGGTCGAAAATGCGATCAAATATGCGGTGACGCCCAAGGAAGAAGGTGCGGAAATCTCCATTACAGCGCAGCCTGCCGGTGAAAACGTCCGGATCGTCGTGTCGGACACGGGTCCGGGATTGAACGAGGGGTTCACCCGCCCGAACAATCCGTCAAGCGAAGGAACAGGCGTTGGCTTGGCGAATATCCGTGACCGCCTGATTCAGGCGTTCGGGGAACGACAGAGCTTTGAAACGCGTTCCACGCCAGGCGGTTTTTCGGTGCAGATCGAAATGCCGCTTAATCTGGATGAACCATCGAAAGTGGCCGCATGACCATAAGAACAATCCTCGTCGACGACGAAAGCCTGGCTATCCAAGGCCTCAAGCTGCGTCTGGAAGCGCATGAGGATGTCGAAATCGTAGAAACCTGCTCGAACGGCCGCGAAGCCATCCGAGCAATCAAGACGCATAAACCCGACCTTGTGTTCCTCGACATTCAGATGCCTGGATTTGATGGCTTTTCTGTCGTCCAGGGCTTGATGGAAGTCGAGCCGCCGCTTTTCATATTCTGCACCGCCTATAGCGACCACGCGATCCGCGCTTTTGAGGCGCAGGCGGTCGATTACCTCATGAAGCCGGTGGATGAAGGGCGCCTCGCCGATGCGCTCGACCGGGTACGCCAGCGCCTTTCTGAAAAGAAGCAGGTGCAGGAGGCGGAAAAGCTGCGCGAAGTGCTGGCCGAGGTTGCGCCGGACGCGATGAATGAATTCAACGCTGGCGGCGACGAGGATGCGCCGTCCTCCAATCGCTTCGAAAAGCTCATCAATATCAAGGATCGGGGCCAGATTTTCCGCGTGGACGTAGATTCGATCGAGCGGATCGACGCGGCGGGCGATTATATGTGTATTTATACTGCCGATAATTCGCTGATTTTGCGCGAAACCATGAAGGATCTGGAGAAAAGATTGGACCCCAGGAATTTCCAGCGGGTGCATCGGTCGACGATCGTTAACCTAAGTCAAGTTCGGCAGGTGAAGCCGCATACTAATGGCGAATGTTTCCTGGTGCTAGAGTCGGGCGCTCAGGTGAAGGTCAGCCGGTCCTATCGGGATGTGGTGGCGCGGTTCGTGCACTGAGTTTCAACGAAAAACCCATTGGCGGTTGAGGCCGAACATCACTGCCGGCGTCACGAAAATCATAGCCGGGATGGGAGACCATTCCGGCCATTGCATATGGGTGACGCAGAGGAATACCCAGAGGGCGTTGAGGGCGTAGCTGAGTAGTGAGACCGCGACGAACTTGATCCCCCGCGCCGCATGCCCTGCATCGCCGCCATGTCCGCGGAAGGTGAAGGCGCTGTGCGTGACATAGCCGATCATGACCGCAGCCAGATAGCCGGTGACGTTGGCGATTTGCGGATGCCATCCGACCAACGCCGCCAGCGTCCAGTAAATCGCCGCCTGGCAAGCGGTGATGAAGAGGCCGCTGACGCCGTACCGGACGATCTGCCAGAACAGGGCCTGTCTTTCCGGCGGCAGGCGTGACAGCAATTTCATGAAGGCCCCGTTGCGATTTGATGCGGAGCCTCTAATCCACCCGCCATGAACTTGCAAAGCGGTGTTCCCTTGCGCGGCCGTGCGATGCGCGCCTTGACCATGCTGTCCACAAGGGCGGAGCGGCACTGGAAATGGCTGACCTTCCTCCTGTGGGTCGTGGCCGTGGCATGGCTGCTCTATTCCCGCTGGCCTTCTATCCATTGGCTGACCCTGAACGACACGGACGACAATATCCGCTTCGTCCAGGTGAAGGACTGGCTGGCCGGGCAGGGTTGGTACGACCTGCGGCAATATCGGCTGGACCCGCCCGCAGGGTTCGACATCCATTGGTCGCGTCTGGTCGATCTGCCGATCGCCGCCCTGATGTTGTTCTTCCGCGCGTTCGTCGAACAGGGGCTTGCCGACCGGCTGGCGTGCGCGATCGCGCCGATGATCCCGCTGCTGCCGCTGATGCTGGCGCTTGGTTTCATCGCGCGGCGGCTCGCTGGCGGCAATGGCTGGATATTGGCCGCGCTGGCCCCCTTCGCCGCGCAGATGGGGATCAGCATGTTCGTGCCGATGCGCATCGATCATCATGGCTGGCAGCTGGCCTTGACCGTCACGATGCTGGCGGGGCTGATTGACCGCAACTGGCTGCGCGGTGGCATCATCGCGGGGGTCAGCAGCGCGCTGTCGATCGCCATCGGCATGGAGATGATCGTCTATCTGGCGGCAGGCGGGGCGCTGATCGCGCTGCGCTGGGTGTTCAAGGAAGGCGCGGGGCGGCGGATGCTGCCCTATGCGCTAAGCCTCGCAGGATCGGTATCCATCCTGTTCCTGATCTTTGCGAGCTACGCCAATCGGCAGATGGTGTGCGATGCGATCTCGCCGATCTGGGTCGCGATCTTCGGCGCGGTCGGCGCTGGCATGACGCTGCTCGCACTGCTGCCGCTGCGCAGTTGGCCTGCACGGCTGGGGGCGGGTATCGTGGTTGGGGCCGCCGTCGCGGCCTTCGCCTGGTTCAACTGGCCCCAATGCCTGACCGGCGCGTACCAGATTTCGCCCGAGCTGGAGCGGTTGTGGCTGGCCAACATCCGGGAAGCCAAGCCGATCACAGTGCAGGCGCGCAGCCTGGTGGTGCCGCTGATGGCGATTCCGGTGGCGGGACTGTTCGGCCTGATCTGGGCGCTATGGGAATCGCGGCGCGACAGTGACCGGCTGTGGGCCTGGGCGACGGTGGGGCTGATGATGCTCTTTTCGACCGCCTTGCTCTTCTGGCAGCTGCGTGCGGGCCCTGCGGCGCAACTGCTGGCTATCCCGGCCGCGGCCTGGGCCGCGCATCGCGTGATCCAGGCGGTCTTCTTCGGCAGGCCCCTGGCGCGCATATTGGGCATCGCGGGAACCGCGCTGCTCGCGACAGCGGCCTTCGCAACACCGCTTTATCCACAGATGAACCAGCTATGGGCGGCTGTGTCGGGCGAGAAGCCCAAGCCGCAGAAGCCCGGGGTCAAGACCAGGTATCAGACGATCAACAAGGCCAATGGCCGTTGCCGCTCGCTGCCAGCGTTGGAAGTGCTGAACCAGCTGGCCCCCGCTACCATTTTCACCATGGTCGATCTTGGGCCGCGCCTGATCGCGACGACGCATCACAGCGCGCTTGCCGGCCCCTATCATCGCAATGGCAAGGTGATCCTGGACCTGCACCATGCCTTTGACGGGTCGCCCGAGGCTTTCCGTCCGATCGCGGCGCGGCATCACGCCACCTATTTGCTGATCTGCCCCGGCTTCCCGGAAGGGACCGTCTATCAGTCGCGCAGCCCGCGCGGCTTTTATGCGGGGATGATGCGGGGCGATGTGCCAAGCTGGCTGCATCGTGTGCCGCTCAAGAGCGGCTTCACCCTGCCTTATACGCTCTACCGGATCGATTATTCAGCGGCGGACGGCAAAAAAGTCTCGCAGCAGCGCTGACGCCTCTGCTTCGCCCAGCCCGCCATAGACCTCCGGCCGGTGCAGGCATTGGGGCTGGGTGAAGAGCCGGGGACCTTGCTCGATCGCGCCGCCCTTGGGATCGGACGCGCCATAATAGAGGCGGGCGATGCGTGCATGGGAAATGGCGCCCGCGCACATGGGACAGGGCTCCAGCGTCACCCAGAGGTCGCAGCCGGTGAGGCGGAAATCGCCAATTTGCGCCGCCGCCGCGCGCAAGGCGACGATTTCGGCATGGGCGGTCGGATCATTATCCCGCCGGTTGCGGTTTTCGCCCTCTCCAATAATCTGTCCATCGCGCGTCACGACTGCGCCAATAGGCACTTCGCCCGCGCGCTCAGCCGCGATGGCGAGGTCAAGCGCCCGGCGCATGGGGGAGGGCAGTGGGAAGGGCGGCACCATGACACCGCCCCCTACAGCATGTTCCTGCGTTACGGAATGATCAGGGCTTTTTCACGTCCACCGTCGGTACTTCGACCGTTTCGTTGCGGGTGCCTACTTCGACCTTCGCCACATCGGCCTGGAATTTAGGCAGTTGCCCGCCCTCTACCGCGATCTTGGGCAGGCTGCCTTCCTGCGTTTTCTGCAGGTTGATGAAGCCGGTGGCGATGCCCCCAGCCAGCAGCAGCAGCACAATCAGCAACAAGCCGCCAATGAGTCGCATTGCGCCTTCCTTTCCTCTATGGGCAGCAAACGTCCGAGCGGGGAAAAGGGTTGCGAAAGCGGTCCGACCATCGGGCGGAGCGGCTTGACGCGCGGTGGGAATCCGGTTAGTGGCGCCGCTTTCCGAACGTACATGAACTACAAGGTTGATTGACTATGTCGCGCATTTGCGAGTTGACCGGCAAGGGCCGCCAGGTGGGTCACAATGTTTCCCACGCCAATAACAAGACGAAGCGCGTGTTCCTGCCCAACTTGCAGAACGTGTCGCTCATCTCCGAAACGCTGGAAACGACCGTGAAGCTGCGCGTGTCGACCCATGGTCTGCGTTCGGTCGAACATAATGGCGGCCTGGACAACTGGCTGCTGAAGACCAACGATGAAAAGCTGTCGCTGAAGGCGCGCCGCCTGAAGCGCGACATCGTGAAGAAGCAGGCTGCTGCGGCCGCCTGATTCGGTTCGATATTCGGCTTTAAGAAGCGGCCTGGCGACGGGCCGCTTTTTTGCGTTGCTCGAGGGTCGAGGCGGATTCGGGATGGGCAATCCGTCACCCCGGATGTGATCCGGGGTCCCGCTTCCTTCCTGCGCTTTCCGAATAAGCGGGACCCCGGGTCGAGCCCGGGGTGACGGTTAGGGAATGTCGGGCCTGCCCTGCTTCAGCGCAAATTTCAGCAGCAGGGTGCGCTGGAAAAATTCGTGATTATCGTCTGACGCGATCCACAGGATAATCCTGCTGCCTTCGCGGGTGATTGCGAGCCCTTCGAAATTGTCGGCCAAGAGCGGTGGCGCGAGCCGGGCGATCGGGCGGGCCCACAGGCGATCGTCGGGGCGGGGGCTGGCGGGCAGTTCGATCACCGCCAAGGTGGCGGTGAAAAGGTCCTTCAGCGTGACGCGGCGGTTCAGCACCAGCAAGCGCCGTCCATCCAACGCAACGGCGTCCGTGGGCCTGTATCCCTTTGGCGGCACATAGCGCAGGTGGATGGGGGATGGGGTGGCGCTCTCCGCAGGGTCGCCGCTGAACAGCAGCGTATCGTGGGTGCCGTCGCCCCTCATCCCCATCTCGGCGATCACGAGGAAGCGGCCATCCGGCAGGCGCGCCATCGATTCTATCGAGCCGGTCTCCGGCCATGCTTCGATCTCCGGCCATGTGCGGCAGGATTCTACCCGCGAAAAGCCGGGCGCATAGCGGCAGATGCGCTGGAGCATTTCAAAGCCGACCCAATAGCGATCCGTGACCGGATCATGGGCAATCGCTTCTGAATCCCAGGCCCACCAGGGCTGATCCTGGTCCTGCGTTCGCACCGGCAGGGGCGCGATGAAGGGATGGCGGCTGCCGGGGCCGGGATGGAGGGTGAAGCCCATTAACGTGCCGGAGTCGCTCAGCGCAAGCACTTCGTCCCGCCCATCGACCAGGAGCGAGGAGATGCCGCCGAAGCCGCGATGGGGGCTGCTGAGCTGCCAGCCTCCGAGATAGTCGAGCGCGCCGCTGCTGTGGATCGCCGGGTCCGTAGCGCTTAAAGGCAGCGCCCGCGCGGTGACGAGTAGGCGGCCAGGGCCAAACAATTCAGGCTTATTCTTGTGCGGCGCCGGCAACAGCAGGATCGCAAGGAGCAAAACGATCAATATTCGGCGCATCGCCCCCGCCATAAGCAATCCGGTGCCGCGAACCAATGGCCTTCCTGCCTAATCAGTCCGCGCATGGGACATGTGCTCTTTTTAAGCGTAGAATGGCGGATCACGAGAAAGCGCTGACAAGCATTTGGACGGAGGAGATTTTATCTGAACGGCGGCTGACACGCCCATTCAGGCTTGGCTCAATGCGAATCGGGCAAAAGGGGTGCAATCGATGGTGCGGGCAACACCAATATGCACCGGGATCGATGGCAAGATTTTGAGGAGCAACGCCATGAAGACCAAGTTTTTGATCAATATGGGGGCGGCGCTGGCAATGGGCGCTGCCTCTCTCGCCGTCAGTGCGGCGCCGGCCCAGGCGCGCGATGGCTGGGGCCGTTATGAACGCGGCGACTATTATCGCGGCGACAGGGGCTATCGTGGTTATCGCGGCGACTATTATCGCGGCTATCGTGGCGACCGCTATTATCGCGACAATTATTATCGCGGTTACCGGGGCGGCTATCGTTGCCGGGACAATGGGACCGGCGGGACCATCATCGGTGCGATCGCGGGCGGCCTGCTCGGCAATGAGATCGGCAAGGGCAGCGGCCGCTATGGACGCCGGGGTGACGGCACGACGGGCGCCATCGTTGGCGCGGGCGTGGGTGCGCTGGCCGGCCGGGCGATCGATCGCGACTGCTGATTACGGTCCGCATTATTAAAGAAGAAGGGCTGCCCGTTGGGCGGCCCTTTTTTTTGCCCGCCGCGGGCTGGGGGTGGAGCTGTCACCCAAGCCCAATAGAAAAGGGCCGCTCCGTTGCCGGGCGGCCCTGTTCCCAACATATCCCGAAAGGGAATTACATCGCGTTGGCGGTGGCGTTCGCGGCAGCGTTGCTGGCGTTTTCAGCAGCGTTGGCAGCGTTCACGGCAGCGTTCTCAGCGGCGTTCATGGCATTGTCGGCAGCATTCGAAGCATTCTCAGCAGCGTTGGCCGAAGCATTGGCGGCGTTGTCGGCGTTACCCGAGCAAGCGGCGAGGCCGAGCGACGCGGCGAGAACGAGCGAAAGAGCAATCGACTTGGTCATGGGCAAACCCCTCTCAGAGATAAAAACAGTGCAGACCACTCTCGGAGAAAAGTTCACCCCCCTTTGCGCCTGCGGGGCCGATTCGTAATGAATTGGGCGACTCATGGCAATCCCATTCATGCGACTCGCCATTTTGCTGGCTTTTGTCGAAGTGGCAAAGGGAAGTCGCGGCGCGGCCATTGACGTATATAAAGATTTCTTTATATGGATAAAGCATGAGCGCCGCACTCGACATCTTCAGAGCTTTGAGCGATCCGACGCGGCTGCGTATCATCTATCTGCTGCGCGCGATGGAGCTGGCGGTCGGGGAGATCGCGCAGGTCGTGGGCCAAAGCCAGCCGCGCGTTTCCCGCCATGTCCGCATCCTTGCCGAAGCGGGATTGGTCGAGCGGCGCAAGGAAGGCAATTGGGTTTTTCTGCGATTGGGGCAAGCCGTCGCGATCGCGCCGTTCCTGACGCTTTTCGATCAGTTGGTCCCGTCCGAAAGCGAAGAGCTGTGGCAGAAGGCCGACCTTGCCCGGCTGGCGGCGGTGCGGGCGGACCGTTCGCGCGCAGCGGAGAGCTATTTCGCCGAACATGCCGAGGAATGGGACGCGATCCGGTCGCTGCATGTGCCTGATGTGGATGTGGAAGCCGCGATGACGGCGCTGCTGGGGGCGGAGGCGATCGGGCATTTGCTGGATATCGGCACCGGCACCGGGCGGATGATCGAGCTGTTCGGCCCGTCGGCCGATCAGGTCACAGCGCTTGATCGCAGCCCCGACATGTTGCGCCTGGCGCGTGCCAAGCTGCCTGAGGATGCAGGGGGCAAATATGCGCTGGTGCTGGGCGACTTCGGCGCGCTTCCGCTGGAGCCGGGCAGCATCGACACGGTGGTGCTGCACCAGGTTCTGCACTATGCGCAGGCGCCCGAGGTAGTGATCGCCGAGGCGGCTCGGGTGACTGCGGCAGGGGGCCGGGTGCTGATCGCGGACTTTGCGGCGCATGAGAGGGAAGAGCTGCGGCTGCGCGACCAGCATGCGCGGTTGGGCTTTTCCGACGAGCAGATCGAAAGCTGGTTCGCGCAGGCGGGCCTGGAACTGGAGCGGGTGGAGGTGATGCCCGGCCAGGAACTGACGGTGGTATTATGGCTGGGGCGGCGTCTGGGCGCGCGCATCCTGCGACATGAAGGACGACTTTCCGCATGACACTTTCCTTTCCTTCCGTCGAAGAGGCCCGGCGGGCGCTGGACGCGCCGCTCTATGCGGACCTCGCGGGCGACCTGAATGTGAGCTTCGAATTCTTCCCGCCCAAGACGGAGAAGATGGAGGAGCAGCTCTGGTCCGCGATCGAGACGCTGACGCCGTTGGCGCCGAAGTTCGTATCGGTCACCTATGGCGCGGGCGGTTCGACGCGGGAGCGGACGCATAACACGGTGGCGCGGATCGCGAAGGAAACGCCCCTGTCGGCGGCGGCGCATCTGACCTGCGTGGCGGCGAGCAAGGCCGAGATCGACGAGGTGGTGGACGCCTATTGGGAAGCAGGCGTGCGGCATATCGTCGCGCTGCGCGGCGATCCGCCTGAGGCGGGCTGCAAATTCGAGCCGCATCCGGAAGGCTACCAAGGCGCGGCGGAACTGGTCGAAGGGCTGCGTAAGCGGCATCCTTTCGAAATTTCGGTGGCGGCCTATCCCGAGACGCATCCCGACGCGCTGAATGCGCAGAGCGACATCGATAATCTCAAGCGCAAGCTGGACGCGGGCGCGAGCCGGGCGATCACGCAATTCTTCTTCGAGCCGGACACCTTCTTCCGTTTCCGCGACACGGTTGCGGCGGCGGGGATCGATGCGGAGATCATCCCCGGCATCATGCCGGTCAGCAATTTCGCGGCGGTTCAGCGCATGTCGGCCATGTGCAACACCGATGTTCCCGGCTGGATGGGCAAGCTGTTCGAGGGGCTGGACGACCTGCCCGCTGCGCGGCAGCTGGTGTCCGCGACGCTGGCGGCGGAACTGTGCCGCAAGCTTTATGCGGGTGGGGTGCGCGACTTCCATTTCTATACGCTCAACCGGGCGGAACTGAGCTATGCGATCTGCCATCTGCTCGGGCTTCGGCCGCAGGTGGCGGCGATGGCGTAAGATGTTGAGTTCCGTTCGTCCTGAGTAGCATTGAGCGAAGTCGAAATGGCGTATCGAAGGTTCCTTCGATACGGGTCTTTGGCAAGCTCAGCCCCTACTCAGGACGAACGGCTGAATTTTTGGGCGGAGTTGGACGAAATATGACCGCTGAACAATTATTCCGCGCCTTGGCGGCGGAAAAGATCATGATCTTCGACGGCGGCTACGGCACGTCGATCCAGAAGCATGGGCTGACCGAGGCGGATTATCGTGGGTCGCTCGATCTGGCGAAGGATCAGAAGGGCAATAACGACCTGCTCTGTCTGACCCGGCCGGATATCGTCGAGGGCATCCACACCGCCTATCTCGACGCCGGGGCGGACATGATCGAGACGAACACCTTCTCGTCCACCAAGATCGCCATGGCCGATTATGGCTGTGAGCATCTGGTGCGGGAGATCAACATCGCCGCTGCCCACATCGCGCGCAAGGCGTGCGAGGCCGCTACGGCAAAGGATGGGCGTCCGCGTTTCGTGGCGGGGTCGATCGGGCCGACGAACAAGACGCTGTCGATCTCGCCCGATGTGAACGACCCGGCCTATCGAGAGGTCGACTATGATACGCTCAAGGCCGACTATCGCGAGCAGTGCGACGCGCTGATCGAGGGTGGGGTGGACTTCCTGCTGGTCGAAACCTGTTTCGACACGCTGAACGCCAAGGCTGCAGGCATGGCGGCGCGGGAGGCCGAGGCTGCGGCCGGGCGGCCGGTGCCGCTGATGCTGAGCTTCACCATCACCGACATGTCCGGGCGGAACCTGTCGGGGCATACGATCAATGCCTTCTGGTATTCGCTGCGGCATTTGAAGCCGCTGACCATCGGGGTGAACTGTGCCTTCGGGGCGGATTTGCTGCGGCCTTATCTGAGCGAACTGGCGAAGAATGCCGATACGCTGATCCTGGCCTATCCCAATGCGGGGCTGCCCAATGAGCTGGGGCAGTATGATGAGCTGCCGGAAACGACCGCTTCGCTCATTCGCCAGTGGGTGGATGAGGGGCTGGTCAATATGGTCGGCGGTTGCTGCGGTACGACGCCTGCTCATATCGGCGCGGTCGCGAAGGCGCTGGCGGGGCATAAGCCTCGCGTGGTGCCGGAGTTGCCGGTGGTGACGCGGCTTGCGGGCCTCGAACCGATGCATATCGCGGCGTAAGATTATTCCCCCTCCCGCAGGCGGGAGGGGGCTAGGGGGTGGGCTGATCCAGGCGCCATCCCGAGACGGCCCACCCCCGGCCCCTCCCGCTTGCGGGAGGGGAGAAGAGAATTGAAATGACCAAGACCTCCACCGCCACTTTCGTCAACATCGGTGAGCGCACCAACGTCACCGGATCGGCCAAATTCAAGAAGCTGATCATGGCGGGCGACTATGCCGCGGCCATCGATATCGCGCGCGATCAGGTGGAGAACGGCGCGCAGATCGTCGATGTCAACATGGACGAGGGCCTGCTCGACGCGGTCGAGGCGATGACGACCTTCCTCAAGCTCATGACCTCCGAGCCGGACATCAGCCGTGTTCCGGTGATGATCGACAGCTCCAAATGGGAAGTGATCGAGGCGGGGCTGAAATGCGTGTCCGGCAAGCCGGTGGTGAACTCGATCAGCATGAAGGAGGGCGAAGAGGCTTTCCTGCATCATGCGCGGCTCTGCATGGCCTATGGCGCGGCGGTGGTGGTCATGGCCTTCGACGAGACGGGGCAGGCAGACACCAAGGCCCGCAAGGTCGAGATTTGCGAGCGCGCCTACAAGCTGCTGATGAGCATCGGCTTCCCGCCTGAAGATATCATCTTCGATCCCAATATCTTTGCGGTCGCGACCGGGATCGAGGAGCATAATAATTACGGCATGGACTTCATCGAGGCGTGCCGTGAGATCAAGGCGCGCTGCCCGCATGTCCATATTTCGGGCGGGCTGTCGAACTTCTCCTTTTCCTTCCGCGGCAATGAGCCGGTGCGGCGGGCGATGCATTCGGTCTTCCTCTACCACGCCATCCCGGCGGGGCTGGACATGGCGATCGTCAATGCCGGGCAGCTCGACGTCTATGACGCCATCGATCCGGCGCTGCGCAAGGCGTGCGAGGATGTGCTGCTGAATAGCGATCCTGAAGCCGGGGATCGCCTGGTGGCGCTGGCCGAAAGCTATAAGGGTAAGGACGCGGCGTCCGAAAAGGCGGCGCAGGAATGGCGCGGCTGGCCGGTCGCCAAGCGGCTGGAGCATGCGCTGGTCAAGGGCATCGACATGTATGTTGTCGAGGATACGGAGGAAGCCCGCCTCGCCGCCGTGAAGCCGATCGAGGTGATCGAAGGCCCGCTGATGGACGGCATGAACGTCGTGGGCGACCTGTTCGGGGCGGGCAAGATGTTCCTGCCGCAGGTGGTGAAATCGGCGCGCGTCATGAAGAAGGCGGTGGCGCATCTGCTGCCCTTCATCGAAGCGTCAAAGGAGCCGGGCGCCAAGGGCAAGGGCAAGATCATAATGGCGACGGTCAAGGGCGACGTCCATGATATCGGCAAGAATATCGTCGGCGTCGTGCTGCAGTGCAACGGCTTTGAGGTGATCGACATGGGCGTGATGGTGCCCTGGCAGGACATCATCAAGGCCGCAAACGAGAATGACGCGGACATGATCGGCCTGTCGGGCCTCATTACGCCGTCGCTGGACGAGATGGTGACGGTAGCTGCCGAAATGCAGCGCGCCAACATGACCATGCCGCTGCTGATCGGCGGGGCGACCACGTCGAAGGTGCATACGGCGCTGCGCATCGATCCGGCCTTTACCGGGCCTGTGGTGCATGTGCTGGACGCCAGCCGAGCGGTGGGCGTGGCGACGGCGTTGGTCTCCGAAACGCAGAAAAACGATTTCGTCCAGAAGACAAAGGACGACTATGAGCATGTGCGCGTCGCCCGTGCGAACAAGGGGCATAGTGCGCTGGTGCCGATCGAAGACGCGCGCGCCAACGGGTTTGAGATCGACGAGAGCCTGAAGCCTGGCAAGCCACGCCTGCCCGGCGTGCATCGCTTTCCCGATTGGGACCTGAAGGATCTGCGCGACTATATCGACTGGACGCCCTTCTTCCGCGCTTGGGAATTGGCGGGCAATTATCCGGCGATCCTGTCAGATGCGGTGGTGGGGGAAAGCGCGACCAGTCTTTTCAACGACGCGCAGGCGATGCTTGACCGCATCATTGATGAGAAATGGCTGACCGCGCGCGGTGTGTGCGGCCTGTGGCCTTGCCGCCGCGAGGGTGACGACATCATCGTCCATGTCGAGGACGAAAATCATGTCCGCCTGCCGATGCTGCGCCAGCAGATCGCGAAGCGCGAGGGGCGGGCGAATATGTGCCTGGCTGACTTCATCAGCCCCAATGGCGACTGGATGGGCGGCTTTGCCGTGTCGATCCACGGCATCGAGCCGCATCTGGCGCGGTTCAAGGCCGCGATCGATGACTATTCGGACATTCTTCTAAAGGCGCTGGCGGATCGTCTGGCGGAAGCCTTTGCCGAGCGGCTGCACCATTATGTCCGCACCGCGCTGTGGGGCTATGCCGAAGGGGAGCAGCTGACCAATGAGGCGCTGATCAAGGAGCAATATCGCGGCATCCGGCCCGCGCCCGGTTATCCGGCTTGCCCGGAGCATAGTTTGAAGCCGCTGCTGTTCGACATGCTGGACGCGCATCATGCGACGGGGATCACGCTGACGGAAAGCTTTGCGATGCTGCCGACTGCGGCGGTCAGCGGCTTTTACTTCGGCCATCCGCAGGCGGAATATTTCGGCGTCGCGCGGGTGGGTCGCGATCAGCTGGAAGATTATGCGCAGCGCCGCGGGGTCGATCTGGAGACGGCGGAGCGCTGGTTGCGGCCGAACATGGATTGACCTCTGGATATCCTCCCTGCGCGAAGCGTGGGGAGTGGGACCGTTCGCGATGCGAATGGTGGAGGGCCCTTCGCGACAGCGACGGTTTCACCGTCGCCCCTCCACCATGCTGCGCATGGTCCCCCCTCCCCATCTTGCAATGGGGAGGATTAGGTTACCGTTTCTCGTGATTGGCGGCGACCGCCTTCGCCACGGCCTGCATGAGCTGCCAGCGCGTGGGTATGGGCTCGGTGGTGCTGCCGATCATCACCGCCACGGCGTAGCTGGTGCCGTCCGGCGCGGTCATGATCCCGACATCGTTGAAGCCGGTCGAGCGTGCGCCCAAAATCTGGCCGGTGCCGGTCTTGTGCAGATAGTGCCAGCCTGCCGGCACGCCGCCCTTGATCCGCTGCGGTCCGGTCTTTGCCTCGCTCATGATCGACATCAGCAATTGCGCGGAAGCGGGGGAGAGCATGCTGCCCTCCTTGAGCTTTGCCAGCGCATTCACGATGGACGAGGGCGCTGCGCCATCGGGGGGGCTGGCGAGATAATTGTCGAGCGCTTTGACGCGCGCCGCCATCGGCACCCTGTCGCGCGCGGCATAGAAGCTGCGGCCGATCGAATAATCCTGCCGCCATTCCAAGCCCGCCGCGGTCGCCTGCAGTAACCGCTCGCCGGGGCCGAAGCGTATGTCTTTGATGTAGCGGCGGGCAAGATAGCTGCGCACCGCTTCCGGCCCACCCACGGCGCGCAGCAGCGTGTCGTTGGCGGTGTTGTCGCTTTGTGTCATCGCGCGGCGCATCAGATCGGAATAGCTGGTGGTCCAGCCGCTATTGCCGACCAGAGCGGCTGTCGGCTGGTGGAAGAGGGTAAGGTCCTTGCGCGTGATCGTCGTCGTGTCGGACAGGCGGATCTTGCCGCGATCGACCGCATCGAGGAAGGTCATCGACACCCAGAGCTTGGACACGCTCTGCTGCGGGAAGAGGGCGCTGCCGTTCCATGCCACGGTCCAGTCGCTGCCAATCCGGCGGACGGCGATGCCGACCTTGCCATTGAAGCTCTGGCCAAGGTTGCGCACGACGCTGACGAGAGCGGGCGGCGGGGTTTCGCGCTGATCGACGTCCAGCGCCTGGAACGGCTTGGGCGGATTGGCGACCGGCTTGATCGGATAGGTCGATGTGGTCGGCTGCACCCGCTGCGGTGTTTTGGCCTGAGGTTCGACAGGCGCGCTGACGCAAGCCGACAGCGCCGCCATCAACAAGACAAGGCGGGCCGAACCGCCATCAGGGCGCAACCCGCGCCCGTTATTTCCATCATTCATGTGCGTCCCCGCGCTCTCCCACTCGTCCTTCGTGGCGCGGGCCTCATTGCTGACAAGGTTCATGCGATGAATGATTCCACAATTGCGATGTAAGGAGTCTGAACGGGCTGCTGCTTGCGCTCAGTTAAGGTTAAGCCGCGACGGGTGATGAGAGCGCGATGATGGCTGGACTTGTGGATAGGCGCACGCTGCTGCTGAGCGGCATGGCAGCGGCCGGCGGGGTGATGCTGGGCGGCGCGGCGCTGGCTGCCCCCTTCACGTCGCGGCGGATCGCGGTGACGGTGCGGGGCACGGGGCGCGACGTGGTGCTGATCGCCGGGCTGGCGAGCGGACCGGGTTTATGGAATGGCCTGATGGCGGCGGTGCCGGGCTGCCGCTGGCACCTCGTTCATGTGCGCGGTTTTGCGGGGCTGGCGGCCGATGCCAATGCCAGCGGGCCGCTGGTGCAGCCGCTGGCCGATGAGGTTGCGCGCTATATGGGGGCGGCGGGGCTGGAGCGTCCGGCGATCATTGGCCATTCCATGGGCGGCACTCTGGCGATGATGTTGGGGCTGAAGGGTCTGGCCGGGCGGCTGATGGTGGTCGATATGCTGCCTGAGGGCGCGGCGATGGTCGGCGGCACCGCGCAGGGCATGGGCTATCTGGCCGATCAGTTGAGTCAATATTTTACGGGGACCAAGGCGGGGCGGACCTATCTGGCGCAGATATTGGCGCAGGCTCCGGGCGCGAAGGGGAGCGATCCTGACGTCATCGCCAATGCGCTGCGGGACTTGGCGAGCATCGACCTTGAGCCGCAGCTTGGCCGGATCGCCGCGCCCATGGAGGTTGTCTATGCGGTGGGCGCAGACCCGACGCAGGCGAACGCCATCGGGCGCACCTTCCGTGCTGCTTATGCCGCCAAGAAAGGCGTCCGTCTGGTGCCGATCGGTCCTAGCGGTCATGTCGTCATGGCGGACCAACCCGCGCGCTTCGCGACAGTCGTGAGGGACTTCCTCAGCCCCTGATCAGGGCGTCAGAACCGTGTCCACGGCCTCGGGCAGCATGTCCGGATAGTCGAGCGTATAGTGCAGCCCTCGGCTTTCCTTGCGCTTGAGCGCCGAGCGGACGACGAGGCGCGCGACCTCCAGCAGATTACGCAGTTCGATCAGGTCCGAAGTCACCCGGAAATGGCCGTAATATTCGTCCACTTCCTTGGCGAGCAGGTCGATGCGGTGCTGCGCCCGCTCCAGCCGCTTGGTGGTGCGGACGATGCCGACATAATCCCACATGAAGCGGCGGATTTCCTTCCAGTTATGCTGGACGATCACTTCTTCATCGCTGTTGGTGACGCGGCTTTCGTCCCACGGCCGGATCGACGGGGGCGAGGGGAGTTCGTCCCAATGGGCGCGGATGTGCTTCGCCGCTGTTTCGCCGAACACGAAACATTCGAGCAGCGAGTTGGAGGCGAGGCGGTTGGCGCCGTGCAGGCCGCTTTCCGTGACTTCGCCAGCGGCATAGAGGCCGGGCAGGTCGGTGCGGCCGTCCAGGTCGATGACCACGCCGCCGCAGGTATAATGCTGCGCCGGGACGACGGGGATCGGTTCTTTGGTGATGTCGATGTCGAGGTCGAGCAGCCGCGCATAGATGGTCGGGAAGTGGGTGCGCACAAACTCCGGCGGCTTGTGACTGATGTCGAGATGGACATAGTCGAGGCCGAGGCGCTTGATCTCATGGTCGATCGCGCGGGCGACGACGTCGCGGGGAGCTAGTTCGGCGCGCGGGTCGAAGCGTGGCATGAACCGCTCTCCGCCGCCGGGTACGCCGGGCGGTAGCTTCAGGTGGCCGCCTTCGCCGCGCACGGCTTCGGTGATCAGGAAATTCTTGACCTCCAGATTGTAAAGGCAGGTCGGATGGAACTGGTTCATCTCCATGTTGGAGACGCGGCAGCCCGCGCGCCAGGCCATGGCGATGCCGTCGCCGGTCGCTCCTCGCGGCGCGGTCGAGAAGAGATAAGTGCGGCCCGCCCCGCCGGTGCACAGGATCGTCGCTTTCCCAAGCAGCGCATCGACATGGCCGCTATTCTTGTTGAAGGCGTAAACGCCCCAAACGTGACCGTCTCCCGAATATTTCTCTGCGTGGCGGCTGGTGATGAGGTCGATGGCGACCATGTCCTCCAGCAGAGTGATGTTGGGATTGGCGCGTGCGGCCTTCAGCAGCGCGACCTGCACGGCATGGCCGGTGGCGTCATCGACATGGACAATGCGGCGATGGCTGTGCCCGCCTTCGCGCGTCAGGTGCCAGCGTTCGCCAAATTCCTCGCCGCCGTTGAAGGGGACGCCGAGTTCCGCCAGCCGATCGATTGCCGCAGGGGCTTCGGAGACGACGAACTCGACCGTCTCGCGATTGTTGAGCCCCGCGCCAGCGACCATTGTGTCGCGGACATGCGCCTCGAAACTGTCACCTGCGTCGAGTACGGCGGCAATGCCCCCCTGCGCCCAGTTGGTGGAGCCGCTGTCGAGCGCCGCCTTGGCGAGCACCAACACCTTGCGGTCCTGCGCCAGGCTGATCGCGGCGGTGAGCCCGGCGGCTCCGGAGCCGATGATGACGACGTCATGGGTGGTGGTGGGCATTCGAAACCTTACTCCCCTCCCGTTGACGGGAGGGACTGGGGGTGGGCCTGGGCAAGCGTCGCCTGGACATGCGACACAACGCCTTCAAGGTTTTCCATCACATCAGCATTTGAAAAGCGCAAGATTGGATAGCCTCGGGAGCGGGAGTAATCTTCTCGGCGCGCATCATAATCAACGCTGCGGTCGTGGCTCGCTCCGTCTATTTCAATGATGAGGTTAAGTTCGCGGCACAGGAAGTCGGCGAAGTAAGGGCCGATCGGTAGCTGACGGTTGAATTTATAGCGGAGTTTGCGGGCGCGTAGCTGTTGCCACAAGAGACGTTCTGGTGGGGGAGCGGCGTTTCTCAGCTCTTGGCGCGCGCTGTGTTGCGTCGTTTGAAGCGTTGCGCGGGCCCACCTCCCGATTGCCCGACCCCAATCGCCCCTCCCGCTAGCGGGAGGGGGAACAGGATCGTCTTCCCTCACGCAGCCGCCGTCAGATGGAGGAACACGTCCTCCAGGTCCGGGTCGCGCGTCACCACATCGACGATGGAAAGGCCGCTCGCCTGCACGGCGCTCAGCACTTGGCCTGCGTTGGCGCGGTCCTTCATGTAGGTGATCGTCAGCGTGCGTGGATCGGAAAGTTCGACTTTCTCGAAGCAGGGTGCGTCGGGCGTGGCGGTTATGTCGCGATCGACGGTGACCTGCACCACCTTCTCCTGCGCCATGGCGATCAACTCGCGGGTAGGTTTGTCGGTGATGAGGCGGCCGTGGTTGATGATGCCGATGCGGTCGCACAGCTCCTCGGCCTCTTCCAGATAATGGGTCGTCAGCACGATCGTCACGCCGCGCGCATTGAGTTCACGCACATATTCCCACAGCTGCTGACGTAGCTGCACATCGACGCCGGCAGTCGGTTCGTCCAGCACGAGGATCGGCGGGCTGTGCACCATCGCCTTCGCCACCAGCAGCCGCCGCTTCATGCCGCCCGACAGGGTGCGGGCATAGGCATGGGCCTTGTCCTCCAGATGCACCGCGCGCAGCAGTTCCAGCGAGCGTCGGCGTTCCTTCGGCACGCCATAATAGCCCGCCTGATTTTCCAACGTCTCGAAGGGCGTGAAGAAGGGATCGAAGACGATTTCCTGCGGCACGATGCCGATCGAGTTTTTGGCATTGCGGGGGTTCTGATCGATGTCGAAGCCCCAGATTTTGGCCGTTCCCGACGTCTTGTTCACCAGCCCGGCGAGGATGTTGATCGTCGTGGATTTTCCTGCCCCATTGGGGCCGAGCAGGCCGTAAATCTGGCCGCGCGGGATGGACAGGTTGATATTGTCGAGCGCGCGCTTGCCACCTTTATAGACTTTGGTGAGGTTGGTGATCTCTATGGCGGGGGCGGGTATGTCGGTCATGGCTGATCTTTATGGGGATGGCGCGAACATTCGGGAAGGGATTTCCCCACCATCGCTCGAAACGAACGGCTGCTGTTAGAATTCTTCGGCCACGTCCATCAGGCCCAGCAGCTTCCTGGGCGCGACTTCACGCCAGCTTTTGTGTAGCCGGTCCTCGATTTGATCCCAATCCGTGTCGCCCAGGTCGAGGCGGATGCCGACCCAACCGTCGCCGAAATAGGCCGGGCGGAAGTAGCGAGCGGAATCGCTGTCGATCAGCATCGCCTGTTCTTCCGGCGCGGTCGTCTTGACCAGCACCGCCGTGATGCCGTCGCCATGATGATCCTGGCTGAAATAGGCGAATTTCTTGCCCTTCTCGATACCGAAGCAGGGCATGCCGTGGGATGTGACCTCGTCCGCCTGGGGCAGCGCGAGGGCGCGTTCGCGCACCTTGTTTAGCAGCCATTCGGGCTGGCGCTCGCGGGTCACGAAGTCGGCGAGGGTGCGGGAATAAAGTTGATGCTCGGCGATCAGGATGCGCGCGGCAAGCGTGTCGGCGGTGTCGCCGGGGAGGATGGCGACCTCGGTTTGCGCCAGCACAGGGCCGTCATCCAGTTCGCTGGTGACGACATGGACGGAGCAACCGGCATGGCTGTCGCCCGCATCCAGCGCCTTTTGATGGGTGTCGAGGCCCTTATATTTGGGGAGCAGGCTGGGGTGGATGTTGAGCATCCGGTCTTCCCAGCCGGAGACGAACTCGGGCGAGAGCAGGCGCATGTAACCGGCAAGGGCGACATATTCCGCGCCTGCCTTGCGCAGTTCCGCGTCGATGATCTGGTCGAACTCGGCGCGCTTCAGGCCCTTGTGGCTTTGCGCGAAGGTGGGGATACCCTCCGCCTGTGCCAGTGTCAGGCCAGCGGCTTCCGGGTCGTTGGCGGCGACCAGCACGATCTCATAGGGGCAGGACGGATGTTTGGCGGCGTAGAGCAGCGCCGCCATGTTCGAGCCGCGTCCGGAAATCAGAACGCCGACTTTTGCCTTGGCCATAATCGAACGACCTCCGTTCGTCCTGAGTAGCCGCTGAGCGAAGTCGATGCGGCGTATCGAAGGATGTTGCGCCCCGCCCTTGCTTCGATACGGGCCTTCGACAAGCTCAGTCCCTACTCCGCACGAACGGTGGGAATAATTGCTAACCCAGATGCGTGGCGGTCCAGTCGGCCTTGGCGCTCCAGGTTTCTTGCGATCCCTTGACGGTGCAGCCCTTCTCGCCCGCTTCCACGACACCGACGCGGACCACGGTTTCGCCTGCCGCTTCCAGCTCGGCCGCCACGGCATCGGCAACGTCCGCATCCACCGCCAGCACCATGCCGACTCCGCAGTTGAAGGTGCGCGCCATTTCCTGCGGCTCGATATTGCCCTGCGCCTGGAGGAAGGCCATCAGGCGCGGCTGTTCCCACCCATCGGCATCGACCATGGCATGGCAGCCGTCGGGCAGAACGCGCGGGATATTTTCCAGCAGGCCGCCGCCGGTGATATGGGCCAGCGCATTGATTTTGCCGCCGCGCACCAGCGGCAGCAGCGCCTTCACATAGATGCGGGTCGGCGCCATCAGCGCGTCGATCAGCAGCACTTCATTGTCGAAGATCGCCGGGCGGTCGAGCTTCCAGCCTTTGTCCGCGGCGAGGCGGCGGACCAGCGAGAAGCCGTTGGAATGCACGCCCGAGGAGGCGAGGCCGAGCAGCACATCGCCGGCCTTCACCTTGTTGCCGGTCAGTGCCTGCGACCGCTCCACCGCGCCGACGCAGAAACCGGCAAGGTCATAATCCCCGGCCGCATACATGCCGGGCATTTCGGCGGTCTCGCCGCCGATCAGTGCGCAGCCAGCTTGCTTGCAGCCTTCGGCGATGCCCGCGATCACGCGCTCGGCGACGCCGCTCTCCAGCTTGCCGGTGGCGTAATAGTCGAGGAAGAAAAGCGGCTCCGCGCCCTGAACGATAAGGTCGTTGGCGCACATGGCGACAAGGTCGATGCCCACGCCGTCATGCGCATCATGGTCGATGGCGAGCTTCAGCTTGGTGCCGACGCCGTCATTGGCCGCGACCAGCAGCGGATCGTCATAGCCGGCGGCCTTGAGGTCGAAGAAGCCGCCAAAGCCGCCCAGTTCGGCGTCGGCGCCGGGGCGGCGCGTCGCCTTGGCAAGAGGGGCGATGGCGCGGACCAGCGCATTGCCTGCCGCGATGTCCACGCCAGCCTTGGCGTAGCTGTAGGATTCGGTGTCGCTCATGCTCGCGCCCCCTAAAGCATTTTCGAGCCAGATGGAAACATCTGGCGGCTTAAGAAAATGCGGCAACCCAGAGAGTGCACAATGGCGCGGAAAACGGAACGGGAAATGGGTTGGCGCTTGGCAGATGGGGGAAATCCCGCCAAAAGGGCGCGCGTGAGCCTGTCCCCTGCCTTGCCCCGCCTGAATTTCCGGCCATCGCAGCTGCTTCGCCTGCTGTCGCGTCCCGCGCAGATATTGGGCGCCATCGTCCTTGGTCTCGCAGCGGCGGCGCTGTTCGCGCAGATGGAGGGGGAGCGCGGCGTGCCCCCGATCGCCAGCGGCGGCGACTATCAAGTGAGCGGCATCAAGGTCGATGTGCTGGGCAAGGATGCCAATAGCGCGCGCCTTGCCGGATGGCGGCTGGCGCAGCGGCAGGGCTGGCGCATGCTTTGGACGCGCACCCACGGCAATGCAGGCGTGCCCAGCCTGTCCGATTCGCAGCTGGAAGGCATGATCTCCGGCGTCGAAATCGAATATGAGCAGATCGGCCCCACCCGCTATGTCGCAACGCTGGGCATTTTGTTCGACCGCGCGCGCACGGGTCAGTTGCTGGGCGTGTCTGGCCATGTCATGCGTTCGCCGCCGCTGCTCGTCATCCCGGTGATGTGGGACGGGGGATCGGCCGTGTCCTACGAACGGATCAATGAATGGCAGAAAGCCTGGGCGCGGTTCCGCACCGGCGACAGCGCCATCGATTATGTGCGCGTCGCCGGATCAATCGCCGACCCGGTCCTGCTCAATGCCGGCCAGGTGGGGCGTCGCGGGCGTCTCTGGTGGCGCGTGCTGCTCGACCAATATGGCGCGGCCGATGTGGTGGTGCCGATCGCGCGGCTGGAGCGGCAATGGCCTGGTGGTCCTGTCACGGGCACCTTCACCGCGCGCTATGGTCCCGATGACCGGCTGATCGGCAGCTTCTCCCTGCGCGCTTCCGCCGAAAGCGCCATTCCGCAGATGCTGGATGAAGCAGCGCGGCGGATCGACCAGCTTTATACCGCTGCCCTTAATGATGGACGCCTGCGGCCCGACCCCTCGCTCATCATCGAGGAGCCGGTTGATCCGGATGCTCTGGAGATAGAAAACACCACCGAAGCGCCTGTGGAAACGCTGGAGGCGCCTGTTCCTGCCGCTGCCACCAGCAGCTTCTCGATCCAGTTCGACACGCCGGACGCCGGATCGGTCGCGCAGGGTGAGGCGGCGGTTCGCTCGATCCTGGGCGTGCGGTCCGCGATCACCAGCAGCCTGGCGCTGGGTGGCACATCGGTGATGCAGGTGAGCTTCGACGGCACAGCCGATGCGCTGCGCGCGGCGCTTCAGGCGCGGGGTTTCACGGTCTCCGGCTCTGGCTCCGCCCTGCGTATCCGGCGTGGAGGCGGCGCAGCGCCTGCAGGAGCGGCAGCGCCGCAATGAGGCAGATCAGCCTGCCATTTGATTGGCCAGGGCAGGGGACGGACGGGGACTTCCTGGTCAGCGATGCGAATAGCGTCGCCGTGCGTCATCTGGAAGGTTGGCGCGACTGGCCGCTGGCGATCAGCGTGCTGAGCGGTCCTTCCCTCTCCGGCCGGTCGATGCTGGGCCGGCGCTTTGCGGCCATGAGCGCCGGCAGGGTCATCGACGATGCGGAAGGGCAGGAGGACCGCCTTCTTTTCAACGCCTGGAATGATGCGCAGACCAGCCGCAGGCCGCTGCTTCTGATCGGATTGCGTGCGCCGACGCTGTGGGATGTCAAGCTGCCTGACCTTAAATCCCGGCTGGCAGCGGCGCCGCACATCGCCATTGAGGAGCCCGACGAACCGCTCGCTCGCGCGCTGGTCGAACGGGCGCTGGGAGCGATGGGCGCTAATTATGCGGCTGACCTGCCCGAATGGCTGCTGCGCCGGATAGAGCGCAGCTATGCGGCGATTGCAGGCGTGACGCGGCTGCTGAACGAGGCGGCGCTGTCATCTGGACGTAAGATTTCTGCCGCTATGGCGAAAGAGGCCCTGCAAGCGGCCGGATTCTTGCCTATAATGCCCGATGATCCGCACCCCTCATCAAATTGAGAGAGACGTGGCCGAAGCTGATCCCTCTGCCAGCCTGACCCTGCCCAGCGACCGCTATTTCAACCGGGAGCTGTCCTGGCTGGCCTTCAACCAGCGGGTGCTGGAGGAAGCGATGAACCGCGAGCATCCGCTGCTGGAGCGGCTGCGCTTCCTGTCGATTTCGGGCGCGAATCTTGACGAATTTTTCAGCGTGCGCGTGGCGGGCCTGAAGGGGCAGCAGTTGCAGGACGTCGACATGCGCTCCGCCGATGGGTTGACGCCAGCGCAGCAGCTTGGCGCGATCGCGGAGGAGACCGCGCGGTTGATGGGCGCTCAGCAGAAGGTCTGGGGCGCGCTGCATGGTGAACTTGCGAAGGTCGGCATCGAGGTCATCGGCCCGTCCAGCCCGATGGATGCGGCCAACGAGACATGGCTGCGCGACCATTTCCTGAGCCAGGTCTTCCCGATCCTCACGCCCCAAGCGCTTGACCCGGCGCATCCGTTCCCCTTCATTCCCAACCAGGGGCTCTCGATCGTCTTCGATCTGGAGCGGCTGTCGGACAAGCAGCCGATCCGCGAACTGGTGATGATCCCGTCTTCGCTCGCTCGCTTCGTGCGGATACCGGGCGACCATGCGCGCTACATGGCGTTGGAGGCGGTGATCCGGCGCTTTTCCGCCGATCTCTTTCCCGGCTACCGCGTGCGCAACAGCGGGGTGTTCCGCATCATCCGCGACAGCGATATTGAGATCGAGGAAGAGGCGGAGGATCTGGTCCGCTATTTCCGCAGCGCCATCAAGCGCCGCCGCCGGGGCCGCGTGATCCGGATGGAGATAGAGGAGCGCATTCCCGAGCCGGTCGAGGAAATGCTGCAGGACATGCTCCAGGGGCATGAGGCGATTATCGCCGAGGTGGAGGGCTTTGTCGGCATCGGCGACCTGTCCGGCGTGGTGGATGAGGACCGGCCGGACCTGAAGTTCGAACCCTATGCGCCGCGATTTCCTGAACGAATCCGCGAATATGGCGGGGATTGCTTTGCCGCGATCCGGGCGAAGGACATTGTCGTCCATCACCCCTATGAAGCGTTCGACGTTGTCGTTTCGTTCCTGAAACAAGCCGCATCCGACCCCGATGTCGTCGCGATCAAGCAGACGCTCTATCGCGCGGGCAAGCAGTCGGCGATCATCCGCGCGCTGATCGACGCGGCGGAGGCGGGTAAGTCGGTGACGGCAGTGGTCGAGTTGAAGGCGCGGTTCGACGAGGAACAGAACCTCATGTGGGCCGACGCGCTGGAACGCGCGGGCGTGCAGGTTGTCTATGGCTTCATCGACTGGAAGACCCATGCCAAGGTGTCGATGGTCGTCCGCCGCGAAGGCGAGGCGTTCCGCACCTACTGTCATTTCGGCACGGGCAATTATCACCCGATCACCGCGCGCATCTATACCGATCTGAGCTTCTTCACCGCGGACCCGGCCTATGGCCGCGATGCGGCGGCGCTGTTCAACTACATCACCGGCTATGTCGAGCCGCAGGCGCTGGAAAAGCTGGTCATGTCGCCGCGCGACCTGCGTAATCGCCTGTGCGAGCTGATCGAGGCGGAGATCGTGCATGTTCGCGCGGGCCGGCCCGGCACCATCTGGGCCAAGATGAACTCGCTGGTCGATCCGGCAATCATCGAAAAGCTCTACGCCGCCAGCAATGCGGGGGTTCAGATCGACCTGATCGTACGCGGCATCTGCTGCCTGCGTCCAGGCGTGCCGGGCATGTCGGAGAATATTCGGGTGAAGTCGGTCGTCGGCCGGTTCCTGGAGCATAGCCGCATCACCGTGTTCGGCAATGGCAAGGCGCTGCCCAATAACGGTGCGAAGGTGTTCATCAGCTCGGCCGACTGGATGCCGAGGAACTTTGACCGCCGCGTTGAATTTCTGGCTCCTGTGGAAAACCCGACCGTGCACGACCAGATTCTGGACCAGGTGATGGTGGCGAATCTCATCGATACCGAGCAGAGCTGGGAGCTGGACAGCGATGGCCACTATGCCCGCGTGCGCGCAAGCGATCGCCCCTTCAATCTCCACCGCTATTTCATGACCAATCCGTCGCTGTCGGGCCGGGGTGCGGCGCTGGATAGCGAAGCCGTCCCGACGCTACGCCTGCGCGGGCGAGCCTGACCCGCATGAACTCCATGCTGAGCCAGGTGCGCGCCATCGCCGAGACGATGGCGACATCGCCAGAGCATGCCAATGCGCGCACGGCGATCATCGACATCGGCTCCAACAGCGTCCGCCTGGTGGTGTATGACGGACCCCGCCGCATTCCGTTCACCCTCTTCAATGAAAAGGTGATGGCGGGGCTGGGCGCGTCACTTGGCAAGACCGGCCGCATCGAGCCGGAGGCGATGGAGCGCGGGCTGCGCGCAGTGGGACGTTTCGCCCATCTCTGCCGCGAAATGGAGGTGCAGGACGTCCGCTGTGTCGCCACGGCCGCAGTGCGGGACGCGGCCAACGGCGAGGAGTTCATCCTGCGCGCGCGTGCGATGGGACTTAAGGTCGAGCTGCTTTCCGGGGCTCAGGAAGCGATCGCGGCGGCCCATGGCGTGCTGTCGGGCATTCCTGGGGCCAATGGCGTGGTGGGCGATCTGGGCGGCGGCAGCCTGGAGCTGGCACGGGTGCGCGATGGCGCTGTGCATGACACCATTTCGCTGCCGCTGGGCGTGCTGCGCCTGCCCCAGATCCGCGCGAAAGGCCCTGCCGTCCTGGAGCGGCAGGTGAAGAAGATGCTGGAGAAGGCGGGCTGGGTCGTCGAACCGGGCGTGCCCTTCTACCTTGTGGGCGGTTCCTGGCGCTCGCTTGCCCGCTTCGACATGCAGCTCACCCATTTCCCGCTGCCGGTGGTGCATCAATATGCGATGCCCGCGTCCCGGGCGGAGCAGTTGACGCGAATCGTGTCGCATGTCGGCCGCGCGCGATTGAAGGATATTCCGGCGATCACCGGGTCACGCGTTCCCACGCTGCCGGACGCCGCCGCGCTGCTGTCGGTTGTCGTGCGCCAACTGAAGTCGAGCGAACTGATCGTGTCCGCCTATGGCCTGCGCGAAGGGCTGTTGTTCGAGGATTTGCCGCCGGAGATTCGCGCGCACGATCCGCTGCTGGTCGCGGCCGAGGCGGAAGGGGAGGCGCAGGGGCGCTTCGTCGGCCATGGCGACATGATCGAACGCTGGATCGCATCGCTGTTCGAGGATGATGAACCATCCTGGCGACGCATCCGCAGGGCTGCTTGCCTGCTGGCCGATGTGGGCTGGCGCGCGAACCCTGATTTTCGAGCCGAACGCGGCGTCGAGATCGCGTTGCACAGCAATTGGGTTGGCATCACCGCGCCTGAACGGGCGATGCTGGCGCAGGCGCTGCATAGCAATTTCGGCGGCGGGGCTACGGTTCCGCCCGCCATTGAAGGGCTGGCATCGGCTGCCGCGCTCAAGCGGGCGACGCTTTGGGGCCTTGCGATCCGGCTCGGCCAGCGGCTTTCCGGCGGTGTCGAGGGGCCGTTGCTAGCCTCGAAGCTGGAGATGGTCGGCGATACGCTGGAGCTGCGGCTGCGGAATGTGGATGCAGACCTGTTCGGCGAGGCGGTCGAGCGGCGGCAGCGGCATCTGGCGCAGGCCATGGGCGTGAAGTATCGGCTGGCGTGGTGAGGCAACTACCTGCTTCCCTCCCGCCTGCGGGAGGGGAATGGCTTGAACAGCCCAAAACTTGCCCCCGCACCCATTAGGCCGTATGCGCGCGCGCATGAATAACAAGCACGCGCCCGATCCCGCACTCCTCGCCAAGGCTGAAACCCTCGTTGAGGCGTTGCCTTATATGCAGCGTTATGCAGGGCAGACCTTTGTGGTCAAATATGGCGGCCATGCCATGGGCGACCCGGAGGCGGCGCGTGATTTCGCCGAGGACGTGGTGCTCATGAAGGCGGTCGGCATCAATGTCGTCGTGATTCATGGCGGCGGCCCGCAAATTGGCGCGATGCTGAAGAAACTGGGCGTCGAATCGAAGTTCGTCGGTGGCCTTCGCGTGACCGACAAGGAGACGGCGCAGGTTGCGGAGATGGTTCTGGCCGGTTCGATCAACAAGGAGATCGTGGGCTGGATCGCTGGCGCGGGTGGCAAGGCTGTCGGCATTTCCGGCAAGGACGGTGGCCTGGTCCTGTGCGAGAAGGTGCTGGGCAAGCGGGAGGCGGACCCCAATTCGGGGATTGAGCGCAATGTCGATCTGGGCTTTGTCGGCGATCCGGTGAAGGTCGATCGCTCTATCCTCGATACGCTCTCGCAAAGCGGCATCATTCCGGTGGTCGCGCCGGTGGGCATTGGTGCGGATGGACATACTTATAATGTCAATGCGGACACGATGGCGGGCGCGATTGCGGCCGAGCTTCAGGCTTCGCGCTTCTTCCTGCTGACCGATGTGGCCGGTGTGCTCGACAAGCAGGGGCAGCTGCTGACTGACCTCGATCCCGCGGCAATCCGGGTGCTGCAAGAGGATGGCACGATCAGCGGCGGGATGATCCCCAAGCTCGAAACCTGCGTGAAGGCTGTGGAAGGCGGAGTGGACGCCGCCGTCATCCTGGACGGCCGGGTTCCCCATGCTATGCTGCTGGAAATCTTCACGAAGCGCGGTGCGGGCACTTTAGTGCGCCGGTAAGTCATACGCTGCCGGTTGTTCTCTCCCTCGTCATCCCAGCGAAAGCTGGATCTTGCAAGGCGAGGCTGCGCCCGGGCAGAGGAGATGCCAGCTTTCGCTGGCATGACGAGGGGAAAGGCGCTGGAATCCTGCGCTAAGCCTTGTCGTGCGCCGTCCCCCTCGGCTAGAGCATCGGCAGTCAATTCGGAGACCGCATGGCCTACGCCTTCTATCAGATCATCGTCATCCTGCTCGATGTGCTGTGGTGGATCATCATCATCCAGGCGATCATGAGCTGGCTGATCGCCTTCAACGTCATCAACACCTCAAGCGATGTGGTCCGCACCGTCATAGTTGCGCTCGATCGCATGACGGCGCCAATCTACAATCCGATCCGGCGGGTGATGCCCGATCTGGGCGCGCTGGACCTGTCGCCCATGGTCGTGCTGCTGGCCATCCTGATCATCCGCCAGGCCATATTGCCGCCGCTCTTCGGGCTGGTGTGAGCGTCTGGCGGCAGGACGGCAACGACCTGCTGCTTTCCGTCCGCCTGACGCCCGGTGCCGCGCGGGAGGAGTTGGGTGGACGGTGGACGGACGAGAAGGGCGCTGACTGGCTGGGCGCGCGCGTCCGCGCTGTCCCCGAAAAGGGCAAGGCGAACGCGGCGCTGATTGCGCTGCTCGCCAAGGAACTGGATTGGCCGCGGAGCGCGATTTCGCTGGAATCGGGCGACAGCAACCGGCTAAAGCGGCTGCGGATCAAGGGCGGCGGTGAAGCGTTGGCGCTGGAGCATTTCCAAGTCAGATTGAACCGTCTGACGGCTCAGGAAATGCGGCGATGATGGCTTTACGGCTTTCCACCATCATCAAGGGACGGGTTGAGGCAGCATGACCATCGGCAAGATCATCGACGGCAAGGCTTTCGCCGCCACGCTGCGGGGCAAGGTGGCGGACGGCGTCGCTGCCTTCGTCAAAAGCGCCGGCCGCAAGCCGGGATTGGCCGTGGTGCTGGTGGGCGAGGACCCGGCCAGTTCCGTCTATGTCCGCAACAAGGGCAAGATGACGGTCGAGGCGGGCATGGAAAGCCTGGAGTTCAAGCTGCCTGCCAGCATCGGCGAGGAAGAGCTGCTGGACCTGGTCGAGGAACTGAACGCGGACGACCGGGTGGATGGCATCCTCGTCCAGCTGCCGCTGCCCGGCCATATCGATGAAGCCGCGGTCATCGGCGCGGTTGACCCGACCAAGGACGTGGACGGCTTCCATGTCGTCAATTCCGGTCGTCTGGCGACCGGGCAGGAGGCGCTGGTGCCCTGCACGCCGCTGGGCTGCGTCATGCTGTTGAAGGATGAGTTGGGCGATTTGACGGGCATGGAGGCGGTGGTTGTCGGCCGCTCCAACATCGTGGGGAAGCCCATGGCGCAGCTGCTGCTGGCGGAAAATTGCACGGTCACCATCGCGCACAGCCGGACGCGCGATCTGGCTTCGGTCGTGCACCGGGCCGACATTGTGGTGGCGGCGGTCGGCCGCGCCGAAATGGTGAAGGGCGAATGGATCAAGCCCGGCGCCACGGTGATCGACGTTGGCATCAACCGCGTGACCGACACGGAAGATGGCAAGAGCCGGATCGTTGGCGACGTCGCCACGGCCGAGGCGCTGGCCCATGTCCGGGCGATCACGCCGGTGCCGGGCGGAGTAGGGCCGATGACGATCGCGGTGCTGCTGCGCAATACGCTGGTCGCGGCGCATGCGCGCGCTGGGTTGGCGAAGCCGGAGGGATTGTGAAGGCAGCGCGGGCGGCTCTGATCGCGGCCAGCCTGTTGGGGCTGGTGGCCGCGCGGCCGCCGATGCGGTATCAGCCGGACCCGAGTTCGGTCTTTGCGGCCGAGATCGCTTTCAATCGCCTGGCGCGGGACAAGGGGCAGTGGACTGCCTTCCGCGAAACGGCGGCTGACGATGCGGTGATGTTCGTGCCGCAGCGCGTGATGGCGAAACAGTGGCTGAAAGGACGGACCGATCCGCCCAAGCCGGTGAGCTGGACGCCGTCCGTCATCCATGTATCCTGCGATGGCAACCTTGCCGCCAGCACCGGCAACTGGCGGCGGCCGGACGGCTCCGTCGGCTATTTCACGACCATTTGGCGGCGCGAAAAGAATGGCGC
Source organism: Sphingobium tyrosinilyticum (assembly GCF_042654265.1). Taxonomy (NCBI): domain Bacteria; kingdom Pseudomonadati; phylum Pseudomonadota; class Alphaproteobacteria; order Sphingomonadales; family Sphingobiaceae; genus Sphingobium; species Sphingobium tyrosinilyticum. The sequence goes on along the minus strand of NZ_JBHSFZ010000001.1, from coordinate 72,997 downwards.
GTGGAAATGGGTGCTGGATCATGGCGACACGCTGGCCGCGCCGCGGGAAGCGCCGGAGTTTCTGGTGGGGAAGGTGGCGACATGCAAGCGGCGGGAGCCGGGGCTCGGCGCTCGCCCCGCGCCCGGAGCGAAGACACCAGCGCCGCCCGCCGATGACAGCCTGATCTGGACCGCCGATGTTGCGGCCGCTGGCAGCCGCCATGTCAGGGTGCGCGCATGGAATGGCAGCGGCTATGATGTGGTGATCGATGACAAGGTAGCGGCGCCGGGCGCATGATCGAGCTGTTCATCTCCGCCTTCGTGACTCTGTTCGTCGTCATTGATCCGCCGGGCTGCGCGCCGATCTATGCCAGCCTGACGACCGGCGCGAGCCACGCGCAGCGGCGTGTCATGGCGATCCGCGCAGTGGGCATCGCGGCAGTGATCCTGCTGATCTTCGCGCTGTGGGGGAAGCAGCTGCTGGGCGTGCTCGGCATCGCGCTCGACAGTTTCCGCATTGCGGGCGGCATCATGCTGTTCATCATCGCGATGGACATGGTGTTCGAGAAGCGCACCCAGCGGCGCGAGGATCGGGCGCACAAGATCGCCGAGACGCCGGAAGTGGAGGATGTCTCGGTCTTTCCCATGGCGATGCCGATGATCGCGGGGCCAGGATCGATCGCGACGGTGATGCTGTTGATGTCGCAGGCCGATGGCATCAGCGAACGGTTGGTCGTGATGGGCGCGGTCGTGGTGACGCTGGCGCTGATGCTTGGGTCGCTGCTGGCGGCGGGGCCGATCATGGCGCTACTGGGCAGCAAGATCGAGGCGGTGATAACCCGGCTGCTCGGCGTGCTGCTGGCCGCGCTCGCGGCGCAGTTCGTGATCGATGGGTTGAAGGCGAGTTTTTAACCCGCGGTTGGACGAAGTCGAGAAACCGCTTCCGCGGCATCTCGGCTTCGCTCGAAGCGAACGGGGATTTTAAGCCCGGACGTCATTCTCCGTTACCGGCGCGATCTTGATTTCGACGCGGCGGTTGCTTGCCTTGCCCTCGGCGCTTTCGTTGGAGGCGATCGGCTGGGTCTCGCCAAATCCGCGCGTCGCGATGCGGGCCGACTGGACGCCGTGGGTGGTAAGGTAATCCGCCACGGACTGCGCGCGGCGTTCCGACAGGGTCTGGTTATAAGCGTCGGACCCGTCGCTGTCCGTGTGGCCGTACACGTCGATATAGGTTTTGGGATATTGGGCCAGGACAGACGACACATCGTCCAGCGTCGGCCGGAACTGCGTTTGAACGGCGGCGCTGTCGGTGGTGAAGGTGATGCCGGACGGCATGCGAAGCACCAGATTGTCACCGTCGCGGATCACATCAACGCCGCTGCCAGCGGTTTCCTCACGCAGCTTGCGTTCCTGTGCGTCCATATAGGCGCCGATGCCTGCGCCCGCGACCGCGCCGATGCCCGCGCCGAGGATCTTCTCGGTCCGGTCGCGCCGCCCGCCGACCAGGTCGCCCAGCAGATAGCCGCCCAGCGCGCCGCCGATGCCGCCGATCGCCGCCTTCGAAATCTGCCGCTGCCCGGTGTTGGGGTCGGTCGTGCACGCCGTCGTCGCTAGCATCGCGGCCAAGCCTGCCGCGCCCATCATGCGATGAGAAATCCGCATAGATTCAATTCCCTTATTATCGTGCGCCCGAAAGGATCGGATGCACTACCCAATGGTCGAGCGCCGTCCTTTGTTCCACAAGCGAACTGAACCCCGTGTGATGCGGCGGTTGTGAAATTGTAAGAAACAAGGTTATAGGGCGTAGCTGACCGCCATGGCCACGATCCCCCCGCACGCTCCGACGCCCTTTCCTTGGGCAGATCTTGTCATCATCCTGGCGTTGGTGGCGCTGAACGGCGTCTTCGCCATGTCGGAACTGGCGATCGTCTCCGCCCGCCGCCCACGACTTCAGGCGATGGAGAAGGCGGGGCGGCGCGGGGCGCAGACCGCGCTGGCGCTCGCGAGCGATCCTGGCAAGTTCCTCTCGACCGTGCAGATCGGCATTACCCTTATCGGTATCGTCGCGGGTGCCTATTCGGGCGCGAGCCTGGGCGGGCCGGTGGGCGAACGGCTGCAGGGGCTGGGCCTGTCACCTAGCGGCGCGGCCAATCTCGGCTTTGCGCTGGTGATCGGCCTCACCACCTATGCTTCGTTGATCGTCGGGGAGTTGGTGCCCAAGCAATTCGCCCTACGCGCGCCCGAACCCATTGCGGCGCTGGTGGCGACGCCGATGCTGTGGCTGTCGAGGCTGACTGCGCCGATTGTCTGGGTGCTGGACGGATCGAGCGCGCTCATCTTCCGCCTGTTGCGGATGACACGCGAATCCGAGAGCCATGTGACGGCAGAGGAACTGCACCTGATCGTCGCCGAGGCGAGCCGATCGGGGGTGATCGAGGAGAGCGAGCGCGCGATCATCTCTGGCGTTGTCCGTCTCGCCGACCGGCCGGTACGCGAAGTGATGACCCCGCGCATGGACGTCGATTGGATCGACATCAGCGCCGACGACGAAACGATCCGCGCCCGATTGCTCGAAACGCCGCACACCAGACTGCCTGTGGGCCGCGGAACGGTTGAAGATATTATCGGCGTCGTCCAGGCGCGCGACATCATGACCGCGCTGTTCCGGGGAGATCGGCTCAACCTTGAAGCCCTGATGCGCCGGGTGGAGGTCGTCCCCGATCAGGTCGATGCGATGGATGTGCTGGAAGTGCTGCGCCGTGCCGATGTGCCCATGGTCATGGTTCATGACGAATATGGCCATTTCGAAGGCATCGCCACGCCCGCAGACCTGCTGTCCGCGATCGCGGGCCATTTCGCGTCGGATCGGGACGCCCATGATGAGCCCGATGTTGTCGAGCGCGAGGATGGCAGCTTGCTGGTGTCGGGGCAGATGCCGGTGGACCTGCTGGCGGACCGGATTGGGATCGACCTGCCGGAAGGGCGGGATTATGCGACCGTCGCCGGTCACGCTCTCTGGTTGCTCAAGCGATTGCCCGAGGTGGGCGATTTTATCGATGACCAGGGATGGCGGTTCGAGATCGTCGATATGGACGGGCGGAAGATCGACAAGCTGCTGGTGGCGGAGCGGTGACCACGCTGCCTGGCGATGCACCGGGCAACAATGGCAGCGCTATCCAAGCGCTAGAGCATCTCGTCCAGCAAGCCCTGTCCGGGCTGAACACCTCGCTGACGATTATCGGCCTGTGTGGCGCGCAAGGAAGCGGCAAATCCACGCTGGCACGCGCACTGAAGGAGCGTTTCGATCGAAACGGCGTGCCCACCGCGCTGCTGTCGATCGACGACCTTTATCGCACACGAGTTGAGCGTGAGATGCTCGGCCGCGCCAGCCACCCGCTGTTGCGCACGCGCGGGGTGCCGGGAACGCATGATATAGACCTTGGCCTTGGGATCATCGCGTCATTGGAGCGTGGGGAGGCGGCACCGTTGCCCCGGTTTGACAAGGCTGCCGACGATCGATTGCCGGACAGCGCGTGGGAAGAAGCAGCGCCCGGCACTCGGCTGCTGCTGTTGGAAGGCTGGTGCGTAGGCGCCCGCCCCCAATCAGAGGCAGACTTGGCTTCCCCCGTGAATCAGTTGGAGCGAGAAGAAGACGCAGAGGGCATCTGGCGTCATTTCGTAAACAGCGCATTGGCGGGCAGCTATCAGGCGCTGTTTGCCCGCATCGACCGGCTTGTTTTTCTCGCTGCACCAAGCTTTGATGTGGTCTTGCGCTGGCGGAATGAGCAAGAAGAAGAATTACGCGGCCGCGCGCCTTCACCAGGCGTCATGTCTGGTAAAGAAATTGCCCGCTTCATCCAGCATTATGAACGGCTGACTCGTCATATGCTTGATGACCTTCCCCGCTGGGCTGACATGGTCATAGAATTGGCGGAGGACCGGTCCGTCATAGCTATTCGCAATCGCGGCGGTTTGCTCTGAATTTGTCGTTCCGCAGGTTGGCGTGAGGCGTCTTTCCCTACTGCCGCATCAGGCGCTCAGAACAGGCTTCGACAGGTCAGCTCGAGCGATTCTTATTCACGGCTGCATGCTGTAAACGCAAGGGGCGCGGCAATCAGTGCCGCGCCCCTTTAGTTTCGGTGAAAGCCTGTTACTTGCCAGCAGCGGCCGGGCCGGTGGCGGGTGCGGCGTTGGCTGGGGCCTTGCCCGCGACGCTTTCCGCTGCATTGGTCGCGTTGCTTGCGGCTTCAGCGGGCGTGGCGCTCGCTTCCGCCGGTGCGGCGTCGGCGGCGGGCAGGGGCAGGTTCGAGCCCTGCGTGTTCAGCCAGGCGATGAGGTTGGCGCGGTCGGCGGGGTTGCCGAGGCCCGCGAAGGTCATCTTGGTGCCCGGCGCGAACTCACGCGGGCTGGTCAGCCAGTGATCCAGCGCCTCGAACGTCCAGTTGCCGCCCTTGCTCTTGAGCGCGTCGGAGAAGGCGAAGCCGCCCTTGCCCTGACCGATGCCCTCGCCAACGGTGGCGTAGAGGTTCGGACCGATGCCGTTGGCGCCGCCCTGGTTCACGGTGTGGCAGGCGGCGCACTTGGCGAACACCTTCTCACCGGCGGCCACATCGGCGCTGGCAAGCAGGGTGTTGAGGCCCGGACCAGCAGCTGCGCCGCCTTCGCCCTCGGCTTCCACGCCTTCGATCGCATAGCCCATCTTCTCAGGGCGTTCGTCATGGAAATATTTGGAGCTGACGATTCCGCCGCCCAGCGCAACGATCCCCGCAAACAACGCCCAGCCTGCAACGGTGTTGAAACGATCGGCCATTTCGCTTGGATTCCCTTGAATTTTGTTCTGGCGGCTTGGTTTCCGCGCCCCCTTTAGCGCGCTGCCATAATGGCGCAAGAGCGAACGCGCAAGCATGGTTGAACGCCCTGACGCCCGCTTTTGCAGGAGCGCTGCCCTGCGCATGCTTGCGCGCGTGCGAAGGAGTGCCTAAGCGCGCTCGCACCGATGGAAAACTATCCCGCCCCCGCCCGCGTCATCGTCGCGGACCTGGCCGCGAAGGCGGCAGCCGATCCCTCGCGCGCGATCGCCTATCAAGGCGCGCCAGGCGCCAATTCGCATCTGGCGGCGTTGGATTACGCGCCCGATTGCGTGCCGCTGCCCTGCTTCGCCTTTGAAGATGCGATCGATGCGGTGCGCAATGGGCAGGCCGCGCGGGCGATCATCCCGATCGAAAACAGCCTGCATGGCCGGGTCGCCGACATGCATTTCCTGCTGCCCGAATCGGGGCTGCACATCATCGACGAATATTTCCTGCGCATCCGGCACTGCCTGATGGCGATCGATGACGCGCCGGTCAAAAGCGCGATGAGCCACCCGCAGGCGCTGGGCCAGTGCCGCCACTATCTGCGTGAGCGGGGCATCCAGCCGGTGGCTTATGCCGATACCGCAGGCGCGGCCGCTCTGGTCGCAGAATCAAAGAAGCCGGGGGAGGGTGCGGTCGCACCCTATCTCGCGGCGGAACTGTACGGCCTGAAGCTGGTGGCGGAGAATATCGAGGATAGCGACGACAATATGACGCGCTTCCTGGTGTTGTCGCGTGAGCCCAAGATGCCGGAACCCGGCGTCGGTCCGGTGATGACGACCTTCCTGTTCGAGGTGAAGAATGTGCCCGCTGCGCTTTACAAGGCGATGGGCGGCTTTGCGACCAACGGCGTCAACATGACCAAGCTGGAAAGCTATCAGCGCGGGGCGAGCTTCGCCGCGACCGAGTTTTTCTGCGACATCGAAGGGATGCCCGGTGATCCGGCGATCGACCGGGCGCTGGCGGAACTGGAGTTCCACAGCAAATGGGTGCGGATGCTGGGCAGCTATCGGCAGGCGCGGCCGCGCACTTGACGCGCCGATGGGGTGACGGGACGCGCCGCGCTCCTTATAGTTGGCGGTGATGGCCGCCGCGCTCCTCCTTTCTGCTCTCGCCATGAGCGCCATCGTGGGCGTGCGTTATCTGCTGACCAGCGGCGGCTTCGCGCTGGCGACGCATGTGCGCCAGCCCGGGCTTTACGCGCATCTTGGGGACCAGGTCAGGCGGGAGATCGGCTGGTCGCTGGCGTCCGCGCTGATCTATGGCATTCCGGCAGGTATTATAGCCTGGGGCTGGCAAGCGCAGGGGTGGACGCGAATCTACACGGACGTTCATGCCTTTCCGCTCTGGTATCTGCCGGTATCGGTGCTGCTCTATCTCGCGGCGCATGACAGTTGGTTTTACTGGACCCATCGCTGGATGCACCGGCCTCGCCTGTTCCGCATAGCTCACGCCGTCCATCATGCGAGCCGCCCGCCCACGGCCTGGGCGGCGATGAGCTTTCATCCCTGGGAAGCGCTGACGGGGGCGCTCGTCATTCCGGCGCTCGTCTTGCTGATCCCCATTCATGTCGGCGCATTGGGCGCGGTGCTGGCGATCATGACTGTCATGGGCGTGTCGAACCATATGGGGTGGGAGATGTTTCCGCGCTGGCTGGTGCAGGGGCCGGCCGGGCGCTGGTTGATCACGGCCAGCCATCATCAACGGCATCATGAGCTTTATAGCTGCAATTACGGCCTTTATTTCCGTGTATGGGACCGCCTGTGCGGGACCGATCGGGGGTTGGGCGACTTTGAAAAGGGGCGCGCATGAGGGCGAGATTGCTGTTTTTGGTTGCGATGTTGGTAACCCTGCCGGGCGCTGCTCCGGACAATCAGCCGCAGCCGCTCAGCATGGGCGTGCGCGACTTGCGATCGGGCAAGGGCAACCTGCTCGTCTGCATTACGCGCTCGCCAGCCTATTTCCCCGATTGCAGCCATGATCCTGACAAGCGGCACCTGACGGTCCCAGTGGCGTCAGGGGCGATCCCGTTGGGAGAGGTGGCGCCCGGCGACTATGCCATCGCCATCATCCACGACGAAAATGGCAATGGAAAGCTGGATACGTTCGCAGGCATCCCGCGCGAAGGCGTCGGCTTTTCCCGCAATCCCGCCATCCGCTTCGGCGCGCCCAGCTTCCGTTCCGCGCAGTTCCCGGTGGCGGGATCAGCGGTCAGGCAGGAAATAAAGATCAAATATTTCCTCTGATTGCCCCGAACTGGAACCGTAATGGCAGCGAAACATTCTAGGCTGCTGACTATTTCGTGGAACAGGGGATTTATGAACCATCGTCAAATTCTCGCTGCAGGGATAGCTTTCGTCGCCCTGAGCGCCGTTCATCCTGCCTTTGCTCAAGTAGAAGACAGCAATGTCCTCACCGTAGGTGTCGGTGCAGCAGTCATTCCCAGCTACGAGGGGTCGGACGACTATCGGGTGATCCCGGTTCCTCAACTGCGCGGGAAGGTCAGCGATTTCGCCTTCTGGACGCGCGGGCCCAGCCTCTACATCGACGCCATTCCCAATCGGGGCGAGGGCATAGATTTCCAGCTGGGGCCGGTCGCTGGCGTGCGCTTCGACCGATCCAGCCGCAAGAGCATCAAGGACGCCGCTGTCCGCGCGCTAGGGGAGCGGGACGTGGCGGTGGAAGTGGGCGGCTTTGTCGGGATCGGCAAGACCGGCGTCCTGACCAGCGATTATGACAATCTGTCCGTCCGCGTCGCTATCACCAAGGATGTAGTGGGCGCGCATGACAGCTATGTCGTCACCCCGGCGATCGAATATTTCGCGCCGCTATCGACGCGCAGCTTCGTCGGCCTTGGCGTGTCGGCCGATTATGTCGGCAAGAAATATGGCCGCTATTATTATGATGTCGATGCCGCCGGGGCGCTGGCGTCGGGGCTCCCCGCCTATTCGGCGGCGGGCGATAGCTCCGGCTTTAAGAAGGTCGGCGTGAACCTGACTGGCGGTTTGTCCCTGTCGGGCGACCTGCGCAAGGGCTGGGCCCTGTTCGCGCTGGGCGGCTATTCGCGCATGTTGGGCGACTATGCGGACTCGCCCGTGGTCAGCATCGCGGGATCGAAGAATCAATGGATGGGCGCGGTGGGCGTCGGCTATACCTTCTGATCTTGTGCGGACAGGGTGACGCCCCACATAAGGCGCTGTATGGAGGCGGCACCCAACCGCATGAAGGCAGGAGACGAAGACAGTGGCGACCCTTGGACTGAGTGATGGCGACAAGGAGGCGGTGGAGGCATTCCGCCGTGACGTGGTGGACCCGTCGCGCACCAGCCTCGTCATCGTCGATTTCTGGGCCGAATGGTGCGGCCCCTGCAAGCAGCTGACCCCCGTGATCGAGAAGGTCTGCGCCGACTATGCGCCCAAGGGCGTGAAGCTGGTGAAGATCAATGTCGATGAGAATAAGTTCATCGCCGCCCAATTCCGCGTGCAGTCGATCCCGACCGTCTATGCGGTGTTTCAAGGCCAGCCAGTCGCCGACTTGAGCCAGGCGCGGACCGAGGGACAGCTGAAGCAGTTTCTTGACCAGTTGCTTGCTCAGCTACCGATCGAATCGGATGAAAAGGCGCAGCTTCAGGAGATCGCGCCGCTGATCGAAATGGGCGAGGAAATGCTGGCGGGCGGCGAATATGATCGCGCGCTCTCTATATTTGAGCAGATTGGCGCGATGGCGCCGGACAATGCAGAGGTCGCCTCCGGCCATGCGCGGGCGCTGGTTGCGCTGGCGCGGCTGGACGAGGCTGAGGCGGTGCTGGATGCACTGCCCGCCGATGTGGCGAAGGATCAAGCGGTGGATCGCGCCCGCGCCGCCATCGCGCTCGCTCGCGACGCAAGGCCGGTGTCTGACCTGTCGGGCGTTGAAGCGAAGGTTGCGGCCAATCCCGACGATCATGAGGCGCGTTTCGAACTGGCGGGCGGGTTGATGGCCAATGGCGATCGCGACCGGGCGGCTGATGAACTTCTGGAGATCGTCCGCCGCGACCGCGCCTGGAATGACGGCGCGGCGCGCGCGCAATTGGTCAAGCTGTTCGAAGCCACGGGCCTTGAGGACCCTTGGGTCGCGGCGCAGCGCCGGAAATTGTCGCAAATCCTCTTTTCCTGACGGCTCCCCCAGTGAACCGCGCCCGCGTCTCCATCTTCCCTTTGTCGGGCGCGCTGCTGCTGCCGGGCATGGACCTGCCGCTGCATATATTCGAGCCGCGCTACAGGGCGCTGATCCACGACGCGATGGCGCGCGACCGCCGCATCGGCATGATCCAGCCGCGGGAGAAAGGGCCCAAGCCGCCGCTGTTCGACGTCGGCTGCCTGGGCCACATCAGCGAGATCGAAGCGCTGGAGGACGGCCGTTTTAACATCATCCTTAAGGGGCTGGCGCGCTTTCGCGTGATCCGCGAACTGGATGTCGCCACCGCCTTCCGCCAGATTGAGGCGGACGTCGAACAGGCGCCGGAGGATGAGGTGCTCCATGCCGTCGAACGCGCGGCGCTGGAGCAGGAGGCGCGGCGCTTTGCCGATGCGCTGGGCTATGTCGTCGATTGGACCGCCGTGTCGCGGCTGGACGATATGTCGCTCGTTAACGGCATCGCCCAGATCGCTCCGTTCGATCCCGCCGCCAAGCAGACGCTGCTGGAGGCGGACACGCTGAACGAGCGGTCGGAACGGATCATCCAGTTGATGCAGATCGTCGGCCGGATCGAGCGCAATGGCGGGGCGACGATGCAATGAGTGCGGCGCTGGACCCGTATCTCTTGTCCAAGCTCGTCTGCCCTGTGACGCGCACGCCGCTGCGTTGGAATGCGGAGCGGGATGAACTGGTGTCGGACGCGGCCGGTCTGGCCTTTCCGGTGCGCGACGGTGTGCCGGTGTTGGTGGTGCGCGAGGCGCGACCGCTTTAACTTTCGTCATCCCCGCTTTCGCTGGGGTGACGGTCTAGGGGTAGGATCGAAAAAAACCGGCCCGGCGAACCGGACCGGCCTTCCTTCGCGACCCGCAGGAGCTTTCAGAATTTAAAATCCAGTCGAGCGTAATAATAGCCGCCTGACGTGCTGTAGGGGCCGTGACCATAATAGCTGTTATAGGCGCCAGCGCCGTTCTGATAGGGCGACACGCCGACCGGCACTGTCACGCCCTGCAGCAGCTTGGGCACTTCGGGCCGCTTGTTGAACAGGTTGTTCGCTCCGACCGAAAATTTGACGAAGTCGGTGAAGTCGTAACCCACTTCCAGATCGGTGATCGCCGTCGCCTTGACCACGCCGTTGAAGTAGAGCTGGTTAGCGCCGCCTGCGCCATCGGCGATCAGGAAGCCGCCCTCCGGTATCACGATCGATCCACCCGCGGTGGACGTGAAGGCGGGACGCACCAGCACGCTGGTCTTGCCGTAGAAGGTTTCACGCAGGTTCAGCGAGAACTTGCCGCTCTTAAACAGGGCATTGGCCACAACCTTATAGTCAGGGTTGGATCGTTCGATATTGCTTTCCGACGCGGCGTTGAAGATCGGATAGCCGACCTTGTTGTCGGTGATCTTCGTCTTGTTGTAGTTGGCGGTCAGCGATAGGTTGAGCGAGCCGAAGTCCAGCGCGACCGGATAGGTGGCGGAGAAATCGATGCCCCAGGTGCGGGTGTCGATGCCGTTGGTGAAGCTCGACACACCGATCGTGCCGTTGGTGAAGAGCGCGCTATCAAGCACGATACCTGCGGCGCTGAGCGCGTTCAGGATGTCGGCTGCCCCCGGCTGAACCACGCCGTTCAGCACCGCGTTGCGCGCGGCCGTTCCGGTGATGCGGTCCTTGATCTTGATGAGGTAGCCATCGATCGTGATCGCCAGCTTCGGCACCGGCCGCAGCACGATACCAGCCGAGAAATTCTTCGACTTTTCCGGCTTCAAAGGACCAAAGCCGAGCAGCGCCGCGGCGGGTGTGCCGGCGGGCAACTGGGCGACGGCACTGGTCGGGCCGACATTGATGGTCGAATATTTCTGTTCGGCGAGAGTCGGTGCGCGGAAGCCTGTACTGACGGTGCCGCGGATCGCGATGGCGTCGGAGAGGTCATAGCGCGTCGTGGCTTTCCAGATCGCCGTATCGCCGAAGTCCGTATAATCTTCGTAGCGTCCGGCAAGATCGACGCTCCAGCCCTCAACCGGTTCAGCGATCAGGTTCAGATAGGCGGCCTTGGAGCTACGCTGGAAGTCGCCCGCGTCGGTCGCCTTGTAGCCAGGGAAGGATTGGACGCCGGTCTTATATGTCGAAACCGCGTCGCCCTGAAGGATCTCATATTCGTCCTTCCGATATTCGCCGCCAAAGGCCAGCGTTAGCGGGTTGGCCATCCCGACTTCGAATTCCTTGCGGATGTCGGTGGTGATGGTCGTTTGGGCCAGTTTGAAACCGCCGTCATAGGCGCTGCTGGGCGTAATGGCGCGGGCTACGCCGCCCGCTGCGAAGCTTTCCTGCCAGAGTTCGCGATGCGCGGACTGTTCGGTGTAGATGCTGTCCTTCTGTGCGCCGTAGGTGCCGCTGATGTCATAGTTCCAGCCCCCGCCGAACTCGCCCTTCGCGCCAATCGTGAAGCTATATTCGTCCTCGACCACATGCTGCAGCGGGACCATGCCCCATACGCCCGTATCGCTATAGCAGATGTTGGGATTATAGGGCGCGGTCGTTACGCTGCCGCCCAGATTGCCGGTTTCGTAGCAGATGCGCTTGGGATGGCGGTAACCTTGCCTTGCCCAGCCCTCGCGGCGGGCGTAATCGCCGAAGCTGTAAAGTTCGACGCCGCCAAAATCATAGCCCATATTGTAGAAGCCGAGCGTCAGCTTCGTGCGGGGCTGGCCGCCGTTGATGCCGGCCAGCGCATCGCCGGCCAGGTTCGACCATTGCGCGGGCGTGTTAGATTGCAGCGTGCCGTCGGCGCGCGTGATCTGCACCTGGCCGGTGCCCACCGTGGTATAGTCCTGTCGGCGGTGGAACAGCGTCAGGTTGAAGAAGCCGTCTTCGCCGAGCTTGAAGCCCATATTGCCGGAGGCGGAGAAAAGCTCCCCTTCGCTATCATAATATTGGCCGCCGGTGACCTTGAAGCTGCCGCCCTCATCTTCGTCCTTCAGGATGAAGTTGATGACGCCCGCGATCGCATCGGTGCCATAGACGGCGGCCGCGCCTTCCTGCAGCACTTCGACGCGGGCGACGGAATCCGGCGGGATGAGGTCGATGCTGGGCGCGGCCGAACCCTGGAACGCGCCCGAGATCACCTGAAGAATGCCGTTGCCATGACGCCGCTTGCCATTGACCAGCACCAGCGTGTGGTTGGGGCTAAGGCCGCGCAGGCGGGCGGACAGCGAGAAGCTGGAAAGGTCGGTGCCCTGCGTCTGCGCCGTGAAGCTGGGGACGATCTGGGTCAGCACCTGGTTTAGATTGGGCTGGCCCACATGGCTGATCGCCTCTTCGCTCAGCACCTGGACAGGGGCTGCGGCTTCGGCGGCCTGCATGCCGACCGCGCGGGTACCGGTGACGATGATCGCACCGCCGTCATCGGCCTGCGGCTCTTGCGGTGCTTCTTGCGCAATGGCGCAGGCGGACCATGAGGACGCCAGAATAAGAGAAAGTCGAAGAGCGGATAGTCGTTTCATCTATTGCCCCCTGATTGTTGATTTATCGTGCAGTGGGAAAGACGAAGGGCCGCGGATTAGCCGCTATTGCAGCGCACAATGAGCTGGTTGAGAAACGCGCAATTTGCCGGCGCATTTTGCATGCAGGGAGGATGGCGGATTTTCTGCCGCCATACGTCTGCTGGTTCTTCGTGGTAGAGTGGACTCAGGACGCCAGCGCCGCGTCGATCAGATCGCGACCTTCCTTGCTGTTCCAGTCGAGCGCCCCAACCACGCGGGCCATCTCCTTGCCTTGCGCGTCGTAGAGCACTGTCGTCGGCAGCATGCCGGTGGCATAGTGAAAGCCGAACTGATTTTCCGGGTCGATCCAGCCCTTAAGGTGGGGCAGCTCGTGCTTCTGGAAGAAAGCCTTCACCGCGCTCTCACCTTGGCTGTCCTGCGAGATGGTGAGCACGGCCAGCCCCTTGGCCCCATAATTCTTCGCGACCGCGTCCAGCGTCGGCATTTCCGCCACGCAGGGCGCGCACCAGGTTGCCCAGAGATTGACCAGCATCGGCTTGCCCACGAAATCCTTGAGCGTCGCATCCGCGCCGTCCGGTCCAGCAAAGGTAAAATCGGGGGCGGGGCTCCCCGCCTTCGATCGGTCGATCGTATAGCTGAATTCACCCTTGCCGCTTGTCGCAGGCTCCTTGGCCTCGCCGCTGGCCGCCGGGACTTCGGCGCTGCTATTTGCTTGACCTTGCCCCGGAGCCGGTGATTGCCTATCGCACGCGCCGAGGCCAGCCAGCAGGAGCAGTGTCATTACGCAGGGCAAGGAAGTTCGCACGGGGGACGGCTCCAACAGCATGTGGGGCGGGCGCTTTGCGGCCGGCCCGGCTTCGGTCATGCGCGAGATAAATGCCTCCATCCCATTCGACAAGCGATTGTGGAAGCAGGACATCGCCGGGTCCAAGGCGCATGTCGCGATGCTGGCCAAGCAAGGCATCGTCAGCGCGGAAGACGCGCAGGCGATCAGTGGCGGACTCGACACCATCGCGGCCGAATATGAAGCGAGCGGCGTGCCGGTGAATCTGGACCTGGAAGATATTCACATGGTCACGGAGTCGCGCCTTGCCGAACTGATCGGCCCGGCCGCCGGACGGCTGCATACGGCGCGCAGCCGCAACGATCAGGTGGCGACCGATTTTCGCCTGTGGGTGCGTGACGCCATCGACGAGGTGGAGGCGGGACTGGAGCAGTTGCAGCAGGCGCTGCTCGCCCGGGCTGAGGAGCATGACGATGCGGTGATGCCGGGCTTCACCCATCTCCAGTCGGCACAGCCGGTGACGTTGGGCCATCACCTGATGGCCTATCGTGAGATGGTCCGCCGCGACCGCAGCCGCTTTGCGGATGCGCGTGCGCGCCTCAACGAATGCCCGCTGGGCGCGGCGGCGCTGGCCGGGACGGGCTTCCCGATCGACCGCCACGCAACGGCGGCGGCCTTGGGCTTTGCCAAGCCGACCGACAACAGCCTGGACAGCGTGTCGGATCGCGACTTCGCGCTCGACTATCTGATGGCCGCGACCCAGTTGGCGCTGCACCTGTCGCGGTTGGCGGAGGAGTTCATCATCTGGGCAAGCCAGCCCTTCGGCTTCATCAAGCTGCCCGACGCCTATTCGACCGGCAGCTCGATCATGCCGCAGAAGCGCAATCCCGATGCCGCCGAACTGGTGCGGGGTCATGCAGGACGGATCATGGGCTGCATGAATGCGCTGTGCGTCACGATGAAGGGCCTGCCGCTTGCCTATTCGAAGGATATGCAGGACGATAAGCCCCCGGTGTTCGAAGCGCATGACCTGATCGGCCTATCGATCGCGGCGATGACCGGCATGATCGAGACGGTGACTTTCCGCACCGACCGCATGCGTGCGCTGGCGGAGAGCGGTTTTGCCACCGCCACGGACTTGGCCGACTGGCTGGTGCGGGAGGCGAACGTGCCTTTCCGCGAAGCCCATCATATCACCGGCCGTGCCGTCGCGGCGGCGGAAAGCGCGGGCACGCCGCTCGCCGACCTGCCGATCGAGACGTTGAAAGCCATTGACCCGCGCATCGATGAGCGCATCTATGCAGTGCTGACGGTCGATGCCTCGGTCGCCAGCCGCAAGAGCCATGGCGGCACCGCGCCCGATCAGGTGAGGGCGCGGATCGCGCAGGCGCGGAAGGAGAAGGCATGAGGATTAGCCTCGCCCGGGGACTGGCGCTTGGTGCATTGGCGCTCGCCCTGGCATCCTGTGGCGGCCGTCAGCCGTTGAAACCCGTCGCGGGGCAGAAGATGCCTGCCGTGCCGGTAGGCGCCGCCGCCGCGCCCACCGCGCAGCAACTCATGACCCCATCGACCCAGGCGCGGCCCGAGCGCAACGTCGAACTGCTCACCCAGTCGCAGCAGCGCAAGGATGATCCGTTCGACCTGCCGCCTGAAAGCCAGCCCCGATAAGACCCGCTAGGACAAAGAAGCCTTGGACCATTTCGACTATGTGAACGGCGCCATGCATGTGGAGCAGGTGCCGATGGCACAGATCGCGCAAGCGGTCGGCACGCCCGTCTATATCTATTCCACCGCCACGCTGACGCGCCACGTCAATGTCTTTCGCGACGCGCTGTCGCAGCTTAGCGACCCGCTGATCGCCTTTGCGGTGAAGGCTAACCCCAATGGCGCGGTGCTGGCGACCCTGGCGAAGCTGGGGCTGGGTGCGGACGTGGTTTCGGGCGGTGAGCTTCTGCGCGCGATCGCGGCAGGCATTCCGGCGAACCGCATCGTCTTTTCCGGTGTCGGCAAGACGGCCGAGGAAATGCGCCTCGCGCTGGAGCATGGCATTTTCCAGTTCAACCTGGAAAGCGAGCCGGAAGCGGAAATGCTGTCCGAAGTCGCGCTGTCGATGGGGAAGAAGGCGCCGGTTGCTTACCGCATCAACCCCGATGTCGATGCAGGGACCCATGCGAAGATCTCGACCGGCAAGTCTGAAAACAAGTTCGGCATCCCTTATGATCGTGCGCTGGACAGCTACGCCGCCGCGCGCGATCTTCCCGGCCTGGATGTGCAGGGCGTCGCCGTTCATATCGGCAGCCAGCTGACCGACCTGACGCCGCTGGAAGCCGCTTTCACCAAGGTAGGCGCGCTGATCGAGCAGCTGCGCGCCGCGGGTCATGCGATCCGCACCGCCGATCTGGGCGGCGGCCTTGGCGTGCCCTATGATCCGTCGCTGCCGATCCCGCCGCTTCCGCAAGCCTATGGCGAGATGGTGACGCGTGTGACCCAGGGATGGAACGTCCGCCTGATGTTCGAGCCCGGCCGCGTCATCGTCGGCAATGCGGGCGCGCTGCTGTCCCGTGTCGTGCGGGTGAAGCAGGGGGCGCAGGCGCCTTTTGTCATCGTCGATGCGGCGATGAACGATCTGATGCGTCCCAGCCTCTATGACGCCTGGCACGACATTCGCGCAGTCGATCCGGTGGGACGACGGGCGACCGCCAATGTGGTCGGCCCAGTGTGCGAGACGGGCGATACCTTCGCGATGCACCGCGACATGGATGTGGTGCAGGCGGGCGATCTGGTCGCCTTCATGACCGCAGGCGCTTATGGCGCAACCATGGCCGGGACCTATAACAGCCGTCCACTGACGCCCGAAGTTCTCGTTTCCGGCGACAAATGGGCCGTGGTCCGCGCGCGGCCGCCGATCCAGGCGCTGATCGAAGCGGATAGCATCCCGGATTGGGTCAAGGACTGATGAAGAGCCTGCCCGTTTTCCTGGCGCTGACGGGCAGGGCCGTCATCCTGACTGGAAAAGGGGAAGCGGCGGACGCCAAGCGGCGTCTGCTCGAACGCGCGGGCGCGCGCATTGTGGGTGAGGGTGATGAGGCCGCAATCGCCATCGTGGCCGATGGCGACGACGCGACGGTCGCCCGGCTCAAGGCGCGGGGCGTGCTGGTGAACGCTACCGACCGCCCTGACCTGTGCGACTTTACTTTGCCTGCGATCATCGATCGTGATCCGGTGCTGATCGCCATCGGTACGGGTGGCGCGTCGGCGGGGCTCGCCAAGGCGCTGCGCCAGCGGATCGAGGCGCTGCTGCCGCAGAAGCTCGGTTCGCTTGCCACCGCGCTTTACGATGCCCGCGCCGCGATCCGCGCGCGCTGGCCCGATGCGAGCGCGCGCCGCCGCGCGATCGACGCTGGGCTGGCGGCTGGCGGGGTGATCGATCCCATGCGCGACGATGCGGCGGACCGGGTGCCGTTGTGGCTGGCCGAGAAGGGCGATGCGGCCGCCTCTCGCTTCATTCACATCTCTCTATTGTCCGGCGAGCCTGACGACCTGACGCTGCGGGCCGCGCGCCTGCTGGGGGAGGCCGACCGCATCTATCATGCACCGGAAGTGCCGCCCGCAATTCTCGACCGCGCCCGCGCCGACGCTGCGCGCATCCGGGCGGCCGCGCCGCCGGCCGATCCGGGCGAAGGTCTCTCGCTCTGGCTGGAACTACCGCGATGAGCCGGGTCTTCGTCAATGAGGGCGGCCATGCCCGGGAAATCACCCTCGACGCCTTTTGCGCGGAGGCCGATCATGCGACCTTCAGCTGGATTCATGCCGACGGCTGGCGGGAGGATGCGCGCGACATCGTCTCCCGCTGCGATCACATGCCGGAAGCGGCGCTCTCCGCTCTGCTGGCGCAGGAAACACGGCCCCGTTGCACGCTGATGGCCCATGGTGCGCTCATCAACCTGCGCGGGCTGGGGAGTGAGGATGACGCTTCCGGCGATCCGCTGGTGTCGATCCGCCTGTGGGCCGAACAGGCGCGCGTCATTTCGGTCAGCTACCGTCCGCTCGCCGCCTTCGAGCCTGTGATGAAGCGCATGTTGGCAGGTACGATCCACGACCCCGGCGATTTGATCGCAGCCTTCGCGCAGGAAATCACCGAGGCGCTTGATCCGGAGATCGCACAACTGGGCGACAATCTGGATGAGATTGAAAGCACGCTGAGCGACACCGGGTCGCCCGAGGTGCGGCGCGAGGTTTCGGAGATCCGCGCCACGGCGATCAGCTACCGCCGCTTCATCGCGCCCCAGCGGCAGGCGCTCGAACGGCTGTCGGCCGCCGATGCGCCCTGGCTCCACGCAGACGACCGGCTGCATCTGCAGGAAGCGGCTGACCGTTGCGCCCGCATGGCCGAGGAACTGGAGGCGGTGCGCGAACGCTCCGCGCTTGCGCATGAAGAACTGACCGACCTGCGCGCCGAACAGATGAACCGGCAAGCGCTGATCATTTCCGTCGTGGCGCTTGTCTTCCTGCCGCTGACCTTCCTGACCGGCCTGCTGGGCATGAACGTGAACGGCATCCCCTTCGCCCATGAAGCCTGGGCCTTTTGGGGCGTGGTGGCGGTATGTGTCGCGATGGCGGCGGGGATTGGCGGCTGGTTCGCCGCAACCCACTGGTTGAGGCGCTGACCTTCAGTTCCGGCTGGCGCTCAAGCGCGCAATCTCCTCGTTCAGCGCCTGGATCGACGAGACCAGGCGCGCCCTGTCGGCTTGCAGTTCCTGAAGCGCATCGCGCGTCTCGCCCAGTTCCACGGCGCGCCGGGCGATGCGCGCGTCCAGTTCCGCATTATGTCGGGCAAGCGCGCTCACTTCGTCTGCGCGTTGGCAGAGATGGCGCAGCCGCGCGTCCAGCACGTCAAAGTCGAACGGCTTGGTGATATGATCGTCGGCCCCCGCCTCCAGCGCTTCCACCACGCTGATACTGTCCTGGCGCCCGGCGATCATGACGAAGCTTGCCTGGCCCGCCAGCCCTGCGGCACGGATTTTCCTCATCGTCGCGATGCCGGGGAGGATGACCAGGTTCATGTCGATCATGATGACATCGACGGGACGAGCGAGCAGGCAGTTCAGCGCCAAAAAGCCGTTTTCCGCTAGGGCGACGTCATAGTTCAGGTGCGACAGCCGGCGCGCCATCACCGCGCGGGCGGTGTCATCCTCATCAATCAGCAACAACCGGCGGCGGCGCTGCGGAACGCCCGTCCCGATATTGTCGCTGTTTGCGCTCCGCCGGACGGCATTGGGCTTGAAAAACTGCATCGCGTGCATCTCCTGCACAGCTTGATCTAGGATAACTGCGCAAAGAAATGGTTAATGCGCGCTTGCCTGTGGCCGCGCTTCCCCATCAGGCGCGTAGGCGCGCAGGAAGCAATCGACGGCGAAGGCGACATCCGTCTGGATCTGCTCTGCCGTGGGCGGTTCGCTATTGCCCCAGATCATCTGCTGGTGGCAGCCCGACAGGGTCAGGACGACCAGGGTCCTTGCCGCCAGTTGCGGATCGGTGCGCCGCAATTGCCCTCGCTCCATCCAGCCCTCCAGAAACCGCGCGAGCAGATTGCGCGTGTGGAGTGGCGCTAGTTCGAGGAAGATAGCGCCCATTTCGGGGAAACGGCTGGCTTCCGCGGCGACGAGCCGGTGCAGCGCGATCGCTTCGGGCGACGTCACCTTGCGCAACAAATCATGGCTGAAGCGAAGGAGGGTCGGCTCAAGCTCTCCGCGCGGATCGAGCAACTGGATCAGGCTGGCATGATAGGTTTCCGTCGCATCACGCAATACCGCGGCGAACAATTCCTCCTTGCTCGGGAAATAGCTCCACAATGTCCCCTTCGATCCACCCAGATCAGCAGCGATTGAAGACATGGTCGTGGCTGCATAGCCATTTTCCAGGAACGATCGCCGCGCCACCGCGATTATAGCGCCGCGACGGTCACGTCGGCGCGCTTCGCGGCGGGACATCAAAGGGGTGTCGGTCGATTCTGTCATAAAAGCGTACCATAGAGTACGATATTTTTATTGACAAGGCTCTGTAGCAGGAGCAAGGGCATTTTTCATACCAGTTAGTACGGTTTATATGTCCGTGAGTCGTTTCATCCCTTCCTTGCGTACCGGCGCTTCGGCAGCGGCGATGCTGGCCTTGGCCGCCTGCGCGTCGGTGCCCGATCTTGGTTCCAAGCCGACTCCCCGAACGGCACAAAGCGTCGCGGCGTCCCAGACCTTGGGGCAGGGCAGTGCCCTCTGGCCTGAGGAGGGTTGGTGGAAGGTCTATGGCGATCCCCAACTTGACGGCCTGATGGAAGAGGGGCTTGCTGCCTCGCCCGATATGGCGGCCGCCGCCGCTCGTTTCCGCCAAGCGTCCGCCGCCGCACAGCAGGCTGGAGCGCCGCTCCTGCCGTCGGTCGATCTGAAGGGATCAGCCGCTGCGACCAAGCAGAGCTATAATATGGGCTTCCCCAAGGACTTCGTGCCCAAGGGATGGCTTGGCACCGGGCAGGTTGCGCTGGATTTCAATTTCGACCTCGACCTGTGGGGCAAGAACCGCGCGGCGTTGGCCGCAGCCACTTCGGAGGCGGAGGCGGCGCGCATTGATGCGCAGCAGGCGCGGTTGGCGCTCACCACCGGGGTTGCAGACGCCTATGCCGATCTCGCCCGGCTTTACGACCAACGGGCGATTCAGCAACGGGCGCTCGATATCCGCGCCGCCAGCCAGAAGCTGGTGACGCAGCGGCAGCGCAACGGCCTCGAAACGCGCGGCAGCGTACGGCAGGCTGACGCGACGGTCGCTTCTGCGCGGGCGACGCTGGCTGGCATAGACCAGTCGATCGCGGTTCGCCGTCATCAGATCGCGGCGTTGATCGGCGCGGGTCCTGATCGGGGGCTTGCGATCGCGCAGCCTCGGCTGGGCAACCTCGCTCCACTTGGTCTGCCGGCCGACGTCACCACCAACCTGGTGGCGCGCCGTCCCGACATTGCCGCGGCGCTCGCCCGTACGGAGGCAGCGGCCAAGCGCATCAAAGTGGCGCGGGCGGATTTCTTCCCCGCCATCAGCCTGAGTGCACTCGTCGGCGTCCAGTCGCTGGGATACAATACTTCCTTCCTGGACCAATCTGCATCAGGCCCGCGTTCCTTCCTCGACACCTTGTTCAGTAAGGATTCGCTGTTCGGCACAGTCGGTCCGGCGATCAGCCTGCCTATCTTCCATGGCGGTGAACTCAGAGGTCGCTATCGCGGCGCTCGCGCGGCCTTTGACGAAGCGGTGGCCAATTATGACAAGACCGTTTTGGGCGCCTATCGGGAAGTGGCCGATGCCGTCACTAGCCGCCGCATCCTCGACCAGCGGCTGACGGAAGCGCGCGCGGCGTTGGCGGCGTCGGCAGAAGCCTATGCGATCGCGCAGAAACGCTATCGCGGCGGCCTGTTCACCTATCTCGATGTGCTGAACGTCGAAGACCAGCTGCTCGCGGCGCGTCAGTCCGTTGCGGAGCTGGAAGCCAGCGCCTTCACGCTGGACATTGCCCTCATTCGTGCGCTGGGTGGCGGCTTCGCCGCCAGCGGCACTTCGTCCAAGGACCTCTCCAATGGCTGATGCAGCCCCCGAATTCACGTCCGAAGCCGGCACGGTCGATAAGAGCGCGCGGATGGAACAGCGCAAGAAATGGCTGGTCCGCCTGGGTTTAGCCGTGCTCATCCTCGGGGCCGTCTATGGCCTTTGGTATCTGTTGGTCGGCCGCACGTATGTCGGCACCGACAATGCCTATGTGAATGCGGAAATCGCGCAGGTCACACCGCTCATCTCCGCGCAGGCGATCGAGGTGCGGGTGACCGACACGCAGGCGGTGAAGCGCGGCGACATATTGGTGCGGCTCGACCCGACCAACGCGCGGATCGCCATAGCGCAGGCGGAAGCGGACCTTGCCGAAGCGCGCCGCCGTTTCCGCCAGACAGCAGCAACCAGCACCTCGCTCGCCGCGCAGGTTGACGCGCGGGGAGCCGCTATCGCTCAAGCGAACGCTCAACTCGCAGCCGCGCAGGCCGACTATGACAAGGCGCGCATCGATCTGCAGCGGCGCGAGGCGCTTGCGCCCGAAGGCGCAGTGTCGGGCGATGAGGTCACCAGCGCGCGCAAGGCTTTTGCCTCTGCACGGGCGGGGCTGGCGCAAGCGCGGGCAGGGGTGGCGACAGCCAAGGCGACCCAGGGCGCGGCAGAAGGGGAGCTGGCGGCCAATGATGCGCTGGTGCGCGGATCGACGATCGAAACCGATCCCGCCGTACTCGCCGCCAAAGCGAAACTCGAAAATGCACGGCTGGATCTTGATCGCACCGTGATCCGTGCGCCCATCGATGGCGTCGTGACGCGCAGACAGGTGCAGGTCGGCCAGCGTGTGGCGCAGGGCAACCCGATCATGAGCATCGTTCCGCTTGCCCAGGTCTATGTCGATGCCAATTTCAAGGAGCGGCAGCTGCGTCGCGTCCGCATTGGCATGCCCGCAACGGTGGTGGCGGACATCTACGGCGGCGACGTCGTCTATCATGGCAAGGTCATCGGTTTCTCGGGCGGCACAGGCTCATCCATGGCGCTGATCCCGGCGCAGAACGCGACCGGCAACTGGATCAAGGTGGTTCAGCGCCTGCCGGTGCGCATCGCGCTTGATCCCAAGGAACTGGCCGCACATCCGCTGCGCGTGGGGCTTTCGACCGAGGTCGAAATCGATCTGTCGGGCGATTGAGGAGCCGTGCGGTGACCGGCGCGGCCGAAACCTTTCCGCTGAATCCACGCCAGCGCATGCTGGCGGGGATGGTGCTGGCGTTCAGCAATTTCATGGTCGTGCTGGACTTGACGATCGCCAATGTGTCGGTGCCGCACATCGCGGGAAATCTCGGCATCTCGCCGGACCAAGGCACCTGGATCATCACATCCTACGCTGTGGCGGAAGCGATCTGCGTGCCCCTTACCGGCTGGCTTGCCCAGCGGTTCGGGACGGTGCGCCTCTTCATCTGGGGCATGATCGGCTTCGGGCTCTTCTCCTTGCTGTGCGGTCTATCGACCACGCTCGGCATGATCGTCGCCTGCCGGATCGGGCAGGGTTTGTGCGGCGGTCCGCTGATGCCGATGTCGCAGACGCTGCTGATGCGCATCTATCCGCCCGAACAGCGTGCGAAGGTGATGGGGCTGTGGGCCATGACCACGCTGGCGGGACCCGCGGTCGGGCCGATCGTCGGCGGCTATATCAGCGACAATTGGAGCTGGCACTGGATCTTCTTCATCAACCTTCCGATCGCCGCCGTCTGCGTCTTTGCGGCGATGGCGTTGCTGGGGCCTGTCGAAACCGAAAGACGCAAGCTGCCGATCGACTATATAGGTCTTGGCCTTCTGGTCTTCTGGATCGGGTGCCTTCAGATCATGCTGGATACGGGCCGCGACCATGATTGGTTCGGCGATCCGATGATTGTCGCGCTGGCCGTGATGGCCGCGGTCGGCTTCCTCGTCTTCATCATATGGGAACTGACCGAAGAGCATCCGATCGTCGATCTGCGGGTGTTCCGCCATGTCGGCTTCACATCGGGCGTGGTGACGCTGTCCCTGTGCTTTGGCGCCTATTTTGCGGGCATCGTCATCATCCCGCAATGGCTTCAGATGTCGATGGGCTACACGGCCTATTCGGCGGGTTTCGTGACCGCCTTCACCGCGATGACCGCGATTCTGGCGGCCCCTTTCGCCGGACGCGCCGTGGGTAAGATCGATGTGCGCTTCCTGATTTCCGGGTCGGTGATCTGGATGGGTTTTGTCACGCTTTGGCGCTCTGGCTGGACCACTACGGCTGATTTCTGGACGCTGGCGCTGCCACAGGTTGTCCAGGGTTTCGCCATGCCTTTCTTCATGATCCCGCTGACCACCTTGACCCTGGGCTCCGTACGGCCGGAGGAAACCGCTTCGGCAGCGGGCATGCAGAGCTTCCTGCGAACTCTTGCCGTTGCGATCTCCACCTCGATCGTCCTCACTGGCTGGGGCAACGGCCAACGCGTCGCGCGCGACGGATTGGTGTCCGCGCTGGATCCGGGCGTAGGCTCCTCGCTGGCCGGAACAGGCATAACCGCTGCACAGACGCCGCAGATGATCGCCGATCTGGTCGATCAGCAAGCGACCGTGCTGTCGATGAACAATGTCTTCTTCGTCGCCGCGCTGGTCCTGTTCCTCGCCGGGGCGCTGGTCTGGATTGCGCCCAAGCCGACCGCCCGAGTGGACATGTCGGCCGCTCACTGACCGAGGCGGATTTCCCGGCTTATCCCGATGGCGCGCAGAAATGCCTCGTCATGGCTCACGACGATCAGCGCGCCGTCATAGCCGGCCAGCCCTTGTTCGATCGCGGCGATGCTATCGAGGTCAAGATGGTTGGTCGGCTCGTCCAGCATCAGCAGCGGCGGGAGCACCGCACCGCCCAGCACGCAGGCCAGCCCGGCGCGCAGCAACTGTCCGCCGCTAAGGCTCCCGGCGCTTTGCAACGCGAGGTCCGCGCGGAACCGGAAGCGCGCCAGCGCCGCTCGCACCTCATTATGCGTCGCTTGAGGGTGCAAGCGCGAGAAATTTTCGGCGATACTGGCGCTCGGGTCGAGCAGGTCCACCCGCTGGTCGAGCAGTGCGCAGGCGACGGGCCGATCGACGCGCC
Source organism: Sphingobium tyrosinilyticum (assembly GCF_042654265.1). Taxonomy (NCBI): domain Bacteria; kingdom Pseudomonadati; phylum Pseudomonadota; class Alphaproteobacteria; order Sphingomonadales; family Sphingobiaceae; genus Sphingobium; species Sphingobium tyrosinilyticum. The sequence continues at coordinate 49,014 of NZ_JBHSFZ010000001.1, read as the reverse complement.
CCGACAATGGGGACAGGGTGCCCGCGATGACGTGCAGCAGCGTCGATTTGCCTGCGCCATTGGGGCCGCTGATCGCGATCCGTTCGGGGCCGGTGATATTTAGCGATAAGTCGTGGAGCACTGGTTTGCCCCCCGCCCGACCCGCGGTCATATGGTCCATCACAACGATCCTTTGCCCCGCCGATAGGCCCGTCGATGGCAGCGCGACCGTCAGACTTTCGACCCGTTCGATCCGCTCGCGCGCGGCGCTCGCGGCCTCTGCGGCCTCCAGCCGTAAGCGATCCGCGAGCCGGGCCGCTTCGCCGCCTGAGCCCTCGGCCCGGTCCTTGCGCATGCCGATCAGGATGCGCGGCATATCGCCTTTCGCTCCCTTTCGCGCACCTGCGGCATCTCGCCGTTGCTTGCGCTCAGTAGCCGTTTGCGTTCGCTTGGCGACGTCTTTCATCCGCTTTTCGGCCTGGGCGAGGTCCTGTTCCGCCGCTGCGAGTTCGACCGCCTTACGCGCCTGCCAAGACGAGAAGTTTCCTCCGTGGCGGTTGATGCCCAAGCTGGTCAGTTCGGCAATCGCGTCCATCTCTTCCAGCAGGGCGCGGTCATGGCTGACAACGATCGCTCCCGCACGCCAGCGTCCCAGCAGCGCAATGAGCGCGGTTCGGCCTTCCGCATCCAGATTATTGGTCGGTTCATCCAGGAGCAGGAAGTCGCGTTTGGCGAAAACCGCTCCAGCAAGCGCCGCCCGCGTGCGCTGGCCGCCGGACAGTTTAGCCAACTCTGTTTCCAGGGCGGCGGTGAGGCCGACCTCGGCCAGCGCTTCCTCCAGCCGGGCCGACAGCGTCCAATCGCACGCCTCCAACTCATCAACTGTGGCTTCCCCGCGCTCCGCCTTGACGAGCAGCGCTACAGCGTCCCGAACGCCGAACAGGTCGGCGATTGTTTCACCGGGATTGACCTGCACCGTCTGGCGCAGTTCGGCCACCTTGCCATTGAGCTGGACACTTCCTCCGCCTGGCTTCAGTCGGCCGGAGATGAGCGCGAGCAGCGTCGATTTGCCGACGCCATTGCGTCCGACAAGCCCAATCCGCTCGGAAGTGAAACGAAAATCGAGGTCCGAAAGGACGCTGGTCCCGTCAGGCGCGGACCAGCTTAAACGAGAGAGAATGATCGAAGGCATGGACAAAAAACTTCCTGAAAGCAGAGCGTTGGGGCAGCGCGATCAGGTGCATGTCCATGTTGATGATCCTCCGAAAACTGGTTCGTGCTAATATAGCAGGGCCGTGCTGCTGGCAACCGGTGACACCCGGCACCGATTGACGCGGCGCGGCATCGCGGTCACTGAAGGGCCAAAAGGGCTGGGTCAGATGCGAATCGTCATCATCGATGACAGTGGCCTGCGCGCGACGGTTCTGGAAGAAGGACTGCGCGAAGCAGGCTATGACGACATCCATATCGTTCCCCCGCGCGGCGGCTTCGTTGCGCGGCTCGAACGCATGGCGCCTGATGTCGTGCTGATGGATCTTGGCAGTCCCAGCCGCGACACGCTGGAGGAAATGCTCTCGGTCAGCCGCGCTCTCGCCCGGCCGATCGCCATGTTCGTCGATCAATCGGACGAATCGATGATCGGCGCCGCGATCGATGCGGGCGTGTCCGCCTACGTCGTCGATGGGTTGCGCAAGGAGCGGGTGAAGCCCGTGCTGGAACTGGCGGTGCGCCGCTTCAACGCGTTTGCCCGGCTGCAGACCGAGTTGGACGAGGCGCGCACCGCGCTGTCCGACCGCAAGATCATCGACCGCGCCAAATCCATTCTCATGAGCCAGCGTGGCCTCAGCGAACCGGACGCCTATACGCTGCTGCGGTCGAGCGCGATGAATCAAGGGAAGAAAATCGTGGATGTCGCTCAGGCTCTGATTACGGCCAGCGACCTGTTGGGAGGGGGCCTGTGACGACAGCATTGCGCATCGCCTATCTGCCGCTGACCGATTCTGCCGTGCTGGCGGTGGCGCGGGAAAAGGGCTTCGCAGAAGAAGAGGGCATCACGCTCGACCTTGTCCGCACCACCAGTTGGGCGACGTTACGCGACCGGCTTGCCTTTGGGCAGGTGCAGGCCGCGCATATGCTGGCTCCGCTCGCCATCGCCGTCACGCTGGGTCTGAGCCAGCAACCTGCGCCTCTTTCCGCGCCCTACAAGCTGAATGTTAACGGCAATATGCTGGTGATGGCGAAGGAGTTCGCCCAGGCGCTCGACCCGGATGTGGCTGCCCGGCTCGACGATCCGCTGGGGACCGCGCATGACTTTGCCGCCGCGATCGGGCTTTGGAAGCGCAAGCCCGTGATCGGCGTCGTCCATCGCTTTTCGAGCCACTCTCTCATGTCGCGCTATTGGCTGGCGAGCGCGGGTGTCGATCCCGACCGGGACGTGTTGTTGCGCGTCGTGCCCCCTTCGCTAACTGTGGAAGCCATGCGCGCGGGCGAGATCGACGGTTTCATTGCGGGCGAACCTTGGGGTAGCGCCGCGGTTGATGCCGGCCTTGCCGAAGCGGTTGCGATCGGGGAGCGCATCTGGCAGCGGGGAGTCGAGAAGGTGTTGGCCTTTCGCACGCCCTGGCTGGAAGAAAATCCCCATGTCGTTGATGGTTTGATCCGAGCGCTCGCGCGGGCGGCCGCCTGGTGCGACGAGCCCGCCAACCACGAAGCACTGGCGCATCTGCTGTCTCAACCGCATTTCGTCGATCAGCCCGCCGACCTGATCCAGCGCGCGCTGTCCGGCCGCATCACGGCGCGGGCGGACATGCCGTCGCTCGACATGCCTGATTTCATGCTTTTTTCCCGTGAGGCCACGCCCTTTCCCTGGCGCAGTCAGGCGCTGTGGTTGTATTCGCAGATGGTCCGCTGGAAGATGGTGGAGCATACGCCGGAGAATGCGGCGAAGGCGGGAGCGGTCTTTCGGCCGGATATTTTTCGCCGCGCACTCGCAGAGAGCAATGTGCCTATCCCCGGAGCCAGCATGAAGGTGGAAGGCGCTGTCGCCACGCCGCTGGCCGTGGGCTCCAAGCGGGGTGAACTGACGTTGGGACCGGACAGATTCTTCGACGGACGCGTGTTCGACCCCGAACGGATCGAGGATTTTCTGGCGAGTTTTTAGCTTTGGCTCGACGCGGCCACAGCGTCCTTCAGGAAATTGTGCCTTGCAACATGAGGCGAATCATTAGATAAGGGAGAGGTCGCGCGACGAAGCGCGTTTACGGATGAGCACGCCCAAGGATGGGGTCGCGCTCTCCAAACAGAATTTTGCAGCAAAGCCGCTGGCCGGGTCTCGTGAAGAACGAGCGTCCGGAGAGCGGCTTTTTTTGTGTCCATTTCACAAGATTGAAGGACGTCATCATGGCAACTGCTTATTGGGACAGCGAGAAAGGCGCAGAGGGGCAAGCCGCTCCGACCAGCTTCTGGAAAGCTGGCCACACGCCGACCCTTATCGCTGCCTTCCTCTATTTCGACCTCGCCTTCATGGTGTGGGTGCTGCTGGGGCCGCTCGCGCCGTCCATTTCCAAGACGCTGGGCCTGACGCCTGCTGAAAAGGGGCTGATGGTCGCCGTTCCGACGCTCGCAGGCGCTTTGCTGCGCGTGGTCAATGGCCTGCTGGTCGATCGCATCGGCTGCAAGCAGGCGGGCGCGATCAGCCAGGTGATCGTTATCGTCGGCCTTGCGACGGCGTGGTTCATGGGCGTCAACAGCTTTGGTGGCACGCTGGCGTTGGGCGTGATCCTGGGCTTTGCCGGTGCCTCTTTCGCGATCGCGCTGCCGCTAGCCAGCCGCTGGTATCCGCCAGAGCATCAGGGCAAGGCCATGGGCCTCGCCGGCATGGGCAATTCGGGCACGGTGCTGGCTTCGCTCTTCGCGCCGATCCTAGCCAAGCTGTTCGGCTGGAACTCGGTGCTGGGCCTTGCCTGCATTCCGCTGACCATCGTCTTCATCGCCTATATGTTCATGGCGAAGAATGCGCCCAATGCGCCCGCTCCGAAGAAGCTGGTCGACTATTTCCGGCCGCTCAAGTCGGCTGACGCCTGGTGGCTGATGGGCTTCTATGCGGTGACCTTTGGCGGTTTCGTGGGCCTTGCTGCCTCACTGCCGATCTACTTCACCGACCAGTTCGGCCTGACCCCGATCGTTGCGGGCTATTGCACCGCGGGCTGCGTGTTCGCCGGGTCGCTGGTCCGTCCGATGGGCGGCGCGCTCGCCGACAAGATCGGCGGCGTCAAGGCGCTGATGATGGTCTATATCGCCGCCGCGCTGGCGCTCGCCGGTGTGTCCTATGCGCCGACCCTGGTGTCCGCGCTGGGCTTCTTCGTCGCCGCGATGCTGGCGCTGGGTGTGGGCAACGGATCGGTGTTCCAGCTGGTGCCGCAGCGTTTCCAGCAGGAGATCGGCGTAATGACCGGGCTGGTCGGCATGGCGGGCGGCATCGGCGGCTTCTACCTTGCCTCGTCGCTGGGCATCGCCAAGCAGTTCACCGGCAGCTTCGCGCCCGGCTTCCTGATCTTCGCGGGCCTTTGCGTGGTCGCGTTCCTCGGCATTTCGCTGGTCCGCGCCCGCTGGCGCGCGACATGGAGCAGCGCCGCGCGCATCTGATGAATTAGCAGGAGAGGAGGCGGCGGCCCGCGAAGGCTGCCGCCCTTTTCGCGTTTGCGAAGGGTTCACTTTCGCAGTTTGCAAAGAAAAGTTTGGCTAAGGAATCACTTGACCCGACCCGTGATTCATTTATGCTGCAATGCGAAGGGCAAGGTTGTCCTCGAACTACATAGCTGACTGGGTCCATGGACGGATCGCATGAAGCGTGAATGATGGCAAAGCCGCCATCCAGACCTCTGGGTTCAAAGCCCAGGTGTCCGGATGGCGGCTTTTTTTTTATTCTGGAGTCAAGGGATGGATTTTCAGAACAACACCGGACCGGAGACGGCCAGCGAAGAGGAAATCTTCGTGCCCTCCGACGATGTTCGTGAGCATCTGGTGGTTGTTGGCAACGGCATGGCCGGCTGCCGCGCGATCGAGGAACTGCTGGCACGGGATGCGGGACGCTATCGCGTCACCATCTTCGGCGCCGAGCCCTATGTGAACTATAACCGCATTATGCTCTCGCCGGTTCTGGCCGGGGAGAAGAGCTTCGATGACATCATCATCAACAGCCGCGAATGGTACTCGGAAAATAATATCGAGCTGATCGCGGGTGATCCGGTGACGGGAATAGACCGCACCGCCAAGACCGTCACGAGCCAGTCGGGTCGCACTGTTGGCTATGACAAGCTGCTGATCGCCACCGGGTCGGATCCCTTCATCATCCCGGTTCCAGGGAAGGATCTGCCCGGTGTCATCAGCTTCCGCGACATGAAGGATGTCGACACCATGCTGGAGGCCGCGAATGGCGGCGGCCGCGCGGTGGTGATCGGCGGCGGTCTGCTTGGGTTGGAAGCCGCACACGGCCTGACCCTGCGCGGCATGAAGGTGACCGTCATCCACCTCATGGACACGCTGATGGAGCGGCAGCTGGACGAAGCGGCCGGCTGGCTGCTTAAGACAGCGCTCGAAGGCCGCGGCCAGACCATCCTGACCGGCGCCAACACCGCTGAGATCTATGGCGACGGCAAGGTCGAGGGCGTCCGCCTCAAGGATGGCAGCGAAATCCCGGCGAGCCTGGTGGTGATGGCGGTGGGCATCCGCCCTTCGACCGCCTTGGCGCGCGAAGCCGGCCTCGACGTTAATCGCGGCATCAAGGTCGATGACCATATGGTCACCAGCGACCCTGACGTCCTCGCCGTTGGCGAATGCGTCGAGCATGACGGCAATGTCTATGGCCTCGTCGCCCCGCTCTGGGACATGTGCCGCAGCCTCGCGGACGGCCTCACCGACCAGCATACGGGCTATAAGGGCTCGGTCACCTCGACCAAGCTCAAGGTCGCGGGCCTGGACGTTTTCTCCGCTGGTGACTTCTCGGGCGGCGAAGGTTGCGAGGACATCGTCCTGCGCGACGCGTCGCGCGGCGTTTACAAGCGTGTCGTGGTCAAGGATGACAAGGTCATCGGCGCGGTGCTCTACGGCGATACGGCGGACGGCGGCTGGTATTTCGACCTGCTCAAGCGGGGCGAGGATGTCGGCGAGATCCGGGACCTGCTGATCTTCGGCCAGGCTTTCGCCTCTGGAGGGGGCGCACTGGACCCTAAGGCGGCCGTTGCGGCGCTCTCGGACGATGCCGAGATTTGCGGCTGCAACGGCGTCAGCAAGGGCCAGGTCGTCGCTTGCATCGAAGCGGGCAATTGCAGCCTCGATGCGGTGCGTGGATCCTGCAAGGCTTCGGCCAGCTGCGGCAGCTGTACCGGCCTTGTCGAGAATTTGCTGGCGGTGGTGCTGGGCGACGACGTTCAGTCCGGCCCGAAGACGATGTGCAAATGCACCAGCTTCGGCCATGACGATGTCCGCCGCGAAATCGTGGCGCAGAATATGCGCTCGATCCCCGAAGTGATGCAGAAGCTGCACTGGTCGACGCCGGACGGTTGCTCGTCCTGCCGCCCCGCGCTCAACTATTATCTGCTCTGCGCGCTGCCGGGTGAATATCAGGACGACCAGCAGAGCCGCTTCGTCAATGAGCGCATGCACGCCAACATCCAGAAGGACGGCACCTATTCGGTCGTTCCGCGCATGTGGGGTGGCCTCACTAACCCGCGTGAGCTGCGCGCGATCGCCGACGTGGTCGAGAAATATGATGCGCCGATGGTGAAGGTCACCGGCGGCCAGCGTCTCGACATTTTCGGTATCAAGAAGGAAGACCTGCCCGCCGTCTGGGCCGACCTCAATGCCGCGGGCATGGTGTCGGGTCACGCTTACGGCAAGTCGCTGCGCACGGTGAAGACCTGCGTCGGGTCCGAATGGTGTCGCTTCGGCACGCAGGACTCCACCGGCCTTGGCGTCAAGACCGAGCGGATGACCTGGGGATCGTGGATGCCCCACAAGTTCAAGATCGCCGTGTCGGGCTGCCCCCGCAATTGCGCGGAGGCGACGATCAAGGACTTTGGCGTGGTCTGTGTGGACTCGGGCTACGAACTGCATGTCGGCGGCAATGGCGGCATCCATGTCCGCGCCACCGACCTGCTGTGCAAGGTGTCGACCGAGCAGGAGGCGCTCGATTATTGCGCCGCCTTCACCCAGCTCTATCGCGAGGAAGCCCGCTATCTGGAGCGCACCGCGCCTTGGATCGAGCGTGTCGGCGTCGAATATGTCAAGCAGCGCATCGTGGAAGACGACGCTGGCCGTGAGGCCCTGCGTGCCCGCTTCCTCTATTCGCAGAGCTTCAGCCAGGATGATCCCTGGGCCGAACGCGCAGCCGGTGCGAATGCAGAACTGCATCAGCATCTCGACCCCATCGCCATCGCTGCGGAGTGAACGACATGACCGATTGGATCGATATCGGAACGCTGGCCGACATTCCCCAGCGTGGCGCGCGCACCGTGCGGATTGCCGGCGAAAAGGAAATCGCCGTCTTCCGCACCGGCGACGACAAGGTCTTCGCGCTGGTCAATGAATGCCCGCACAAGAAAGGCCCGCTGAGCCAGGGCATCGTCCATGGCCATAGCGTCGCCTGCCCGCTCCATAACTGGAACATCGCCCTGAAGACGGGCGAAGCGCAGGGCGCGGATGAAGGCTGCACGCCGACCATCGCGGTGAAAGAGGAGGGCGGTCGCATCCTGATCGCCCGCCCGACCGAGATGAAGGCGGCGGCTTGAGCTTCCGGTCCCCAGCCACAACGGCGGGGACCCGGGTGGGGGTTGCATGCTGGCCATCCCTTGCGGCATGCGCCTCCACCCAATTCTCTCTCTTGGACAAGAGGTAAGAGCATGACTCAGGCCATCCGCACCACCTGCGCCTATTGCGGCGTTGGTTGCGGCATTTCGGCCACGCCGACCGGGCCCCGGTCGGTCACGATCAAGGGCGATGAAGCGCATCCCGCCAATGGCGGGCGCCTCTGCTCCAAGGGCACGCATCTTGGCGAGACGGTGGGGTTGCAAGGCCGCCTCCTGCACCCGATGATCGGCGACAAGCGCGCCAGCTGGGGCAAGGCGCTCGACATGGTGGCGAAGCGCTTTCGCGAGACGATCGAGCGCTACGGACCCGACAGCGTGGCTTTCTACGTGTCCGGTCAGTTGATGACCGAAGATTATTATGTCGCCAACAAGCTGATGAAGGGCTTCATCGGCTCCTCCAACATCGACACCAACAGCCGCCTCTGCATGTCGAGCGCGGTTGCCGGCCACAACCGCGCCTTTGGCGAGGATGTCGTGCCCGCCAGCTATGACGATCTGGAGGAAGCGGACCTGATCGTGCTGGTCGGCTCCAACACCGCCTGGTGCCACCCGATCGTCTATCAGCGCATCCAGGCCGCCCGCGCCGCACGCGGCACCAAGCTGGTCGTCATTGATCCGCGCCGCACCGAGACTTGTGAAGGCGCCGACCTGCACCTGCCGGTAAAGCCCGGCACCGACGTCGCGCTGATGAACGGTCTGCTCGCCTGGTGCGATCAGGAAGGCATCGCCGACCCAGCCTATATGGCCGAGCATGTGAACGCACCCGAAGGCTTTTGGGAGCATATCCGCACCGGCCATGATCTGTGGAGCACGGCCAAGACCTGCGACATCGCACCCGCGCTGCTGGAGCAGTTCTTCAGGCTGTTCGCCGCGACCCCGCGCACCGTCACGATGTTCAGCCAGGGCATCAACCAGTCGATCCGCGGCACCGATCAGGTCAACGCGATCGTCAACGTCCACCTCGCCACCGGCCGCATCGGCAAGCCGGGCGCCGCGCCCTTCTCGATCACCGGCCAGCCCAACGCGATGGGCGGCCGCGAAGTCGGTGGGCTTGCCTCGACGCTCGCCAGCCACATGGACTTTGCGCCTGAAAATGTGGAGCGAGTGGGCCGCTTCTGGGCTGCGCCGAAGATGGCGACCAAGCCGGGCTTGAAAGCCGTAGATCTCTTCCGCGCGATCAACGAAGGCCGGGTGAAGGCGCTATGGGTCATGGCGACCAATCCCGCCGTCTCGCTGCCCGACGCCAACCGCGTGCGTGAGGCGCTGGAAGCCTGCCCCTTCGTCGTCGTCTCGGACATCATCGCCGACACCGACACCAGCGCTTATGCCGACGTTCGCCTGCCCGCCGCCGGTTGGGGCGAGAAGGACGGCACCGTTACCAATTCGGACCGCACCATCAGCCGCCAGCGTCCCTTCCTGGCGCTGCCCGGCGAGGCCAAGCCCGACTGGTGGATCGTGACCGAAGTCGCGCGCCGCATGGGCTGGCGCAACGCCTTCGCCTATGATCGGCCCGCCGACATCTGGCGCGAACATGCGCGCCTGACCGCCTATCAGAATGACGGCCAGCGCGTGCTCAACCTGCGCAGCCACGCCACCATCGGTAACGACGCCTATGAGACGATGGAGCCCTTCCGCTGGGGCGGCGACAAGCCCTTCGCCGATGGCCGCTTCTCGACCCCGGAGGGCAAGGCGCGGCTGGTTCTTACCAAGCAGTTGGAGTTGCAGGAGCCGCTAAAAGCATGGCCGCTGACGCTTAACACGGGGCGCTATCGCGATCAGTGGCACACCATGACGCGTACCGGCCTTGCGCCCAAGCTCGCCCGTCACCGCGAGGAACCGCTGGTCGAAGTCCATCCGCAGGACGCGCAGGCGCTGGGCATCGCCGATGGTGATCTCGCCCGCGTCTCTACCGCGCAGGGGAACAGCCTCTTTCGCGCCAGCGTCAGTGAAGGTCAGCGCGTCGGCGAGATATTCACGCCGATCCACTGGACCGACCAGATTTCGACCGGCGGCCGCACTGGCCTGCTGCCCCGTCCCCTGGTGGATCCGCATTCGGGCCAGCCCGGCTTCAAGGCGACCCCGGCGGCGCTTGAGAAAGTCTCGACCGAATGGAAGGGCTTCCTGATCCTGCGCGGTGAGCAGCCCGCCAAGGTCCCCTGCCTCTGGGCGACCCGCATCACCGTGACGGGCGGTGCGCTTTACGAGGTCGCGGGCAATGGGGATGCGGTGCGGCTCGAAGCCTGCCTGCCGAAGGGTGATCGGGTCGAAGCCATCGACCAGACGCGCGGCACCCGCCGCGTCGCGATCATCGCGGAAGGGAAGCTCGCGGGCATCCTGATCGTCACTAAGACCGGCCTGCTCCCGTCGCGCGACTGGCTGATCGGCCAGCTCCAGGTCGAAGAGGTGGGCGCCTCCGTCCTAGCCGCGCGGGGGCCGGGCAACCAGCCGGACAAGGGGCCGACCATCTGCGTCTGTTTCGACATCGGCCTCAATCAGATCATGGCCGCCATACGCGAGCAGAATCTCGTCGATGTGCCCGCCATCGGCAAGGCGATCGGCGCGGGCACCAATTGTGGATCATGCCGCCCCGCGCTCGCCAACATCCTGACCCAAATTCCGCAGGAGACACTCCATGCAGCAGAATGAGCTTATCGCCCCCGGACAGGTCTGGCTGGTGGGCGCAGGTCCGGGCGACCCGGACCTGCTCACCCGGAAGGCCGAAAAGCTGATCGCGGCAGCGGAGATCGTCTTCTATGACGCGCTGGTGGGGCCCGGCGTACTCGACCTCATCCCCGAGGGGGTCGAACGGGTGAGTGTCGGCAAGCGTTCGGGCCGACACAGCAAGGCGCAGGAAAGCATCAACGACCTGCTCCTCGCCGCTGCCAAGGCCGGGAAGCGCGTCGTGCGCCTCAAGGGCGGTGATCCTTCCGTCTTCGGTCGTTCGGCGGAAGAAATGGAGCATCTGGCCGCAGACGGCATTTCCTTCCGCATCTGCCCCGGCATCACCACGGCCAGCGCGGCGGCGGCGAGTGGCCATGCCTCGCTCACCCTACGCGGCGTGGCGCGGGGCCTGACCCTGGTGACGGCGCATCTGAAGGCCGGCGAACCGCTCAAGCTCGACTGGGAAACGCTGGCCCGACCCGGCGGCACGCTCGGCATCTATATGGGTCGCGCCGCTGCCGGAGAGATCAGCCGCCAGCTGATCGCCGCTGGGCGTGATCCGGAAACGCCCGTGATGGTGGCGGTCAATGTCTCGCTCCCCAGCGAACGGCTGATCCGCGGCAAGCTGTCCGCGCTTGCCTTCCTGGTCGCCACGATCAGCGATGAAGATCCGACCCTGCTTCTGATTGGCGAAGCGGTGGCGGGCACGGCCATGCCTGGTGAGGTCGCCGCAAGCGTCGCTCTTCAGGCTTGAAGGCTCAGCCCTCCGCACCTTCGCCTTGAGCTTGTCGATGCCCCTGCCTTAGTTGGAAGGAAGGTAAGGGGCATCGACAGGCTCAGTCCTGATAGCGCAAACCATCAAGATCTTCCGGCCGGTTGATATTGGGCAGCACGATATCCGCCCGGTCCACGATCTGCGCGCCGATCCGCTCCAGCCAGCCATAGATGGAGCGGTTATTCTCTTCGGCCAGGTGCGCGTCCAGCTCTCCCGCCAGCGAAGCGGGCCAGAACCCGGCAAGTTGCTGCCCCTTCAGCACCGCCGCGCCATCTGCGGTCAGCGCCTCCGCCAGCGCGGCCGGATAGACCGGCATGTCGCACCCGATCGTTAGCACCCCGTCAAAGCCCTGGCCTGCCGCATGATGCAGCGCCGCGTTCAGCCCGCCCAGCGGCCCCATGTCTGGGGCAGGCCGATCGGGTAGGCCCGTCACCCCCTCCATCGCCCGGCCGCAAACCACCACCGCCTCCACATGCGGCGCAATCGCCGCCATCGCATGCTCCAGCAGGATGCGCCCGTCCGGCATCACGGCCAGCGCCTTGTCGCTCCCGAACCGGCTGGATCGCCCACCGGCTAGCACCGCGCCCAGCAATCGCATCGATCCACTCCTTGGCAGAACCTCTGCTTTCCCCTATGGCGCGGCGCGTGAGCGGGCAACCGCTGACATAAGAAGATCGCGCCGGTGCCCATTGGGCTTGAAAGGGAATGCGGTGCGGATAGCGTGGCTATCCAATTCCGCGGCTGTCCCTGCAACTGTAAGCGGCGAGCGCGATGCACTGTGGAACCCGCCGTCTTCAAAGGGGAGGCGATGGGGGCCAGCCACTGGGCCAGACGGCCCGGGAAGGCCGTGCATCGCTGCCTTGACCCGCGAGCCAGGAGACCTGCCAGCGCATGGTCGCTCTTGTCCAGGATCCAGGGATAGGTCCGGGCACGGTGTTTTCCGTCTGAGCGACGCGAAGCGGCGGGGGCCGCATCGGTGCGCGGGGCGGGGCGCTGGCGTCTGTCCTTACCGCGTGTCCGGCCGTTTGCGCGGAGACCCTCGCCCAAGAGTCGCCTGACGCTCAGGGAAGACGAACATGTTCAAGACCGGAATTTCACTGCTGGCGCTTCTCGCCGCCACCCCCGCGCTCGCAGGGGATAATGACGAGATCATCGTCACCGCGCTCGGCATCGAGCAGCCTCGCGATGAAGTCGGCCAGGCCGTCACCGTAATCGACGCACAGACCATCGAAACGCGCCAGTCGGTCAGCATCGCCGACCTGCTGATCACGACGCCGGGCGTACGGTTCAACCGTGCTGATGTGGTGGGCGGGGTTACGGGTATCTCGATCCGCGGCGCGGAAACGACGCAAACGCTGGTGCTGCTCGACGGCGTCAAGGTCAACGACCCCAGCGGCATCGGCGATCTCTATGACTTCGGCAATCTCCTGACCGGCAACATCCGCCGAGTCGAGATACTGCGCGGCTCCAACTCGGTCGTCTATGGCAGCCAGGCGATTGGCGGTGTCGTCAACATCATGACCGGCGAGCCTGCCGAAGGCTTCGGCGGCAGCGCCTCGATCGACTATGGCTATGCCGACACGCTGAACGCCAAAGCCGATGTGTCCGGCAGCAGCGGCATCGCGTCGGGCGGCGTGGGCGTCGCTTATTTTCGCACTGACGGCATTTCCGCCGCCCAGGGCGGCACGGAAAAGGACGGCTATGAGAATATCGCCACCCACGCCAAGCTGAAGCTCGCCTTCACCAACAATCTCAGCCTCGATTTGCGCGGCTATTATATCCACGCCGATCTCGACACCGACATCTTCTTCGGCGCGCCGATGGAGTCGACGGACAGCAGCAAGCTGAACCAATATGTCGGCTATGCGGGCATCAACCTCGCCCTGTTCGACGGCAAGCTGACCCAGCGGGGCGCCGTCACCTGGCTTCGTAACGATCGCGACTATTTCTCGCCCTTCGGGGATTATGGCTATTCGGGCACCAACCTTCGCTTCGAATATGAGGGCGTCTATCAGCCCATTGATCAGGCCAAGCTGGTCTTCGGCTATGAGCATGAGCGGCCGGATTATGATTTCTACGGCTTCGGCAGCGGCGGCGCCAAGGCGAATATCGACAGCGTCTATGCCCTCGCCGTCGTGAAGCCCTTCACCGGCCTCTCGCTCACCGGCGGCGTGCGCCACGACGATCACAGCCAGTTCGGCGGTGCGACCACGCTCGGCGCCAACGCCAATTACACGCCCAATGCTGGCCGCACCAACATCCGCGCCAGCTATGGCGAAGGCTTCAAGGCGCCATCGCTCTATCAACTTTATGATGGCTTCAACGGCAATCCCGCCCTTCGGCCCGAAAAGTCGAAGAGCTACGACATCGGTTTCGATCATAGCGTCGTGGGCGGCCGCGCGATGATCTCCGTCACCGCCTTCCGCCGCGACACACGCGACCAGCTCTATTTCGACGGCTTCATCCTGCCCTTCGGTCAATATATCAACCTGACCCGGACCCGGGCCAAGGGTGTTGAGGCCGCCGTCACGCTGAAGCCCGTCGATGCGCTCACCGTCACGGCTGCCTACAGCTATATCGACGCGATCGACCGGTCGGAAGGCGGCATCAACGAAGGCAAGCTGTTGCCCCGCCGTGCCAAGAATGCGGTGAGCGTCTCGGCCGACTATGTCTGGTCCTTCGGCCTGTCGATGGGCGCTACGCTGACCATGGTGGGCGACAGCTTCAACGACGCTGCCAATACGCAGCGACTTGACGGCTATGCTCTGCTGGGCGTCCGTACATCCTTCCCGATCAACGAACATCTCGAGATTTACGGCCGCATCGACAATCTCGCCGATGAAGAATACTCGACGGTCTATGGTTACAACACCTATGGCCGCTCGGCCTTTGGCGGCGTGCGTGTCCGCTTCTAAAGCCTGGCGAGAGGGGCTGGCGTGAGCCTCAGCCCCTCAATTCTGCGCAACGGTGACCTGCGCCACGATACTGCGCGCGGCCTCCACATAGGCGGGGCCGCCGCACACCGTCCACGCCTGCGGAACGCGGATGCGGGGGATGGAACGCAGCGCCGGATGGTGCAGCATCTCCGTTCCCTGATCGACGACATTCTCGCTGCCGCTCTCGACGATCAGCCAATCGGGCCTTGCCGCGATCATCTCCTCCAGCGGTACCTGGGCAAGCGAGGCTTTGCCCAGCTTCCCCGCCAGATTGACGAGCCCCGCGCGCCGGATCAGTTCATCGACCAGCGTACCCGTCCCGGTCATATAGCCGCGCCGCTGATAATAGGCTGCGACCCCGCCGCGTCCAGCCTGAGGCAGCGGGGCAAGATCGCGATCCATGCGCCGGATCAGCGCCTCCCCGCGCTCGCGATGTCCGACCGCCGCGGCGACCTCACGAATTTGGGCCCGGATCGTGACCAGACTGTCCGCACTGGCCAGCCCCAGCGTTCGCCACTGGCCCGGCGGGGCGCCGACCACGCTTCCCGCACCATCGGGAAGGCCGATCAAAAGATCGGGCCGCATCGCCAGCACCTCCTCGGCGGGGCGGCGGAGCGTGCGAAACCGGCGCGCCTTCGCCACCGCTGCCGACAGTTCCGGATCATGGCCATAGGGGCTGAGGGCGACGATCTGCCGGGGATCGGCAAGCGCCAGCACATATTGATCCGCGCAGGTGTTGAGCGACACGATCCGCTTGGGAGCAGGGGCGGCCGCACCCGTCAGCCCCAGCACACAGAGCGCCGCGATGATAGTCCTGCCTCGCATCCTGTCGCGTCCCCCACGGTGTCGCGAAGCTCTACCAAGCACCTGCAAGGACGCAAGCCATGACCGCCCGGCGTCATCCGCTGCTGATGCCCGCGCTCATCGCGCTCACGCTTGTGGCCGCGCTCGGCTCGCTCACGCTGGGCGCTGTCCCGCTGTCGCTCCCGCGCATCCTGGCCGTCCTTGGTGGAGGGGGCGACGAGATCGCCCGCGCTATCCTCATCGACCTGCGCCTGCCCCGCATGCTGCTCGGCCTGATCGTTGGCGCCATGCTCGGGCTCGCTGGCGCATCGCTCCAGGGCTATCTGCGCAACCCGCTCGCGGAGCCATCGGTGCTGGGCGCATCCAACGCCGCAGCCTTGGGGGCCGTCTGTGCCCTCTATTTCGGCCTCGCGCAACTGCATCCCGCCATTCTCCCGCTGCTCGCCATCACCACCAGCCTCATTGCGATCACCGCACTGTTCCTGCTCGCGGGTCCTTCGGAAAGCCCCCTGACGCTCATCCTCGCGGGCATCGCCGTCGCGACATTGACGGGGGCGGGGATCAGCCTGTCGCTCAATCTCTCGCCCAATCCTTTCGCGGCGATGGAGATCATGAGCTGGCTGATGGGCAGCCTGGAAAATCGCAGCTACGCCCATGTCTGGATTGCGCTTCCCTGTGTCCTCATCGGCGCGGCGCTGCTCATCGCCGATGGTCGCACCCTTGACGCGCTGACACTGGGGGAGGAGGGGGCGCAGGCCCTTGGCGCGGACCTAGGCAAGGCGCGCCTGCGCATCATGCTGGGCGTTGCGATCGGCGTCGGCGGCGCGGTCGCCGTGTCGGGCGCGATCGGCTTTGTCGGCCTCATCGTCCCGCATCTCGTCCGCCCGCTAACCGACCGCTCGCCCTCCGCCGTCCTGCTTCCGTCGCTGCTGGGCGGGGCGGCGCTGCTGACGCTGGCCGACATCGGCGTGCGCCTGATCCCGACCAGCAGCGAACTCAAGCTCGGGGTCCTCACCGCGCTGCTGGGCGTCCCGGTCTTCCTTGTCCATCTGATGCGGGAACGGCGGCTATGGTGACGATCCGTGCGCAGGATATTTCCGTCCGCCTCGGCCGCCATCCGGCAGTCGATGGCGTCACCCTTGCGCTGGAGCCCGGCCAGCTGGTCGGCATCATCGGTCCCAATGGCGCGGGCAAATCGACGCTGATTCGCGCCCTGCTCGGCCTGACGAAGCTCGTCGGCGGCGAAATCGAGATTGATGGCAGCCCCGCGGCGCGCCTCTCGCGCCAGGAGATCGCCCGCCGCATTGCCTATCTGCCGCAGGGACAGACGCTGCACTGGCCGTTGCTGGTGGAAAGGCTGGTCGCGCTAGGCCGCATGCCTCATCTCGGGCCGCTCTCCCGCCTGTCTCCCCACGACGAAGCGTTGGTCGATGCCGCTCTCGCCCGCGCCGACGTCCTTCATTTGAAAGGCCGTGTGGCCACCGAATTGTCAGGCGGCGAACGCGCTCGCGTCCTCCTTGCCCGCGCGCTCGCGGTCGGTGCGCCCGGCCTGATCGCCGATGAACCGCTCGCCGCGCTCGATCCGGGGCATCAGATCGATGTCATGGACCTGTTGAAGGCTGAAGCAAGCGCGGGATCCCTGGTCGTCACGGTGCTCCATGATCTCGGGATGGCCGCACGGTATTGCGACCGCCTGCTGCTGATGGACAAGGGCAAGCTCGTGGCCGATGGCGCGCCGCTGGAGGTGTTGACCGAGCAAAGCCTCGCCGAGGTTTATGGCATTTCCGCTTGCATCGAACCGGATCGCGACTGGCCCCTGATCCTGCCGACGGGACGGATCAAGGACTAGCACTATCTCGTTCGTCCTGAGCCTGTCGAAGTGCGCCACTTTTCCCAAAAGAAAGGGGGGCCTCGACAGGCTCCGTCCGAGCGGAGAAAGAGTTCCTACTCGCTAAATGCCTTGGGCGCCGCCGCCACGACCGTATAGGTCCCAGCGCCAACCTCCGACACCTCCAGCGCCCGTTCGGCCACGCCACTGCGCCCGAACCGGAACGCGCCGTCGATCCCCGAGAAGCCGCCCGGATCGCGCAGCCTCGCCGCCGGGAACGTCGTGCCAGGCTTCCAATCGCGTGCGATTCGCACTGTCAGCAGCACCGCGTCATAGCCAAGCGCCGACAGTCGGAAAGGCGAGCTGCCGTAGCGCGCGCGATATTTGCCCGCGAGTTGGCCATAGAGCCCGTCCGACACGCTGGCGAACCACGCGCCGCGCAGCACCGGGCTCGCCGCGAGGCTATTGTCGGTATTCCATAGTTCTGTTCCCAACAGCCGCGCACCCGCACCGCCATTTTTCCGCACGATCGGCGCGATCTGCAACGCTACGCGGCCGCTATCCGCGATCAGTAGCGCGTCATAGCTGGACGATGCCTGCAGCTTCTTCACCGCCGCCGTTATCGACGCCGCCGACCTGTCGAAGGTCTGCATCGACACCACCGTGCCGCCCGTCTGCTCCACCGCGCGCAGCAGCGCCGTGCCGGACCGCTCGCCATAGACGCCCTTGGGCACCAGGGCGCCGAATTTCGACAGACCCTTTCCCCGCGCGAACTCCACGACCCGCTCGATCGACTGGTTGGGATTGTAGCCCATGATATAAACGCCGTTCCCGGCGACGCTCACATCATTGGAAAAGCTGATCACCGGCACATTCGCGCGCGATGCGATAGGGCCGATGATCCGCGCATCCTCCGCCAGAAGTGGACCCAGGATCAAACGATTGCCCTCGGCCAGCGCCTTGTTGACCGCAGCCGCCGCGCCGAGCCCTGTGTCATAGGTGGTGATGCGCACCCGGTCCGCCCTGGTGTCCAGCAGCGCCAGCGTCGTCGCATTTGCGATCGATTGGCCGACGCCTGCATTGGGCCCGCTTAGCGGCACCAGCAGCGCGACGCGATGCCGCATCGAGTCGGTGGGCAGCCCTTGGGTTACGTCGGGGCTGCTGGGCACAGGTTCGCCGGGTGCCGGTCTGGGGCCGCGCGGCACGACCGTTTGACAGGCTGCGGCCAGCAACGCGGTCGCCGCGAACAAAATGCGTGCACCGCGTTTCAGGGCCGCGAACATGTCCGCTTGCCGGAGGGCATCCGTCTCTGTCATCTGGCGTCCTTATGGAAACTCAATCTTCTGGGCTGGAACCCGGGCTTTACATCGTTGCGGGGCCGATCGGCAACCTTGGAGACCTTAGCCCTCGCGCGGCGGAAGTCCTGCGCCTTGCCGATGTGGTTGCCGTGGAAGATACACGGGTCAGCGCACGTCTGTTGCGCCACGCGGGCTCGGATCGACCGATGGTCCCCTATCACGACCATAGCGCGGAAGGGGTCCGCCTGCGCCTGATCGAGCGGATGGCGAGCGAATCGGTCGCGCTTCTCTCCGACGCCGGAACGCCGCTCATATCAGATCCGGGCTACAAGCTGGTCCGTGACGCCCGCGCCGCCGGGCGCAGGATCATAACGCTTCCCGGCCCCAGCGCCGCCATCGCCGCGCTCACGCTTTCAGGTCTTCCCACCGACCGCTTCCTCTTCATGGGCTTCCCGCCTGCCAAGCAGAAGGCGCGCGCCGACACCTTCGCCGAAGTCGCCGCCCTGCGCGCAACGCTCATCTTCTACGAAAGCGGCCCGCGCCTTTCCGAAAGCCTTGCCGCCATGGCTGAAGGGTTGGGCGATCGCGAAGCCGCCGTATCGCGAGAGATCAGCAAGGCGTTCGAGGAAACGCAGACCGGAACCCTGTCGGAACTCTCCGCCCGCTATGCCGACGCACCCCCCAAAGGTGAGATCGTCGTCATAGTCGGCCCGCCCGGCGAAGCGCCCCAGGCCAGCGCCGAAGACGCCGACGCTGCCCTAATCGAAGCCATGGAGCGCCTGCCCGTCTCCAAGGCCGCCGGCGAAGTTGCGAAGAAGCTCGGCCTCGACCGCCGCGCCCTTTACACCCGCGCCATGGAGCTCAAGGGGTGAAGCGTCAGCAGGCGGAAAAGCGCGGACGCCAAGCGGAGCGCCTTGCGGGCTGGTGGCTGCGGCTCAAGGGCTGGCAGATCGTCGGCCGCCGCCTGCGCACGCCTGCGGGCGAAGTGGACCTCGTCGCCCGGCGCGGCTCCATGCTCGCCTTCGTGGAGGTCAAGGCCCGCGCGACCGGCACCGATCTCGACCTCGCCATCGACGAACGCCGCCTTTCGCGCGTCGCCGCGGCGGCCGAAATGCTCTTCTATGACCTTGCCAAGCCCGGTGACGACATGCGGATCGACGTGATCCTCCTTGCACCGGGCCGCCCGCCGCGCCATCTGGCGAATGTCTGGCATGGGGGGTAACTCAAACCTCCGTTCGCCCTGAGCGGACCCTGAGCTTGTCGAAGGGTCGTATCGACGGGTGAGTGCATGGCAGTGCTTCGATACTGGACTTCGACAGGCTCGGTCCTACTCAGCACGAACGGATTTGGAAGGAAGCGTATCGGATGACCCAACTCAACCCTCTGACCGTGGCCGTGCAGATGGACCCGATGGAAGGGATCAACATCAAGGGCGATTCGACCTTCCACATCATGCTGGCGGGGCAGGCGAGGGGGCATCGGCTCTACCATTATCTCGCGCCCGACCTTACCTATCGCGACGGCCGCGTGCTGGCGAAGGCGCGGCCGGTGAAGGTGCAGAAGGTGGAGGGCGACCATTTCGCCTTCGGGGAAACCGAACTGCTCGACCTTGGTCGCGACGTCGATGTCGTGCTGATGCGCCAGGACCCGCCCTTCGACCTCAGCTATATTACCGCCACCCATCTGCTCGAACGAGTGCAGGCCGAAACGCTGGTGGTGAATGACCCCGGCTCAGTCCGCAACGCGCCCGAAAAGCTGTTCGTTCTAGACTATGCGCGCTTCATGCCGCCCACCATGATCACCCGCGACCTTGCCGAGGTGAAAAGCTTCCTTGCCGAACATGGCGAAGTCGTCGTGAAGCCGCTTTATGGCAACGCAGGCAACGCCGTCTTCCATGTCGGCCAGTCCGGCGCGAACCTCTCCGCGCTGGTGGAACTGTTCAACGCGTCATGGGTCGAACCTTTCATGGTCCAGGCCTTCATTCCCGGCGTCGCGCAGGGCGACAAGCGCATCGTCCTTGTCGATGGCGAAATCGCGGGCGCGATCAACCGTATCCCCGGCGCGGGTGAGATTCGATCGAACTTGGCAGTCGGCGGGTCGGCGGCGAAGACCGAACTCACGGATCGCGAACTGGAAATCTGCGCCGCCATGGGCCCGGAACTCAAGCGCCGCGGCCTGCTGTTCGTAGGCATCGACGTGATCGGCGGTGAATGGCTGACGGAGATCAACGTGACTTCGCCCACCGGCATCGTCTCGATCGACGCCTTCAATGGCACCGACACGGGCGGCATGATCTGGGATGCGATCGACGCCCGCCTCGCTGCACGAGCGGCCGCTTGAACGGTCACCGTCATCTCAGCGTAGGCTGGTATTTCGTGTCTCAAGCTGTGTCCGCAGGAGATTCCAGTTACCGCTGGAATGACGGGAAGTGACAGACTGGGTCCTGCGCCTGATCGATGCGGGCGGCTATTGGGGCATCTTCGCCCTGATGGTCATCGAAAATGTCTTCCCGCCCATTCCGTCCGAACTCATCATGGGTATCGGCGGCATCCGGGTAGGGCAGGGCCGCATGGCGATGGAATGGCTGCTGCTTGTCGGCACGCTGGGCACGACCGTGGGCAACTATTTCTGGTATCTGGTCGGACATATACTGGGCTTTGCGCGCCTGAAGCCCCTGGTCGATCGCTATGGCCGCTGGGCGACGCTGGAATGGAGGGATGTGGAGGCCCTCGACCATATATTCGGCAAATATGGTCAGGTGGTCGTCTTCGTTTTCCGCTTCCTGCCCGCTTTCCGCACCATGATCTCGCTGCCCGCAGGCTTGTTCCGGATGGGACATTTCAAATTCCTCGCCTGGACCGCCGGTGGCGCGCTGATCTGGAATATCATCCTTGCCTATGCCGGCTATATTCTCGGCCAGAATTTTCGGGACATCGACAAATATGTAGGGCCAGTCGCCACAGCCTGCGTCGTGGGTGCGGTTATCTTCTATCTCTGGCGTCTCTTCACCTGGAAGCCGCGCGGCTAGCATCCTGCGCCCTATTCTGGCTGAACTTGTGGAAGCCCCCTACCTTTTCTTCAAGATAGGGAAGCCTTTCGACAGTCAACCGAGACCAGTGGCCTTGAACAGGGCGAAGGGACGTATGAGTGATCCTGATTTAGCATGATACTCTAAGCCCGCGGATGCGCGTTGCGATACACATCCAGCAGATGCGCCGCATCCACCTGCGTATAGATCTGCGTCGATGACAGGCTGGCATGGCCCAGCAATTCCTGCAGTGATCGCAGGTCCGCCCCGCGCCCCAGCAGATGCGTCGCGAAACTGTGCCGGAGCGCATGCGGCGTGGTCCGCTCCGAAAGCCCCAGCCGTCCCCGCGCGCCTTGCACCGCTCGGCGCAGGATGGCCGCCGACAGCGGGCCGCCCCGCGTGCCCCTGAACAACGGAGCCGCCCGCTCCATCGGCCAGGGACAGGTCGCTACATAGGTTTCGATCGCGCTTCGCACCTGGGGCAGCAGAGGCACGATGCGCGCCTTCCCCCGCTTGCCGGTAACGTGCAAGGTTTCACCCAGCGGCAGTACATCGCCCAGCAGCCCCATCGCCTCGCCGATTCGCAGTCCGGCGCCATAGAGGAGCAGCAGCACCGCCCAGTCGCGCGCGCCGATCCATTTTTCCCGCGCCGTCTCGGCAATATCCTCCGCCAGCGCTACGGCCTCGTCAGGTGACACGGGCCGGGGCAATCCGCGTTTCACCTTCGGTCCCTTCAGCAGCGGCACCCGCGCCTCCTCGCCGCCCGTGAACTTCAGGAAGCCACGCACCGCCGATAATTCGCGCGCTGCGGACACATTGCCGATGCCGTCCATCCGCCGCGCCGTCAGGAAAGCGCGCAGATCCGCCTGATCGATCTTCCCCAGCAACTCCGTCGTAATCGCTTCCCCGCGATGCTCCCCCAGAAAAGCGATCAACCGCTCGGCCGTTGCCACATAGGCGCGCACCGTATGGGTCGAGCGCCTCCGATCCAACGCCAGATGACAGCGCCATGTTTCCACAAGATCATTCAATGTTCGGCTCTCCACCTCCGTTCGTGTCGAGCGAAGTCAAGACACGGTAAGCCCATGCTTCTCGACTTCGCTCGAAGCGAACGGCGGGATGACAGTAAGGCAGGCGCGTCCCAAACGGAATCCCCTCATCCCGACGCCCTTGAAAATCCCCCCGAAATGGGCACATGGGACGCATGGCCACCGCTCATGACCCCGATATGCCGACCGGCGCGCTTCGGCAGATTTCGCCGCGCGTGGGCCGTGTGCTCGCGCCCAACCCGTCGCACTTCACTTATACGGGGACGCAGACCTATCTTGTGGGCACCACGGACCTGGCGGTGATCGATCCGGGCCCCGATGACGCGGAGCATATCGCCGCCCTGTTGTCCGCCATAGATGGCCGCCCGGTCCGCGCGATCCTGTGCACTCACACGCATCGCGACCACAGCCCGGCCGCCCGGCCGCTGGCCGACCTGACCGGCGCCCCGATCATCGGCTGTGCGCCGCTGACGCTGGAAGATGATGGTCCCCGCGCCGACGCCGCGTTCGACGCCACCTACCAGCCCGACCGCATCCTGGGCGATGGCGAACAGGTGGCGGGAGAGGGCTGGACGCTCGAAGCCGTCGCGACGCCGGGCCACACCTCCAACCATCTCTGCTTCGCCTTGGTGGAGGAGGGCGCGCTGCTCACCGGCGATCATGTCATGGGCTGGTCGACCAGCGTCATCTCGCCGCCCGATGGTGACATGGCCGATTATATGCGTTCGATGCAGCGCCTGCTCGACCGGGAAGATGCCGTCTATTATCCCGCCCATGGCGATGCCGTGGATAATCCCCGGCGGCTGGTGCGCGGCATGATGGGGCACCGCAAGCAGCGCGAGGGACAGATAGTGCGCTTCCTGGAGCGCAACGGCGCCTCGCACATACCCGACATGGTGGCGGAGATGTACAAGGGCGTCGATCCGCGGCTTCACCCCGCCGCGGGGCGCTCTGTCCTCGCCCATTTGATCGACCTCGATGGGCGGGGTATCGCCGCCGCCATCGGGGATGGCAGGTGGCAGCTGCGCTGAACGAGGATCAACAGATGCTGGCCAATTGGCGCAACGCCCGCTAGGGGCGCGCTGCAATGGGCCGTGAGGAGTAGGGATATGAACGCCATCACCGGAATCCCGCAGGGGATCGACCTGCGCGCGGAGATCGACCGGCTGCGTAAGGAACGCAACGCCGTCATCCTCGGTCACTATTATCAGAAGCCTGAAATTCAGGACCTGTCCGATTTCGTTGGCGACTCCTTGGAACTGTCGCGCAAGGCAGCGGAAACCAACGCGGATGTCATCGCCTTCTGCGGCGTGCGCTTCATGGCGGAAACCGCAAAGATTCTTTCTCCCGAAAAGATCGTCGTCCTGCCCGATATGGACGCTGGCTGTTCACTGGAGGACAGCTGCCCGCCCGCGCAGTTTAAGGCGTTTCGCGAGGCGCATCCCGATCACATTGCCTTGAGCTACATCAACTGCTCGGCGGAGGTGAAGGCGCTCTCCGACATCATCGTAACCTCCTCGTCGGCGGAAACGATCCTGAGCCAGATCCCCAAGGACCAGAAGATCATCTTCGGCCCGGACAAGCATCTCGGCGGCTATCTCATGCGTAAGTTCGACCGGGACATGCTGCTCTGGCCCGGCGTCTGCATCGTCCATGAGGCGTTCAGCGAGACTGAGCTGCTGAAGCTCAAGGCGCAGCATCCCGACGCGCCGGTCGCCGCGCACCCGGAATGCCCGCCCTACATCGTCGACCATGCCGATTATGTCGGCTCGACCAGCGGCATCCTGCAATATGCCAAGACGATGACCGGCGACACGTTGATCGTCGCCACCGAACCGCACATCATCCACCAGATGGAGAAGGCGGTTCCCGAAAAGACCTTCATTGGTGCGCCGGGCGCGGACGGCAACTGCAACTGCAATGTCTGTCCCTATATGGCGCTCAACACGATGGAGAAGCTCTACCTGGCGCTGCGCGACCTACAGCCGCGCATCGAAATGGATGAGCAACTCCGCCTCGCCGCCAAGAAAAGCCTCGACCGCATGCTTGAAATGGCGAGCGGTACGATAGGGAAAGGCGACGTCGGCAACCGCTGATCGGGCGGAAGGGCGGGGTCAGCCCCCGCCCGTCTCCGCCACCATCTCGCGCACCACTTCTTCCAGCTGATCCAGCCCGGAATTCGTCCCAGCCTCGAACCCCTGACCCAGATAATCGTCCCGCATCGCCTTGCTTTCAAAGACGGTATGATGCGTCAGCAGCGTGCGCCCTTCAGCATCCTCGGCCAAGCTGACCGTCGTCACCATCACCGGCGATCCGGGCGCCTCGAAGCTGTTGTCGTAGCGGATGCGCTGGTTGGGCACGATCTCCAGATAGGTCCCGCCAAAGGGCGGCCCCAATTCGCCCTTGTCGCTCGTCATCTGGAACCGGAAGTGCCCGCGCACCCGGAAATCCATCTCGCATGTGCTGAGCGGCCAGCCGACCGGACCGAACCAGCGTTTTACATGCACCGGATCGGCATGAGCCGCGAAGACCAGATGGGCAGGGGCATCGATCAGGCGGGTGATGGTAATTTCGCGGATAGATTCGGGTTCCTCGCTCATGCCGGGTCTCCGCTGATCGTCCGGACTTAGCCTCGACCCACTCAGAGGGACTGTCAACCGCCCGGCGACTGTGCCACATCGCTCGGCCATGCGCGCTGATTCTCCTGTCTTTTCACTCCCCGGCTTCGACCTCGACGCCTTCATCGCCTCCACCCTGGCCGAGGATCTCGGTCCCGACGGCCGCGACGTCACCAGCGAAGCGGTGATTCCCGCCGACGCGATCTTTGACGGGGTGATGGACAGCCGCGACGCGGTGACGCTCGCCGGGCTGCCTATCGCCGCCGCCTTTTTCCGCGCGCTCGACCCGCAGGTGGAGATCGAGCTGCTGAAAGAGGATGGCGACAGCGTCGCTGCCGGCACCGACATCATGCGCATCCGGGGCAAGGCCCGTGCGATGCTTACGGCCGAGCGGTCGGCACTCAACACCGTCCAGCACCTTACGGGCATCGCCACCATGACTCGCGCCTATGTCGATGCCATCCTCGGCACCGGCGCCACGCTGCTCGACACGCGCAAGACCATCCCGGGCCTGCGCATGCTTGAGAAATATGCGACTCGGCAAGGCGGCGCGACCAATCACCGCATGGGCCTGTGGGACGCGGCGATGATCAAGGACAATCATGTCGCCGTCGCCGGATCGGTCGAGGAAGCGGTCCGCCGCGCCGCCGCCGCCGGGATCGAGAGGATCATCGTCGAAGTCGATCGCATCGACCAGATCGAACCGGCGCTTGCCGCCGGAGCTACGCACCTCCTGCTCGATAATATGGACGCGCCCACCCTGCGCGGTGCGGTCACCCTTGTGGGCGGCCGCGTGCCGACCGAAGCATCGGGCGGCGTCACGCTCCAGACCATCCGCGCCAAGGCGGAAACCGGCGTCACCTATATCAGCGTTGGCCGCCTCACCCAGTCCGCGCCCGCCGCCGACATCGGCCTGGACTTCGCCTTTGCATAAAGCCCTTGCGGCAGTCCTGCTGCTGGCCGCGCCCGGCACCGCCCTGGCGCAGGCGGCCGGGTGCAGCCTGCCCGCGCAGATCCCGCGCCCGCGCCTGGAACTGCCCGACAATGGCGAACCGCGCCGTCTCCTTCCCATCGGCGGCTATACGCTGGCGCTTAGCTGGTCGCCCCAATATTGCGCTACCGCCCGGGGGAGCAGCAGCGTCTTCCAATGCGGCGGCCGCAACGGCCGGTTCGGCTTTGTCCTGCATGGTTTGTGGCCCGAAGGGGTCGGGAAGGACTGGCCGCAATACTGCCGCGCCACCGATCTGCTCTCGCGCCAGGTGATCCGCCAGAATCTCTGCACGACGCCCTCCGCCCAGCTGCTCCAGCATGAATGGGCCAAGCATGGGAGCTGCATGACAACCAAGCCGGACCTGTATTTCAACCTAGCCCGCGCCCTTTACGACTCGATCCGCTATCCCGATATGAACGCGCTCGCGCGCCGCGACACGCTGACCGCAGGACAGTTCGCCGCCGCCTTCGCCCATGCGAACCCCGCTCTCAAACCGGAGATGATGCTGGTCCGAACCACGCGCGGAAATCTAAGCGAGCTCTGGCTGTGCATGGACCGCACGATGGAATTCGCCCGCTGCCCCGCCCGGCAGCGCGGCGTGAAAGCCAGCAGCCGCCTGCGGATCGAGCCCGGTCCGGCCTTTGCCCGCTTGCAACGGCCTATGCCAATTCCGGCCCGCCGCCCCGCGCTGATCCTGAACCTCGATCCCAACGCGCAAGCACCGGCAAATTAGTCTCTAACCCTCGATCGTGACGGTCGATGGATGATGCTTGTCCAGATGCCTCCGAATGATGCGCAGATTCTTCGTATTGGACTTGAAAAGGAAGTCAAACACATCGCCTGCAAGGGGGATCGCCCCCACCAGCGTGTCGAACCCGACATTCGCGGCCATGCGCGCCAATTGCCATTTCGGCATGCCCAGATTGCGTGCTTCCCAAACGATCCACGCGCCCATCGCGGCGGTCGCCAAATCGCCCACCACCGGGATCAGCCCGACCAGGCTGTCCAGCCCCACGCGCCGGTTGGTGCCGGGGATGACGAACAGCCCCTCCAGCATCGCCTCCATCGCCTCTATCCGCCGCCGGATCGAGGCGGGATCACGGCTAAAGCCCGGCATATCACGTACCATGCGATCGAACTGGTCTTGCGAAAACGCCATTCTGCTCCTCCAATGGAGCCTAGTTGGTGCTGCGCAACAGATGGTTCAATGGGTGCCGGGCGCGGGGAGAGGCCATGAATCCGTTCAGGCGCCGGGTCACAAGTGACCAGCGCACAGGCGTGCCCAGCGCGATATAGCCATTATGCGCCTGCATCAGCGCCTCGGCCTGGGCTATCCGCGCCATCCGTTCGGGCAGGCTGCTGGCCAGGCTCGCGGCCTGCAACTGGGTATCGGCCTCAGCTGAACAATGAACCTTCCGCGCACAGCCGATCCGCCCCAGATACCAAAGTGCGCTGTCATAGGCAGCAACCTCGTCGATCAGGCGGAGATCGGCCTCACCCTTCTTCGCCACCCGCTCGACTTGCAGGCCGATCCTGCGCAAATCATGCCGGATCAGGCCGAACAATGCCGTTGCGCCTGGGCCCTCGGGCAGGGCGACACGCAACACAGGCGGATCGCCATTGTCGCTGCGCCACCGCGCCACCGCTGCGGCCGCCTGCGCCAGCCGTTCGTCCATCCTCCTATCCGACCAGTCAGGTTGCGTGGGCGGCCCCGGCAGGTCGAGCTGGCTGGGCACGATCTGTTCGGTGATCGCCCAGCCGCCTAGCGGGAACAACACCGGCAACTGAGTGCGGTCGATGGCCATGTTGATCGCGCGCCGCACACCATCATCGTCCAGCAACTTACCTTTGCCCGTAACCGCCAGCCCGAGCAGCCCCTGTACGGGATCGATCCGCACCGCATCACGATCGACCCCTGCCGGCACCAGCAGCGGCAGGTCGGCAAAGCGGCCGCCGAGCACCATGGCGGCCTTGCCCTCACGGAAGCGGATGATCGCCAGCGCAGCCCTCTCCGCCCGCAAGATACGTGTTTCCCCAGGCTGCGCCGGCGGCTCATCCTCGCCACTGCCAACCCGGTCCACAGGGCTGAGAATGAGCGCCTTTCCCCAGCGTTCGCGACGGTACGGACCTGTCCCGCCTTCGCGTGATAGCAGCGCCATTTGCGGCTGCGCCAGCATCTGCAACAGATATGGGCGGGGGGCGGCCAGCCGAATTTCTATCACTTCCCCGGTCATCGGCACCACGGCCTCCACTGCATCGAGCGGCCCTTCCGGATCCAACCGCCGCACCGATTCAATCCGGGCCATCAAGGGCCGTGAAACATCGACCGCCGTAACCTTTTCTCCATCCGGCCAATTGGCGCGGCGCAGCCGAAAGATGTAGCTGCGCCCCTCATCCTCGACGATCCAGCGCTGCGCCAGGGCGGGTAAAATTTCGCCGGCTGCGTCGAACGCCACCAATCCCTGAGCCGTCGCCTCCAGGATCAGCTTGGCGCCAGGATCCGGCAGATTCTCCAGCGGTTTGTCGAGATCGGCTGGCGATCCTATGACGCTGACCGCCACTGGTCCGCTTGCCTCCTGCGAGCAGCCTGCAAGAAGCGCCGCGCCGCCCAATAGGACGGCAATCGGTCGGAGCAGGATGGCGGCCACGGTCATGCGTGCAACAGGCTTAGAGTTTGTCTCGCCGGAGTTGAAGCATTTCTGCACCTATATTCATCGTCCTGCGATTGTTGAGTCAGCCGGGGGCGCGCAGCACGACCTGTCCCATCCCGGAACAGCATTTTGTTAACCATGACTTCGCATTGGACGCGCGGCCGCTCGCGCCTATGACTTTCGATATGCGCATCTTATCCACCACACTGCTCGTCTTCGCGGCCGCCGGAGCGGCCGCCTTGGCACAAGGCACGCCCACGCCCTTCACCTTAGCCGAAGGCGGGCGGAGCTATGCCTCGCTCAAGGATGCGGTTGCGGCGATTGGCGATGGCAAGGGCACGGTGCTGATCGCACCCGGCTCCTACGCCCAATGTGCTGTGCAGGAAGCAGGAGAGGTCGCGTTCCAGGCCCAGACGCCGGGCAGCGTCATCCTGGACGGCATGCCGTGCGAGGGAAAGGCCGCGCTGGTGCTGCGTGGCCGATCAAGCAGTGTCGATGGCATCATCTTCCAGAATTTGCGCGTGCCCGACGGCAATGGCGCAGGCATCCGCCTGGAAAGCGGCAACCTGACCGTGACCAACAGCCTCTTCCGCAACAGCGAAGAAGGAATATTGAGCGGGGATGCGCCGGGTAACAGCGTCGCCATCGATAAATCGACCTTTCGCCATCTGGGCCGCTGTGACCGTGACCTGGATTGCGCTCATGGCATCTATATCGGTCGTTATGGCAAGCTCACCGTTACGCGCTCACGCTTTGATCAGGGCGATGGCGGCCATTATCTGAAAACACGCACGCCGCGCGTCACGATCAACGACAACAGCTTCGACGATAGCGGTGGTCGCCTCACCAACTACATGATCGATCTGTCCAATGGCGCCAGCGGTGAAATTAGCCGCAATGAGATGGTGCAGGGCCGGAACAAGGATAATTACAGCGCTTTCATCACTGTCGCGCCCGAAGGGCGGGAGCATGACAGCGGCGGCTTGTCCATCGCAGGCAACAGCGCATCTTTCGTGCCGGGCCTGCAGCGCAGCAGCAGCTTCGTTGCCAATTTCACGGATGACGCGGTGAAAATCGGGGCGAATCGCCTGGCGAACGGCATCAAGCAGACTGACCGCCGCTAACGGCCCTCAGCTTGCACAAGGCGTTCCGCCGGTCGATAACGGTGCGATGCGCAGCACTTATGATTCCGCAACCGTACGCCTCTATCACCTGAGCGACTCCGAAGAAGGAGGGGCCGCGACGACCCTCTTTTACGGCCCGTTAAGCCAAGCTGTGCTTATCGCCGGACAACAGCCGCAGGATGTCCAGGACGGGCTGTTCATCGCCACCGAAAATGATGTGGTTGCCTGGCTTGATTTGCGGGAGGCCGAATAGCTGCCTCCGTGCTGAGGAGGGGATGTGCGGAAATTGGAAGGCTTTTTCGAGGTCAGTTATGACAGCAGCCGCAAGCTGATCAGAATCATCACCTATGGCTTCTGGAATCTCGACGTCGTCGAGCATTTCGCGCAGGCGATTGCCGACGTGGTGAGGGTCGCGGCAGATGGTTGCGACACGCTGCTCAACACCTGCCGCACAGAAATACATACGTTGGAGGTCAGCGAGGCGCTTGGCCGCATATCTTATGCGAACAGAGACGCGAAGCCTGGCCGGATAGCGATCGTTTCGCCGTCCATGCTTCTGCGGATGCAGACGAAGCGGTTGCAGCAGGCGGATGGCGACTATGGCTATTTCGATACCGAACAGGCTGCCCTGGAGTGGCTCGCTGCGGCATAGAAGCTCCGCCTCTGTGTTCCAGCTTTTCCGCGCCCGCCCGGCCCTATAAGGTCGCGAAACGTGGCCTTGGCAGGAGAAGCGCCCATGTCTTACACCCTCATCACCGCCAATCGGAATTATTCGAGCTGGTCGCTTCGCCCATGGGTTCTGATGAAGGCTCTCGGCATTCCGTTCTCGGATCGGCTCGAGCCATTCGTGCATAGCGTGAATTATGCCGCCTTCCGCGCCTTCTCTCCTACAGGGCAGGTTCCTGTGCTGATTGACGGTGATCGGACCGCTTGGGACTCGCTGGGCATCACGCTCTACCTTGCCGATCGCCATCCTGGGGTTTGGCCGCAGGAGGAGGGCGCACGTGCTTTCGCTCAATGTGCCGTTGCCGAGATGCACAGCGGTTTTTCAACCTTGCGCAATGAGTGCCCGATGAATGTCGGGGTGCGCGTTGAACGGGACTTGCCCTCGCCGCACCTCAACCGGGACATTGCGCGGCTGGCGGAACTGTGGGGCGATGGCCTGAAGCGATTCGGCGGACCATTTCTTGCGGGCCCGGCCTTTACAGCGGCTGATGCCTTTTATGCGCCGGTCGCCTTTCGGGTGCGGACCTATGATCTTGATGTTGGGCCCGTCGCGCGGAAATGGGTCGATCAGATGATCGCTCATCCCGCGATACAGGAGTGGGAGGCTGCTGCATTGGCAGAGACGTGGCGCGAAGAGAGCCATGAGGCGGAGGTTGGCGCTGCTGGACGCATCATCCAGGACGATCGCGCATCCTGACGCTGCTCTCCCAGGGGCGCTACTGCCGGAAACAGGAAATATTGGCTCCATTCCCCCTTTCGCCGGACCCGGTCTGGGTCTAGGGGGAATTTGTTATGGTCAAGCCCCGCACGCTGTACGAGAAAATCTGGGACGCGCATGTTGTTGAGCGCCGCCCTGATGGAACCTGCCTCATCTATATTGATCGCCACCTCGTCCATGAGGTGACGAGCCCCCAGGCTTTCGAGGGTCTTCGGATCGCCGGCCGCCCCGTGCGCCGCCCTGAACTGACGCTCGCTGTACCGGATCATAATCTGCCGACTACGCCTCGCCGCGACGCGCAGGGCAATCGCATCCCGATCGCCGATCCCGAAAGCGCGCAGCAACTCGCCGCGCTGGAGCGGAACGCGCCGGAATTTGGCGTGCGTCTGATCGGTGATGCCGACCTGGAGCAGGGGATCGTCCATGTCGTCGGGCCGGAGCAGGGCTTCACCCTGCCAGGCACGACGCTGGTCTGTGGTGACAGTCACACCAGCTCGCACGGGGCATTGGGCGCATTGGCCTTCGGTATCGGCACGTCCGAAGTCGAACATGTGCTCGCCACCCAGACGCTGCTGCTGAAGCAGTCGAAGACCATGGAAGTCGTCGTGGAGGGCGAACTGGGCTTTGGCGTTACGCCTAAGGATGTCGCGCTGGCGATCTGCGGCCGGATCGGCACCGCGGGCGGCACCGGCTATGTCATGGAATATCGCGGGTCGGTATTCCGCGACATGTCGATCGAGGGCCGCCTGACTGTCGCCAACATGTCCATTGAAGCGGGTGCCCGTTCCGGTTTGTTTGCGCCGGATGAGAAAACTTTCGCCTATCTGCGTGGACGGCCCATGGCGCCCAAGGGCGCGGAATGGGATGCGGCGGTCGCCTACTGGAAGACACTGCACACCGACGAAGGCGCCCAGTTCGACAAGACGATCGTCATCGACGCGGCGGACATCGTGCCCAATGTGACCTGGGGCACCAGCCCTGAGGATGTCGTGCCGGTCACGGGCGTCGTGCCGAGTCCGGAAAGCTTTGCCGATCCTTCTAAACGGGCCGCCGCGCAAAAGTCGCTCGACTATATGGGCCTGTCTGCAGGGCAGCGTATGGAGGATGTGGCAGTCGAACATATCTTCATCGGGAGCTGCACCAACAGCCGTATCGAAGATTTGCGCGCCGCTGCTGCGCTGCTGAAGGGCCGTCACATCGCTGACGGTATCAAGCAGGCGCTCGTCGTGCCTGGATCAGGTCTCGTCAAGCAGCAGGCCGAAGCCGAGGGACTCGACAGCATCTTCAAGGATGCCGGGTTTGAATGGCGCGAACCGGGCTGTTCGGCATGCCTCGGTATGAACCCTGACAAGGTGCCTGCGGGCGAGCGTTGTGCTTCCACCAGCAACCGCAATTTCATGGGCCGCCAGGGTCCGGGATCGCGGACCCACCTTGTTTCTCCGGCCATGGCTGCAGCCGCGGCCATTACGGGGCATCTCACCGATGTGCGGGAATTGCTGAACGAAAAACAGGGAGAGGTGGTCGCATGAAGAAGGTGTTCTGGCTGCTGGCGCTGGGCGCGCTGGCCAGTGCCGCAATGGCGGCGACCCTGGGGCGCGCGGAAGATACGCGCCGTCTGGAGAGCAAGCAGGCGAATTGATGGAAAAGCTGACTATCGTTGACGGCCGGGCCTATCCGTTCGGGATGAAGAATGTCGATACGGACATCGTTATCCCTGCCCATTGGCTGAAGACCATTTCCCGGGCAGGCTTGGGCAAGGGGGCCTTTGAGGTGCTGCGCAAGGAGCCGGGCAATGTCTTCGACGATCCGGAATATGCCGGTAGCCCGATCCTGATCGCAGGCGACAATTTTGGCTGCGGCTCCAGCCGTGAGCATGCGGCCTGGGCCCTTGCTGACCTGGGCATCAAGGTGGTGATCGCGCCGAGTTTTTCGGACATCTTCTCCGGCAATGCGTTCAAGAATGGCATCTTGACGGTCGTCCTGCCGCAGGAAGCGGTCGATCGGCTGATGGAAGTGGCAAAGACCGACCCGATCCATGTCGATCTGGAACAGCAGACCGTCACCACGCAGTTTCAGGACCGTTTCCAGTTCGAGATCGATCCGTTTCGCAAGCACTGTCTGCTTGGCGGGCTCGATGAGATTGGGTTGACGCTGGGACAGGCAGATACGATCAGTCAGTTCGAGGCGAAGGACGCCGGGCTGCGGCCTTGGCTCGTTCCCACCGTTGCGTAACCGTCCCGACCTTCCTATTTCGATTGATAATCCAGCTTCTTTTAACAGGGCACAGGCATGACGACTTTCGACGACCGCGAGAAGGCCTTTGAAAATATGTTTGCCCACGACCAGGAGATGCAGTTCCGCATCCAGGCGCGGCGCAATCGGCTGCTGGGCGAATGGGCCGCTGCCAAAATGGGTCTGACGCCCGAAGAAACCGACGCCTATGCCAAGGCGGTCGTGCAGGCGGATTTTGAGGAAGCGGGCGATGAGGACGTCATCCGCAAGCTCGTGGGTGACATGACCCAGGCTGGCGTTGAGATAGACGAGGCAGGGGTGCGCACCGCTCTGGAAGAGCAGCAGGTGATCGCCCGTCGTCACTTCATTGAAGCTCAGTAAGCAGAACGGACTTTTCTCATGCCGATGGCTGCCGACGAAATTGCAGACATGATCCGGGCGGCTATTCCGGACGCTGAGGTCGAGATTACCGACTTGGCCGGTGATGGCGATCATTATGCGGCGCGCGTGGTGTCGGAAAGCTTCCGGGGCTTGAACCGGGTGGCTCAGCAGCGTGCGGTCTATGCGGCCCTTGGCGGCCGGATGGGCGGGGTGCTTCATGCCTTGCAACTGACCACCGCCGTTCCCAACTAACCGCGTACGATTTTCATGCGCGCCGCGGCTTGCCAGCGGCGCCCTACAGGACTGGACCGACCCATGACCGACGCCGTGCAACAGCGGATCGCCGATATCGTCAACAGCAGTGACGTGGTGCTTTTCATGAAGGGGACGCCTTTATTCCCTCAATGCGGCTTTTCCAGCCGCGCTGTTGCTATCCTGGAGCATCTGGGCGTCGCCTATGAAAGCGTTGATGTTTTGCAGGATCAGTTGGTTCGCCAGGGCATCAAGGCTTTTTCTGACTGGCCGACCATTCCGCAGCTCTATGTGAAGGGCGAATTTGTCGGCGGCAGCGACATCATGATGGAAATGTATGAAGCGGGCGAGCTTCAGCAGTTGATGTCGGACGAGGGCGTCGCTTCGGCCAATTGAGCGCGTTCCGGCTCGCCGGATCAGACCTGCACTATTTCTGGAAGGATCGCGTCTAGCAGCAGCATCGCCGCAGAGGTGATGCGCAGTCGTTGGCCGTCTCTCTCCACCAGAGCTAACTTGGCCAGGCGGGTAACAGCTTGCTCATCAACCAGCATGTCGGGCTCCAATCCTGACATTGCGGCGATCCGGCCAAGATCGACGCCTTCCGCCAGCCGCAGGCCCATGATGAGCGCCTCGCGAGCGCGGTCAGCGGGGGCGAGTGGTTCCTCGCTTTGCAGGCCATGGCTGTTACGGCGCACTGCGGTCATCCAGTTTTCTGGCTTTTTGTGGCGCAGCGTCGCCACTCCCCCGCGGCGGCCGTGGGCGCCCGGACCGATACCGGCATAGCTGCCGTACCGCCAATAGGTTAGATTGTGGCGGCTCTCCTGGCCGGGTCTGGCATGGTTGCTGATCTCATAGGCGGGGAGGCCAGCAGCTTGAGTCATGGCCTGTGTCTGCTCGTACAGCGTAGCCGCATGATCTGGATCGGCGGGTGTCATTTTGCCCTGGGCGACCAGGGTGGCGAAGCGGGTCCCGGGCTCAATAGTCAATTGGTAGAGGGACAGGTGGTCCGTGCCGAAGGCGAGTCCTCGTGTTAGCTCGGCTTCCCATTCGGCTTCGGTCTGGTCTGGCCGTGCGTAGATCAGATCGAAATTCACTCGGTCAAAAACGGATTGCGCGACGTTCAGCGCGGCAAGCCCCTCGGCGACATCGTGGGCCCTGCCGAGGAAATGCAATGCCTGGTCATCGAGGGCCTGGATGCCAAGGGATACGCGGTTGACGCCCGCGCGCGCGAGATCGGCAAATCGCGCCGCTTCCACGGAACTTGGATTGGCCTCCAAGGTGATTTCGATGTCGCTGGTCGGCTGCCAATAATCCGACGCCGCATCGATGATGCCTGCAACAATAGCGGGCGGCATCAGCGAGGGCGTGCCGCCGCCGAAGAAGATCGAGGACAGGCCGCGCCCGCCATTCAGCGATGCTTCATGGGCAAGGTCGTCTAGCAGCGCATCGCGCCAGGCTTCGGTATCGATGCCCGATCGGACGTGGCTGTTAAAATCGCAATAGGGACATTTTGAAACACAAAATGGCCAGTGCACATATAAGGCCATAGGTTCGGGCGCAGGCGCGGGGGACTCGAGCGGGGACAGGGGCATGATTGGGGGCGTCTTTAGACGGCTTTGGGCTGCGCGGCCAGCGATCGCGGCGGCAGCGATGGTAGCTATTCCAGTCGGCGGCGTCGCAGCAGCGCCCGCGCGGCGGGCGGCGATGCCGCAGTCAGTCATGCCGGCCGCCTATCACGGCATGGAAGAGGCGGAGCGCGATAACTGGCTGCTCCGCGACGTCGTCCTGGGCATGCATAATGACGAGCGTGAATCGCTTGGCATTTCGCCGCTCGCCTGGGATGCGGCCCTGGCGCAGGATGCCGCTCGCTATGCGCGGCAGATGGCTCTCACCAATCGCTTCCAGCATTCGCCGCGTGCGTCGCGTGCAGTCCCAAGCGGCGAGAATCTGTGGATGGGCCCACGGCGGCTTTATAGCTATGAAGTAATGATCGGCTCCTTCCTGGATGAAAGGCGGCTGTTCCGTCGCGGCGGCAAGCTGCCCAATGTGAGCACATCCGGACGATGGGAAGATGTTGGCCACTATACGCAGATGATATGGCGCGGCACCCGCAAAGTAGGTTGCGCGCTCGCGGACGGGCAGAATTATGAATATCTTGTCTGCCGCTATTTCCCTGCCGGTAACGAGTTTGGCAAGGGGCCGCTCGATGCGGTGAGCGCACGCGGATCAGTGTTTGCAAGCGGGGGCGAATAGACGCCCCCGCCGGACTTGTCAGAAGACGGTCGAAACCAGTTGGGCGAAGGCGTCGGCGCGGTGGCTCATCGCATGTTTCTTCGCGGGGTCCATCTCGCCGAACGTGATGGCGTGGCCAAGCGGCTGAAAGATCGGGTCATAGCCAAAGCCCTTGTCGCCGCGCGGCGGCCAGGCGATCGTTCCATCGACACGGCCTTCGAACGCTTCGACATGACCGTCGGGCCACGCCAGCGCGAGGGCGCAGACGAAGTGCGCGCCATGTCCCGCGCCTGGCCCTTTGGCCTCTATCGCGTCCCAGACCAGTTTCATCGCAACGCCGAAATCCTTTGTTTCCCCAGCCCAACGGGCGGAGAAGATGCCGGGATCGCCGTTTAGTGCCTCAACACAGAGGCCGCTGTCGTCCGCGAGCGCGGGTAAGCCAGACAAGTCGGCCGCCTGCATCGCCTTCAGCTCCGCATTGGCGACGAAAGTGGTGCCGGTTTCCTCAGGTTCCGGCAGGTCGAGCGCGGCCGCGGAGACAGTCTCTATGCCATAGGGGGCGAGCAGTTCGCCGATTTCCCGCACCTTGCCGGGATTGTGGCTCGCGATCACCAGCTTGCCTGGGCCCAGCTTGCGGATCGCCTGTTCCTGTCCGAAGTCGTCGCTCATCGTTTTGAATACCTCGCCCCGTTCGTTTCGAGCTTAGTCGAGAAACGCGCGCATTGCGCTATCGCTTGTCGATAAGCTCGAAGCGAACGGATTTTGGGGGAAATTATCGGCCGGTCGCCTTGTCCTGCGCCGCGAAGATTTGTGCGCAGCCGAT
Organism: Sphingobium tyrosinilyticum; assembly: GCF_042654265.1. NCBI lineage: Bacteria > Pseudomonadati > Pseudomonadota > Alphaproteobacteria > Sphingomonadales > Sphingobiaceae > Sphingobium > Sphingobium tyrosinilyticum. The sequence continues at coordinate 12,043 of NZ_JBHSFZ010000001.1, read as the reverse complement.
CCGGGCGAGACGGAGCAGGCGGAGCAGTTCTTCCTCGTCATAGGCGGCGCCTTCGGCAGTCGCCTGGACTTCGGCGAACTTGCCATCGCCGGTGAGAATCAGGTTGGCATCTGTTTCGGCATTGCTGTCTTCGGCATAGTCGAGGTCGAGGACGGGCGTGCCGTTGTAGATGCCGCAGCTGATCGCCGCGACCTTCTGCAGGATTGGATCTTCGGTCAGCGCGCCGGAGGCCAGCAGCTTGTCGATGGCGATGCGCAGGGCGACCCAGCTGCCAGAAATCGCGGCGGTACGGGTGCCGCCATCAGCCTGGATGACGTCGCAATCGATGACGATCTGACGCTCACCCAGCTTTTTAAGATCGACGACCGTGCGAAGCGATCGGCCGATCAGGCGCTGGATTTCCTGGGTGCGGCCGGACTGCTTGCCCTTGGCCGCCTCGCGGCTGCCGCGCGTGTGTGTGGCGCGGGGCAGCATGCCATATTCGGCCGTGACCCAACCCGACCCCTTGCCGCGCAGGAAAGGAGGCACCTTTTCCTCGACAGATGCGGTGCATAGCACCCGGGTGTCGCCGAAGCTGACGAGGCAGCTGCCCTCGGCATGAATGGTGAAGCCGGGCTCCATGGTGATGTCGCGCATCTGGTCGGGCGCGCGGCCGGAAGGACGCATAAAATAATTCTCCGAAGCGATCAGTCGGTGGGGCTTAGCGCCGGGCGTGACGTCATGCCAGTGGCGATACGCGGGAAAGATGATAGGAAGCCTGCCATGCAGTTGCGATGGATGATGATTTTGGCGGGCCTCGCCCTGACGGCGGGATGCGCAGGGGAGCGGCCGGAGCTGGAAAAGCCGGTCGCGGCCGGGGATACGATTCGCTTTTCGGCAGGTCCATGCTTCGGCGTTTGCCCAAGCTACAGCCTGCAAGTCACGCCGGACGGGTCGGGGCTGCTGGAACCGGAGCGATTTACGGCGGTCCCTGGGGCGACGCGCTTTACCGTGACGCCGGCGCAATATCGCCGCTTGCGTGCAACGCTGGCGCAGTTCCGGCCGGCTGCGGGAACGGTCAGGCGAATCGCTCATGGCGAGAATTGCACCCGCTTCGCCACTGACATGCCCGCCTACACGATTGAATGGTCCAGAGGAGACCTGCCCTCAACGCGGCTGGAATTCCAGTCTGGTTGCATGGACCCGGCTTATGGCAAGCTGCGGGCAGCTATCGCGACCATTCCGAAGGTGCTGGACATCAGTGCGATGGTGAAGCCGGCGCCCAACCGTTAGCACGACTTGAGTGCGAGCCGGTGCTTGCCTAGATAGAGGTCCATGGCGGTAACACCGGTCACCGAACTCAATGAGCGGGCGCGCGACGTTTTTCGCCTGGTAGTCGAGAGTTATCTCGGCACCGGATTGCCCGTGGCGTCGCGGACGATCAGCAAGATCGCGTCGCTCAGCCTGTCGCCCGCATCGATCCGCAACGTCATGCAGGATCTGGAGGAGCTGGGCTTACTCGCCGCGCCTCATACTTCGGCAGGGCGGATGCCGACCGAGACGGGGCTTCGCCTGTTTGTCGATGGGATGATGCAGGCGGCTGAACCTTCGTTTGAGGAGCGGCGGGCGATTGAGGCGGGCGTCGCCGAGGGCGGTCCGATCGAAGAGGCGCTTTCCGCGGCCACTGCGGCTCTTTCTGGGCTGTCGGCTTGTGCGGGAATCGTCATGGTTCCCAAGAGGGAGCCGGTGCTGCGCCAGTTCGGCTTTGTCCCGCTGAATGAGCGGCAGGCGCTCGCGGTGCTGGTGGGGCAGGATGGGTCAGTCGAAAACCGCGTGCTCGATATGCCCCAAGGCGTCACGTCAGTGATGCTGAATGAGGCTGCCAACTTCATGTCCGCCCGCTTCGCCGGCATGACGTTGAGGGAAGCGGGAGAGGCGTTGCGGCGCGAGATGGAAGGCGAGCGGAACGCGCTTCAGGGCGCAGCGCGCGAACTGGTGGAACGAGGCATCGCCGTCTGGTCTCATGATGCGGATGACCGTCCCGTACTGATCGTGCGGGGGCAGGCGCATCTGCTGGACGATGGGACTGCTGCGGACCTTGAACGCGTGCGGCAATTGCTCGATGAGCTGGAGGGTAAGCAGGAGATTTCCCGCCTGCTTGAAAGCGCGCTGGCGGGGAGCGCGACGAAAATCTTCATCGGCTCGGAAAACAAGCTCTTTTCCCTGTCGGGTTCTTCGGTCATAGCCGCGCCCTACCGGGGCGGCGATGGCCGCGTTGTCGGCGTGGTCGGGGTGATCGGCCCCACGCGCTTGAACTATGCGCGGGTGATCCCCATGGTGGACTTCACTGCGCAGACGTTGTCGAGATTGATGAGATGAGTGAAGACAAGCTGAATATTGAAAATACCGAAGTCGTTGACGAACTGCCCGAAGATGCAGCGCCCGTGGGCGATGCTGCGGCGGAGCGGGTGGCTGCCCTGGAAGGCGAGCTGGCGGCGGCGAAGCAGGAAGTGCTGTACGCCCATGCCGAGACTCAGAATGTCCGGCGGCGGCTGGAAAAGGAACTGACGGATGCGCGGTCCTATGCCGCGACATCCTTTGCCCGGGATATGCTGTCGGTGGCGGACAATCTGGGGCGGGCGCTGCAGGCGATCCCGCCGGATTTGCGTGAGGACGAGAAGTTCAAGGGGCTGGTCGCCGGGCTTGAGGCGACGGGCCGGGAACTGGAGAGCGTGTTCGGGCGGAACGGCATCGAGAAGATGGTTTCGGTCGGCCAGCCGCTTGATCCCAACAAGCATCAGGCGATGATGGAAGTACCGTCCGATGAGGTCGAGCCGGGAACGGTGATGATCGAAATGCAGGCGGGTTATACGATCAAGGACCGGCTGTTGCGGCCTGCTCTGGTGAGTGTGGCCAAGAAGCCGGACTGACGCTTTTTTCCCTTTGTTTAAGCGTTTTTGCCCCTTCGGTCTTTGGACCGGAGGGGTTTTTTGATGAAGGAAATAGCGAGAAGAACGCACTCTTGATTTTCGCCGCATTTAAGATATATCGTAGTGTATCTAGTAACAACGAGAATAGGTTTATGCACTTTTTTAGATCTGAATGCGGCCAAGGGCGTAACGGGCGCTTCGCGGCTATGGCCGGGCATCATGGGCGGCATGGCGGCGGGCGTGGGCCATTTGGCGACGGGCCGATGGGCGGCGGCGGTGGTGGCCGGGGAGGGCGGAAGCGGCTGTTCAGTAATGAGGCGCTGCGGTTGATCCTGCTGGAACTGCTGAGCCAGGAGCCGCGCCATGGATATGACCTGATCCGCGAGATCGAGAGCCGGTCAGGCGAAGCCTATGCGCCGAGCCCGGGAGTCGTCTATCCGACGCTCACGCTGTTGGCGGACATGGACCTGATCGTGGAACAGCCGGGCGCGGGGAGTCGCAAGCTGTTTGCGATCAGCGACGCGGGCCGTGCGCATCTGGCGGAGAACAGGGCGGCGCTGGAAGAGGCGATGGAGCTGCTTACGTCGCTGGCGCGACGGGCCGAGCAAGTCGATGGCGCGCCGATCCGGCGGGCGATGCACAATCTGTCGATCGCCGTCCGGGCGCGGCTGGAACGTGAGGGCGCGGACCGCGAGACCATGTTCGACGTTGCGTCCCTGATCGACGAGGCCGCCAGCAAGATTGAAAGGCTCTGACATGGTTTTGACAGCGAATGTGCCGACTGCCCAGGGTAGCCGCTATCTGCAGCAACTGTGCAAACATTGGGGGCATAAGTTCGAAACGGAGTTCGACGCGGAAAAGGGCGTGATCGCCTTTCCGATGGGGCCGATCCGGCTGACGGCTGGGGCGGATATGTTGGCGGTGACGATCGAGCCCAAAGAGGACGCCGATGTGGAGCGGTTCAAGCAGGTCGTGGCGGAGCATCTGGACCGCTTTGCGTTCCGGGAGGCGCCTTTGCGGTTTGATTGGCGGTGAGGCGAGTGCGGGACAGGGGGCGATAGTGCTAAACGTGTCTCGACATCGCTCGACACGAACGGGGATGGGGTTGGTGGTGGGCGCGTCATGAGATCCCAGCGTTCGCTGGAATGACGGTAGTAGTCAGGCGCGGGGGATGCGGCGGGCGCTGGCGAGATGGTGGGCGTGGGTGATGGCGACGGCGAGAGCGTCGGACGCGTCCGGCCCAGCGACCTTCGCGCCGGGGAGGAGGCGCGCGATCATGGCGTGGACCTGGTCCTTGGACGCGTTGCCGACGCCGACGACCGATTTCTTGACGAGGCGGGCGGCATATTCTCCGACTTCCATGCCGGAACGGGAGGCTGCGAGCAGGACGACGCCGCGGGCCTGGCCGAGCTTTAGCGTGGATTGCGGGTTCACGTTCACGAACACTTCTTCGACCGCCGCGCCATTGGGCTGATGTTCGAGGATGAGGTCGGCGAGCGCGAGGTCGAGCGCCAGCAGGCGGCTCGCCAGCGGCATCGCGGCATCGGTCTTGATCTGGCCGTTGGCGATGTGGGTGAGGCGATTGCCGTCCGCAGCGATCAGGCCCCAGCCGGTGATGCCGAGGCCGGGGTCGAGGCCGAGGATGATCATCGGATTTTCCTCGTCCCTTCAGGGGAAAGGATAGGCAGGCTTTCCGGCCCGCCGGTTAGCCGGAGTTGGAGAGGGGAGTTGCGAGAGGAGAGGGCGCTGCCCCCTCTCCCAGCTTCGCCTAGGGGGCGGAGCCGCCAAGGCTGCGCAACCCTCTCCCGCGAGGGGAGAGGGAAGGGGTTGATCAACCCAGCTTCTCCATGACGGCGTCGGAAACTTCGTAATTTCCCCAGACGGTCTGGACGTCGTCGTCATCTTCCAGCGTATCGACGAGCTTCAGCAGGGTGGCTGCATTGGCTTCATCGACTTCCACGGTGGTCTGCGGCTTCCAGGCGAGCTTGGCGCCTTCGGCCGGGCCGAGCTTGGATTCGAGTGCCTTGGCGACTTCGTGGAGCGCGTCCATGGCAGTCCAGATTTCATGTTCGTCCTCGTTGGACGACACATCATCCGCGCCTGCTTCCAGAGCGGCTTCGAAGATCGCGTCGGCATCGCCAGCGGTCGCTGGATAGGTGATGAGGCCCATGCGGTCGAAACCATGGCTGACCGCGCCGGACGCGCCCAGATTGCCGCCATTTTTGGAGAAGGCGGTGCGGACGTTGGTCGCGGTGCGGTTGCGGTTGTCGGTCAGCGCTTCGACGATGATGGCGACGCCGCCCGGACCATAGCCCTCGTAGCGGATTTCCTCATAATTCTCCATGTCGCCGCCCAGCGCCTTGTCGATCGCGCGCTGGATATTGTCCTTGGGCATGGACTGCGCCTTGGCCGCGTTGACGGCGAGGCGGAGGCGGGGGTTCATGTCCGGGTCGGGCATGCCCATCTTGGCCGCGACGGTGATTTCGCGGCTGAGCTTGGAGAACATCGAGGAGCGCTTTTTGTCCTGCGCGCCCTTGCGATGCATGATGTTCTTGAATTTGCTATGGCCGGCCACGGCCTGCTCCTAAACTTGTCTGTGATCCGAAGCGCGCTCTCTAGCGGGCGCATTTGCCAAGCGCAACTAGACGAGGATCGCGGTGCCGGAGGCGGAGACCATCAGCATGGAGCCGTTGGAGCCCAGCACTTCATAATCAAGATCGACGCCGACGACCGCATTGGCGCCCAGCGTCGCAGCGCGCATGCGCATTTCGCCGATCGCCTGTTCGCGGGCGCGCTGGAGGACATCCTCATAAGCGCCCGAGCGCCCACCGACGATGTCGCGCACACTGGCGAACAGGTCACGGAAGAGGTTGGCACCCACAATCACCTCGCCGGTGACGATGCCGAGATATTCCTTGGCGGGCCGCCCTTCCAGGCGGCTGGTCGTGCTGACGATGATCTCGGACATCTTCTTCTCCCGTTCGTGCTGAGTAGAGACTGAGCTTGTCGAAGTCTCGTATCGAAGCATGGCGGCTGGCAAGGCCCTTCGATACCCCGCTTCGATAACTCAGCGGCTACTCAGGGCGAACGGAGTGAGGTTTATTCCATGCCCAGTGCAGAGAGATAGGTCTGGAGAATGGCTTCCATTTCCTGCCGATCATGCTGCGGCATTTTCCGCAGGCGGATGATCTGGCGCATGATCTTGGGATCATAGCCAGTCGCCTTCGCCTCCAGATAGACATCCTTGATGTCGTCGCCGATGCCTTTCTTTTCTTCCTCGAGACGCTCGATGCGTTCGATGAGAAGGCGTAGCTGATCGGCGGCGACGTTGCCCTCGCTCATATTTCAAATCTCCAGAAGAATGTGAATCGGGTTGGCGACTGCTCCTAATGGCTGTCGGCGTTCTTCGCCACACTCTCCTGCATCTTTGCCAATTGTTCGGGCGTCGCTTCGCTCTGATGGCGCTCTTTCCATTCGGAAAAGGGCATGCCGTGGACGATTTCGCGCGCTTCTTCGCGGCTCAGCGAGCCATCGGCTTGCGCGATCCAGTCGGCCAAACAGTTGCGGCAGAAGCCTGCCGTGCCCATCAGGTCGATATTCTGAACGTCGGTGCGATGCTGCAAATGCGCAATCAGGCGGCGGAAGGCGGTTGCGGCAACCGCATCTGTGAGTATGGTGTCGGCCACGGCGATCCTTTCGCTGATCTACATCATCCTGTCGTGCAGCACGGATAATCGAAAACGGCGCCCTGGCAAGCCAGAGGCGACCATGACGGTCAGGAGCATTTACGAATGACAAAATTGCCGCCCCGCTCGCGCAAGGTCCGCATCCTGGCGACCCTTGGCCCCGCGAGCGATAGCCCGGAAGTGATTCGGGCGCTGTTTGTCGCAGGGGCAGACGCTTTCCGGATCAATATGAGCCATGGCGCGCATGAGGAGCATGCTGCGCGGATCGCCACTATCCGGGGACTGGAGAAGGAATTCGGGCGACCGACGACGATCCTGGGCGACCTGCAAGGGCCCAAGCTGCGCGTGGGCACGTTCAAGAGCGGGCTTGCGGTGCTGGAAACCGGCGCACCATTCGTGCTGGACCGGGATGAAGCGCCGGGCGACGCACGCCGGGTCAACCTGCCGCATCCGGAGATTTATGAGGCGCTGGTGCCTGAAACGCGGCTGTTGTTGGATGATGGCAAGCTGGTGCTGCGGGTGAAGGCGGTGACGGACGGGCGCATCGACACCATCGTCGAAGTGGGCGGGACGCTGTCCAACCGCAAGGGGGTGAATGTCCCTGATGTGGTCGTGCCGGTGCCTGCGCTGACGGAGAAGGATCGGCGCGACCTGAGCTTCGCGGTCGAGCAGGGGTGCGACTGGATCGCGCTGAGCTTTGTCCAGCGGCCGGAGGACCTGGCTGAGGCGCGCAAGCTGATGGGCGGGCATGGCTCGTTGATGGCGAAGATCGAGAAGCCGGCGGCGGTGCAGAGGCTGGAGGAGATTATCGAGCTGGCCGATGGCGTCATGGTGGCGCGCGGCGACCTGGGCGTCGAATTGCCGCCTCAGGCGGTGCCGCCGCTGCAGAAGCAGATCGTGGCGACCGCGCGGCGCATGGGGCGGCCGGTGGTGGTGGCGACCCAGATGCTCGAATCGATGATCAAGGCGCCGACGCCGACGCGCGCGGAAGTGTCGGACGTCGCCACGGCCGTTTATGATGGAGCGGACGCGATCATGCTGTCGGCCGAGACGGCGGCGGGCGATTGGCCCGAAGAAGCGGTGACGATGATGGACAGCATTGCCCATAGCGTGGAGCGCGATCCCGGCTATGTCGAGCGGCTGCACTTTACCGTGACCAAGCCCGATGCGACCACGGCCGACGCACTGGCGGAAGGCGCGGCGGGCATCGTGTCGGTCGTGGGGGCGAGCGCCATCACCTGCTTTACCTCATCGGGCAGCACCGTGCGCCGCGTCGCGCGCGAACGGCCGCTGACGCCGATCCTGGCGCTGACGCCGCGGCTCGATACGGCGCGCAAGCTGGGGCTGACCTGGGGCGTGCATGCGGTGCGGACCAAGGATATCGGCACGTTCGAGGAGATGGTCGGCAAGGCGCGGCGCATGGCGTTGCGGCACGACATGACCCAGAAGGGCGGCAAGATCGTGGTGCTGGCGGGGGTGCCCTTCGGTACGCCAGGTTCGACCAACGTGCTGCATGTCGCCGCGATCCGGGGCGACGAGCTTAAGGGACGGGAATAGCGTCCAGCAGGCCGAGCGCGGCTAGATCGCGGCGGAGCGTGGGGGCATCGCGGAACAGGTGACCGCGGATGCCTAGCGCTTGCGCCGCGGCGATATTTTCCTCGCGATCGTCGATGAACAGCGTTTCTTCCGGGCGGAGGCCGAAGCGGTCGAGGGCCAGGCGGTAGATGGCGGGATCGGGCTTCACCAGCTTTTCCGCGCCGGATACGAGGATGTCGCGGAAGTGGGCGAAGAGCGTGGCTTCGCGGGCGTGGAAAGGCACCCAGAATTCCGCGCTGAAGTTGGTGAGAGCGTAGAGCGGCACGCCGCGCTGGTAGAGGTCTCGCACCAGTTCGGGCATGCCGCTGACGGCGGGCTGGACGCTGTCGATGAAGCGTTCGCCCCAGAGGCGGATCAGCGATTCATGCTCAGGGTGGCGGGCGATCAGTTCCGCGCTGGTTTGCGCGAAGGGGCGGCCCATGTCGTGCTGAACATGCCAGTCCATGGTGACCACATCGCGCAGAAACGCGTCGAGCGCCCGATCATCATCGATCAGGCGCTCGTAGAGGAGCCGGGGCTCCCAATGGTAGAGGACCTGGCCGACGTCGAAGATGACGGCGGCTACCTCTCCGTTCAATTAGCCCTGGCGGGCCTTGAAGCGGCGGTTGGTCTTGTTGATGACATAGGTGCGGCCGCGACGGCGGATCACGCGGTTATCCCGGTGACGGCCCTTGAGCGACTTGAGCGAGTTGCGGATCTTCATGGAACCAGCCTTTGATGAATCTTTGCGTGATCGGAAAATCGAAGCGCAGCCCCTATGGGCGGGGCAGGCGAAAGTCAAGGGTGGGTAGCCGCTCTTTTGCCCCGTTCATCCTGCATGCAGCAAAGCCGTGGCTTCACGCGTTGAAGGAAATGCCGGAGCGGCGGCGTGTATGGGCTGACGCGTCCTTCTTGGAGACTAGCATGATGAAGCAGATCCTCCTTTCCTCCTTCCTCGCCCTGTCACTGGCAGGATGCGCGACGGCGGTGCCGCCGGTCGAAGTGACGCGGTTCCATGTCGGCGATCCGGCGCGGAGCGGCACGATCGTGGTGGAGGAAATGCCCGCCAATCCCGACGCGGGGCTGGAATTCCGCACCTATGCGGCGGCGGTGGAGCAGGAATTGCAGCGGGTGGGCTTTGGTCCGACCACTACAGCCGCGCGGAGTGATTATGTCGCGCTGGTGGGCTTTCGGCGGAGCTTCCGCCCGGCGGGCTATGGCAATGACGGGCGGCCGGTGAGCGTCGGCGTCGGCGGCGCAGTGGGAAGCGGCGGCTATTCGGGAGTCGGCTTGGGGATCGGGATCAACCTGTCGGGACGGCCCAAGGATGTCGTCACGACCGAGTTGCAGGTGCAGATCCGGCGGCGAGCCGATTCGACGACGGTTTGGGAAGGCCGGGCGGTGAGCCAGGCGCGGGAAGGAACGCCTGCCGCGCAGCCGGGCCTGGCCGCGCAAAAGCTCGCCAGCGCGCTGATCGGGGGCTATCCGGGTGAATCAGGCCGCACTATAACCGTCAAATGACCATATCGATCAGCAGCGCCTTCGACAGCGGGAATATTCGCGTTCTTTCCATCAGAGATACCAGTGAGCAGGTTCGCGCCGAGCTGGAGATCGTCAAGGACCGGCAGAGCGACTTCTATCAATGGTTCCATTTTCGCGTGGCTGGCGTGGCGGGCCGTGAGGTGGAGCTGGCGATCACCAATTGCGGGACGTCGGCCTATCCCGACGGCTGGCCCGGCTACAAGGCGCGGGTCAGCGAGGATCGCGAAACTTGGACGCAGGCGGAAACGAGCTATGCCAACGGCACGCTGACCATCCGCCTGTCGCCGGACGTGAATGCGGTCTGGGTCGCCTATTTCGCGCCCTATTCGATGGAGCGGCACCATGACCTGATCGCCTGGGCGGCTTGCCAGCCGGGGGTCGAGCATCGGGAACTGGGCGTGACGCTGGATGGACAGCCGCTCGACCTGCTGACGCTGGGCGAGGGGCCGAAGAAGGTGTGGCTCTATGCGCGCCAGCATCCGGGCGAGAGCATGGCGGAATGGTGGATGGAAGGCGCGCTGGAGCGGCTGTGCGATGAGGAGGATTCGGTTGCGCGGCTGCTGCGCCGACAAGCGACCTTCCATATCGTGCCGAACATGAACCCGGACGGCAGCCGCCGCGGGCATCTGCGCACCAATGCGGTGGGGGTGAACCTCAACCGCGAATGGCATGAGCCTTCGATGGAGCGGAGCCCGGAAGTCTTCCTTGTGCGCGGCGCGATGGAAGAAACGGGCGTTGACTTCGCGATGGACGTGCATGGTGATGAAGCGATCGCCGCGGTATTCCTGGCGGGGTTCGAGGGGATAGCTGGACTGACCGAGCGGCAGCTGGGGCTTTATAATCGGTTCCGGGATACGCTGGCGCTGCGGACGCCGGATTTCCAGACGGAGCGCGGCTATCCGCTGTCGGCGGCGGGCAAGGCGAACCTGTCCATGTCCACCAACCAGATCGCCCAGCGATTCGGCGCGGTGGCGATGACGCTGGAAATGCCGTTCAAGGATAATGACGACCTACCGGATGCTGAGTTTGGCTGGTCGCCCGCGCGGTCGATGCAGTTGGCGAAGGACTGTCTGAGCGTGCTGGCGGAAATGATCGGCGAGATTTGAGGATTAAACGCCGGTCATCCAGCCAACGCTGGGATGACGAGGTGGGGTTAGCCGAGCAGGTCGCCTAGGAAGTCCTTCATCGAGCGGAAGCTGCGCTGGTCGGCGTCGGCGCTGTAGGCGAGACCCTTGTCGGGCATGTTGACCGCATGATCGGTGAAGGCGTGGCCCGTATGGCCATAGGCGTGGATCTGCCAATCGCAGCCTGCTTGCGTCAGTTCGGTGGCCAGGGCCACGGCGGCTTCAGGTGGCGCGATGGGGTCATCCCAACCGTGGCAGATCAGCAGCTTGGCGGTGATAGCGGCATTGGCGAAGGGCGGGGCGTCATAGACGCCGTGGAAGGCGACGCCGCCCGCAATATCCGCGCCGCTGCGGGCGAGATCGAGCACGCATTTGCCGCCGAAGCAGAAGCCGATCGCTGCCGTGCGGCTTTCATCCGCTTCTTTCAGCGCTTTGAGTACGGCATGCGCGCTGTTGACCCTGTCGCGCAGCAATGCGCGGTCGGCGTTCAGTTCGGCCATGTAGCAGCCCATGTCGGGATCTTCGCGGGTAGTGCGCTTGCCCTGCCCGTAGATGTCCGCGACGAGGACGGTGTAGCCTAGGGTGGCGACCTTTTCGGCATAGGCGAAGTCGGCTTCCTTCGTTCCTAGCACATTGGGGAAGAGGAGGATGCCGGGACAGGGTGCTTGGGCGGAGGCGTCCAAAACGGCGAGGCTTTCGAACGTGCCACCGGGGCCTTCATGGGTCGTGACGCGGCGGGTGATGGGCATGGCGGCCTCGCTAAGTGGTGATTGCTGAAGCGAGAGTAAGGGGCTGGAGGGTTGTGGCAAGTGTTTGGAGGCAGGACGCCCGAGAGAGGGAGAAAGGGACCCCGGATCGAGTCTGGGGTGACGGGAAGGGATGAGGATAGAAGTGGCTGGGGGCGGTTCCGTCATGTCGTTGAAGCTTGACCACGGGCTTGGTCGTGTCCTTCCGCTGAGATGCCGGCTTTCGCTGGCATGACAGTATGGGTGGGTTGCGGACGCCGCACAGCCCACCCCGCTGCGACTAAGCCTCACCTGCGGTTTGGCAAGTCTCGCTCCCCTCCCGCTTGCGGGAGGGGTTGGGGGCTTGCGCAGCGTCCGCAACTGGTCCAGACTGTGTGGAAACGCGGCGGATATGGTATGATGCTCCCACGGTTTGGGGGATCATATGGGTCGCTTTATTTCTGGCGCTGATCGCAAGCAGA